>WQSP01000125.1 GCA_009787795.1 Treponema sp.
CCTGTAGAATCGCTTCCCGGGGTATTTCTGAAAAGGGCATCCCTGCCGTCAAGAGCATTGGGTTCATAAACCACCCACGCGCCAACAAAATCCGGGTTTTTTCTCATCAAGCTTCTAAGCATAAAGTTAACATAATCGCGCCTTGTTTCCACCGGTGCTATTTCATCGATAAAGACCATCAGATTTACCAATGACCTCATTTCGTCCAAAGGTACTTCCAGAAACGCTGTAACCTGTTCTGCGGTTATCTCGGTGATATTTCCGGCATTTTCTCCCGCCAGTTTCGAAATCTGACTGGACGAAAACAAGGTGGCGGAAATAGTCAAACCTCCGATACCGACCAAATTCACAACAGAAATTATTAGGATTAATTTAGCTCCGATTTTCATAATAACCTCCAACGCCCTTCTCTGGTTTAATTATAGAATAATTGGCATAACTTTGCAAGTAACCCCTATTGACATAAATCGCATTTTTTCATAAAACATAGTAAACACATAAGTATTATGGGTATAATGATATCAGGTAAGGAGACTACCATGAGAGCGGAAAAAATCACAGACCTTATTGGGAATACGCCGATTGTAAAACTCAATAAAATCAACAAAGGGGGGGCCGAGGTTTATGTCAAACTGGAAAGTTTTAATCCCATGTCAAGCGTAAAAGATCGCCTTGCCCTGGCGATGATCGAAGCTGCGGAAAAAGACGGCAAATTAAAACAGGGGACGGTTATTATCGAGCCGACCAGCGGCAATACGGGAATCGGGCTTGCGTATATCGCGGCGGTTAAGGGATACAAGGTTATCCTTACCATGCCCGAAACAATGAGCGTAGAGAGGCGAAAACTTTTAAAGGCGCTTGGAGCCGAACTTGTTTTAACCGAGGGCGCAAAGGGTATGAAGGGCGCGATTGCGAAGGCGGAGGAACTTGCCGCTTCCACGCCCAATTCGTTTATCCCGCAGCAGTTTGATAACCCGGCGAATCCTGCAATACACGAAAAGACCACAGGCCCCGAGATTTGGAACGATACCGACGGAAAAGTCGATGTTTTGATCGGCGGGGTCGGCACAGGCGGAACCGTAACCGGAGCCGGAAAATTCCTTAAAAGCAAAAAATCTTCCATTAAAGTGATTGCCGTTGAGCCGTCGGCATCGCCTGTTCTTTCCGGAGGGCAGCCAGGTCCCCACAAAATTCAGGGTATAGGCGCGGGCTTTATTCCCAAGGTTTACGATGCATCGGTTATTGATGAAGTTTATCAGACTGACGACATCAAAGCGGGTACTGCGGCGCGGGCGATTGCCAAAGAAGAGGGAATACTTGTGGGTATTTCATCGGGAGCCATTTTGGATGTCGCGCTCGAAGTAAGCAAAAGACCCGAAAACAAGGGCAAAACAATTGTTGCAGTCCTTCCCGACACAGGCGAACGTTATTTGTCAACATGGCTTTGGGAAGAATAGTTGTAAATATTATGTTATCCATATATCTTTTATATATAGGTTGTATACGGGATATATGGAAATTTTATGAAAATAACTGATTTGTTGAATACCGGCAAGGTGACAGTATCTTGCGAACTGTTTCCTCCAAAATACGGCTCCGGGCTTGCGGGCGCAAAAACGGTTGTCCGCGAAACGGCAGCCTTAAACCCGGCATTTATCAGCATCACATACGGAGCGGGTGGCGGCACGTCAAACTATACCGCAGATCTTGCCGACGAGACGCAGAACAAATGCGGCGTTACGGCCCTTGCTCACCTTACCTGCATTTCATCCGAAAAAGAAAAGATCAGGGAAACACTTGCGCAGTTATCAAAATTAAAAATAAAAAACATTCTTGCATTGAGGGGCGATATTCCCGAAGGTTCGCCGCACCCTGAAAACGCAAGTTATCATCATGCATGCGATTTGATGAAAGAAATACGCGATTATAAGGATGAAACACATTCGATGATGGAAGACGGCTTTTGCATCGGCGGAGCGTGTTATCCCGAGGGACATCCTGAAGCTGTGAGTATCCAAAAAGATATTGATACTCTAAAAATAAAAGTCGAATCCGGCTGTCAATTTTTTACGACGCAGATGTTTTTTGACAATAACATTTTATATAATTTTTTATACCGTATGCTGAACAACAAAATTGAGGTGCCGGTGATTGCGGGAATAATGCCTGTTATCGACGGAAAGCAAATTGCGCGTATTTGCAAAATTTCAGGAACTGCGCTTCCTTCCAGATTCCGAGCGATTGTAGAAAAATTTTCTTCCAATTCTGCGGCGATGTGTCAGGCGGGAATTGCTTATGCCACAGAACAAATAATTGATCTGATTGCAAATGACGTAAATCATATACATATTTATACAATGAATAAACCGGATATCGCAGGAAAGATTATCGCCAATTTGTCCGAGATTTTAAAATAGGGCGCGGTTATGGCGAATAATGAAATTGAAGACGTTTTCAAGCAAAACATAACGCCAAAAAATATTTATGCGGTTTACAATTGCAATGTCGATTTGCAGACTGTGACGTTGGGCGAAATGACAATTAAAAGCAAAAGCCTTGCAAATCATCTAAAAGGATGCAAAAAAGCCGTAATGTTAGCCGCTACATTGGGCGCAAACGCCGATATGTTAATCCGAAGGTACAGCGTGCAGAATATGGGCAAAGCGTTAACCGCCCAAAACGTATGCACAGACATGATCGAAACGTACCTCGATGAAACAGGAAATGAAATTCATGAGCTTAACGAATTAAAAAATCTTTTTGCGCTCTCACGTTTCAGCCCGGGATACGGCGATTTTGACATTACCTGCCAAAAAGAAATTTTAAAATTACTTGACGCTTCGCGCATTGGAATTTCCTTAACGGAAGGGTTTATGCTGATACCTTCCAAATCGGTTACTGCCGTTATCGGTTTTACGGAAGATCAAAATGCAAAATCCGGATGCGCATTAAATGATTGCGCCTTGTGCGGGAAAAAAAATTGCTGCTTTAGGGAGGCAGTTTGATGAAATTTTTAGAAAGGCTTGGAAAAGAACGCCTCTTTTTTGACGGAGCGATGGGCACAATGCTTCAGGCAAACGGTCTTAAAACGGGAAATCTTCCGGAGCTTATGAACATGACAGATAACGAAAAGGTGTTAAGTATTCATGAAAGTTATGTGAATGCGGGATGTCAAATATTAAAAACAAATACGTTGGGCGCAAATCGTTTAAAAATGAAAGATACGGGTTTTTCTGTGGAAGAAGTTGTTTCCTGCGCGGTAAAAACCGCAAAAAATGCCGTAAAAAAACATGAAAAAAATGAAGTTTATACCGCTTTGGATATGGGCCCTACTGGGAAATTGTTAAGTCCCTTCGGCGACCTTGATTTTGAAGAAGCGGTAAGCATTTTTGCACAGATGGTAAAAGCGGGAAATGAAGCTGGTGCCGATTTGATTTTGATCGAAACAATGACAGATACTTACGAAATCAAGGCGGCGCTTCTTGCGGCAAAAGAAAACTCAAATCTTCCTGTTATTGTATCATTTACGCCCGATTCTTCGGGAAGACTTTTAACGGGCGCGGATTTGATAACAGCAGTTACTCTTATCGAAGGGCTTGGGGCGGACGCGCTTGGTTTAAACTGCGGTCTTGGACCGCATCAGATGAAATTACTGTCCAAAGACTTGGCAAAATACGCAAGCATTCCCGTTATGTTTTGTCCGAATGCAGGAATGCCCGTTCAAAATAACGGAGTAACCGAGTATCGCGTAACGCCCGAAGAATTCGCCGCAGAAATGAAAGAGATTGCGCCGCACGCGCAGATAATCGGCGGCTGCTGCGGCACTACGCCCTTGCACATTAAAGCGATGATAGAAGCGTGCAAAGATGTTCCTTTTAAAATCTCTGAGCCAAAAAATTATACGGCTGTTTCTTCGTGGGGAAGAACAGTTGTTTTTAGTGAAAAGGCTGTCATTATAGGAGAGAGAATTAATCCGACAGGAAAGCCCAGATTGAAAGCTGCGTTACGCGAAAATGATACCGGTTTTGTATGCAGGGAAGGAATCTCGCAGACGGAAAAAGGAGCGGAAATTTTAGACGTAAACGCAGGGCTTCCCGATATCGACGAGACTGCGATTCTTGCAAAAATTGTAAAGGAGCTGCAAAGCGTAAGTGACGCTGTGCTTCAAATAGACACGACAAATTACGAAACAGCAGAAAAAACGCTTCGTCTTTATAACGGCATACCGCTTTTTAATTCGATCAGCGGAAAAAAAGAATCACTGGAAAAATTCCTTCCGCTTGCAAAGAAATACGGCGCATGTTTTATTGCGCTCGCTCTGGATGATAGCGGAATACCCGAGTCGGCGGAAGGAAGAATCGAAATCGCGCAAAAAATTGTCAAAACGGCAGAATCTTTCGGTATCCATAAAAAAAAGGTAATCGTTGATACATTGACAATGACAGCAAGCACTAACAAAGACAATGCAAAAATTACGCTTGATGCATTGGAACATGTTAGATTGAAAATGGGCATTCATACGATTCTTGGCGTGTCGAACATTTCGTTCGGTCTTCCTGAAAGGCAAAAAATAAACGCAAGTTTTTTTACGCTTGCCTTGAATTCGGGGCTAAGCGCAGGAATCATCAATCCAATGGATAATGCGATGATGGACGCATATTATTCGTATAACGCGTTAAAAGGAATAGATACCAATTGCGGCGAATATGTAAAAAGATTTTCCAATAAGTCAAATGAAAACGATAAACCAAAAACTCAAAATGAAGAAAAATTAAGTCTTTACGATTCAATCATTCAAGGGCTTCATGAACAGGCAGGCGCTGCCGTTAAGAATATGCTTGCAGATGCAGCGCAGTATACGCCAATGAACATTATAAATGATCATTTAATTCCTTCTTTGGACAAGGTTGGGAATGATTATAAAAACGGAATTATTTTTTTGCCTCAGCTTTTAATGAGCGCAGAAGCCGCAAAATCGGCATTTGAAGAAATAAAATCGTTCATGGCAAAAAAAGGCGAAGTGCAAAAAAAACGCGCAAAGATTGTTTTGCTTACGGTAAAGGGCGACATTCACGATATAGGAAAAAATATCGTAAAAGTGCTTTTGGAAAATTACAATTTTGAAGTAATCGATTTGGGGAAAAATGTTGAACCTTCTTTGGTGGTGGAAACTGTGTTAAAGGAAAACATTCAATTGGTCGGTTTAAGCGCGCTTATGACAACGACAGTTGTTTATATGGAAGAAACAATCCGCCTGATAAAGGAAAAAAAACCGGAATGCAGGATAATGACAGGCGGAGCCGTATTAACCAA
>WQSP01000126.1 GCA_009787795.1 Treponema sp.
CCAACTGTCGCCGTATTTGTTTGTATTGCTTGCCGAGTAATTCCAGATTGTAGAATGAAGAAGATTCGCGTCTACCGCGTCGTAATACATGGAAAGCGCCTTTTCGTGCAGTTTGTAATCGCCGCTTTTAAACCCGCTCCTGTTGTTCAAGTCAAACGCGAGACCGAACTCTCCCAAAAGGCACGGCATATTGTTCATCTTTTCTTTTGTAAGCTCAATTCCCTTTTTCAGGCACTTTGCAAAATATGCGGTTATTTGTTTTTTGCCTAAAAGCGGCTTTCTTGCGCTGACATTAACATTGAACCAGGAGCGGAAAGATTTTGTAAACAGCGAAAACCCGTCGTACCAATGGAACGCGTTGATCGCATTTTGCGGGTCGTCCTTGTTCCATACAGGGTGAGAATCGGCTTTTTCGCAATCGGGTAAACCCTCGATAAAAAAGAAATTGTTTTCGTCCGCTTCCTTCATTGCGTTTATGTATTTAATGCTGAACGGACGCAAAAAATCGTCTGCAAAGATTGCGGGTCTTGCGCCAAGCCTGCCAAAGTGATCGCTTTTGATTAATTTAGGTTCGCCGCCGTTTTGTTCCCATACGCCTGCCTGTTTCCACGGGCAGGTATAGCCTTCCTTAAAAAGCGATTTGCCCTCCGGGTTAAAAATTTCATAACGGGAAATATTAAAACCAAGATTACTGTAAACGGGTACCTTAACAGGAAAGCCCGAAGCCGCCATCATTGTTTCCCATGGACTGGGGCGAGGACCTTCCGGCAATAAAAAGCGTTCCGGTTCTGCAAGGTTTTGCAAACCTATAAAGCCGTCACTTGGCTCATTCATCACGCCCCAGCCCTTTATTGCCGCGCAATTTTTAAGCCTGCGCTGCGTGTGACGGAAAGCCGCGATGTATTTATTTTGCAGCCAGTCCTGAATATTCTCGCCGTCAATTTTTATGTCAGGGGCATAAACTGCGCCTGCAAAAAACAAGCTGAACATGGTGGCGGCTGCATAGCGGTTATAGTTGCTTGGCCAGAGCATTTTTGGATACGGTTTTCCGTCGTGGTGCAATTCATACCTTTGCCTTGTAACGGCGGCGCCAGTGCTGTCCATAAGCGCAAGATCCATTCCAAGTTTTTCCATTGTCCACGCAGGCGCGCCGTCGCCGCCTGTCCATCTGCTCCATACATCCTGGTGAGGATCGATAAAGACGCTTATCCCTTCTTTTTCCGCCGCCAAAAGAATTTTTCGCAAATACGCCAAATACGCTTCGTCGTAAATGCCCGGGCCTTCATGCTCGATTGCTTCCCATGTGACGATAAATCGAAGGAAAGTGAATCCTCCGTCTTTAAGGCGCTTGAAATGTTCGCCCGCTTCTTCAACGGGGAAAGGTCTTCCGGCAAACGAGACGTCGTTCTTTCTGTCCAGGAAATCAAGATTTGTTTCTTTGCCGGGAATACAATAGGGTATTTTGGAATCGCCGCCAAGGTTCACCCCGCGCAAAACAAGAGAGCGTCCTTCGTTGTCAAGAATTAAATTATTCTTTACCCGCATCTATTCCGTCAGTATTTCCAAAACATCTTCCGGTGTTTTTGCTTTCAGGATCTCATCGCGTTTTTCCGAGCTCTTAAAAAGAAGACTTACTTCGGCAAGGAATTGCAAATGCGGTCCCGTTTTTTCCACAGGAGAGAGAGTCATGATAAAAATTCTGCACGGCTGTTTGTCCAGAGAATCGAAATCTACCGGGTTTTCCGAAATGCCGATACAGGCAACCAAATCCTGGGTAGTCGCGGTCTTTCCGTGAGGGATGGCGATTCCGTGCTTCATGCCGGTGGACATTTTTTCTTCCCTGTCCATTACCGCCGTCAGGGCAGCTTCCCTGTCCTGAATCTTCCCGGTTTTATGCAAAATATCAAGCAGTTCGTTGATAATTTCTTTCTTAGTCGATCCTTTAAGGTGCAGATCAATGGTATCTGTGCTGATAACTGTTTTGAGGTTCATAGTACTATTTTAACGCTCCAAAAGCCAAAAGTCAATAAAAATTCAGCATTTTGGGTTTTTAATCATAGTTTTCCATTATTGTCCTTGTTTCGCTTTCGTATACAATGTTTTTTTGCTTGTTTATAATGTAATAAGTTCTGTCTCTGTTTATAACTATATCGATATTTTCTTTTATTCCCAAATCCCGCAAAGTTGTTTTGTCAAGCATTTCCACGCCATTCTCAATGTAATGTTCTTCTATTATGTCCGCTATTCTGTACATCTCATCATCCCATGCTGATGTTTTATCATTAAAAATAAAAGCGCATATTAATAACGAGACAATAATCGGCAGTAAATAAAAACAAAAAATATCCGCTTTCCCTTTTTTCAGGGAAAAGAACAAATAAAAAAGACTTATTATCAATCCGACAGGAATGCCCGTAATTATCCCGTAGGATAATATAAAAAAGATGAAATAATAATTTGATGAAAACAGCGATAAAACCGCCGTAATAAAAACAAACCCCGCCAATATGGCGGCAAGAATAACCCTGATAATCGACAATCGTTTTTGAGCCATGGATGAGCCGCTCCGGATTCGCCTTCCAAATACAGATGAGTTTTTTATTTTCCTTTCTGAGCCGCGCAGGATTCGAACCTCCGACCACCGCCTTAAAAGGGCGATGCTCTACCGACTGAGCTAGCGGCCCGCACCTCTAAAAAGAGGCTTTTTACTTTATATAGAAAAAATAAAGTTTGATCAAGAGGCAATCATCCGCATTAACCCCTGTTTTTAAGCTCGAATTCCTTCTTTTCTATCTGGTCTTTGATCGAGGCTATTTCGTCAAGCAGTACCTTTATGTTGGTGGAGTTCTTTTCGATTACGGACTCGCACTTGTCTACAAAGGTCATGTATGCTTCGCCGCCCAGTTTTAACAGGACTTTCTTTGCCTGATTTTCAAGCTGTTTTATGTCCCACATTAACATGCCGCGCTCGCCAAGGTCTTGAGCTTTTGCTCCGGCTTTTATGGCAAAATCTTTTGTGGCATCCCAGCCCTGTTCCAGCAAATCCTTCATTCTTTCGCTAAATGTCATAGTTTCCCCCTATTTGTCGATTTTTCTTTTTATTCCCAAGATGGTCAGGTCGTCGTACTGCTCATCTTCCATAACATGAGTATAATACATATACGCAGGATTATCATGGTGTTCTTGGGTATGTGCGCAGTATTTTCTGTATTGCAGGAAGTGACCCTTTAGGAATTCATCGACCTTTTTGTCCACAAGTACGCGCGAATCTTCGCCCGCTTTTTCCGGCTTGTAAATACGGAACATTTTTTCCACCGATACCATCGCCATGATTACGTCTTCCACTCTGCCTTCGCAGGTGGAAAAATCAAACTGCAATTCCGTGTCGCCTTCGGGGTTGTGGTATTTTTTCAATGTATAAACTGCGCCCGCCATAACCGCGTTGATGATTGCCTCTACGCGATCGGGACCCATTTCTTCGTCAGCCTGTCCGCTTGAATGGTTTTCGTGCGGCGTGTCTGTCGGACCTTCCGTACAAAGGATTTCCTTAAAGTTCAAATCGCGGAACCTTCTTTTTGCTTCTTCGATACCGTCAGTATAAAGGAAGAGAATGTCGCCCTTGTCGATTTGAACGGTTTGTACCGAGTAGCCGCCCGTCGTCTCGATCATAAAGTTGGGCAGAACGCCGGTTGCGGGAGTCTGCGGAAGGGTAATCGTTTTTATGGTTCCTTCGGATTGATCGTAGAATCTGACGACATTGTCACCGGCGTTGCAGAAGCGCACGATTCCTGTGGCGGAGTCAAAGAGGCAAAGCGTAAATGCGGCAAAGCGCCCCTTAAATCCCAGCGTCTCGATAAAGTCGTTGATCTGGTAAACCACTTCTTCAATGTGCATGCCTTTGGCATTTGGTTTCCATTGTTTAAAGTAGTTAAGGAACATCGTCGCTACCTGAATCATGATGAGAGCTGCCGGGATTCCCTTTCCTGCAACGTCGCACTTGATGATGGCGTAATATCTGCCGTCCAAATCCCTGTAGTCGAAGTAGTCGCCCGATACGCCCTTTGCGCCTTCGTAGTACCCGAAGAAATTGAGGTTCGGCGTTTTCTTAAAGCCGCTCGACTGCTTGTTTCCGTGGTTGTCAACATCCAATGGAATAAATTTCTTTTGTATTTCCTTACCGATGCTCAAGTCGGACGCGGCTTGTGCCGCTTTTACAAGACCGTGCGTCATGTCGTTGATTGTATTTCCAAGCATGGAGATTTCGTCTTTTGTTTTGATAAGGATTTCCACGCCTGCAAGTTTTGTCTTGTCGTCCGTGTCGCGGATCATCTCGATGTGTTTTACAAGTTTTCGTATGGGCCTGATCATTAATGCCGCGAAAACGAATGCGCCGATTGTGCCGATTAGCAAAACGATAAAACCGACGATTCCGATTGTTGTAAGAATTGTCAGCTGTTCATTGTAAAGTCTTTCCACTATTGAATCGAGCGAAACTTCCATCCTGACCATTCCGCGGTAGAAGTTGTTGTCGGCATTTAATCTGTACATAATCGGCTTATAGAAGATAAACGTTCTGTTTCCGTCGCTTGGCAGATGCGTTGTCGAAAATTCGGGGTATGATCCTATATCGCCCGCAATCTCGGAAAGTATGTTGTTTAATCTTACTTCCTGCGCCGTAATCGTAACCTGAATGTCGGCTCTCTTGCGTTCGCCTTCTGGTGATATATCCAAAGCTATAATCATACCTTCGCGGTACAAGTCTCTGATGTTCTGGGAAATATCCCCTCCTTCAAGCTGTGCCTTTGAATTGAAATCTTTCGTGATTTCATCGTACAGCGAACCAAGGTCGTCCGTGATGCGCGATACGCCCCGGCGCAATTCGCTTGTGTCGATTTTTTCTTCAAGCGCAGGATCGTTTGACGCCCATACGCTGTCTGTGTGGATTGAATCAATGCCGTAACCTGTGATCGTAATATAGTTTGCTTCCGGCAATGCGGAAGACTGCGCGGGCAGGTACATTAAATCCAATACGCCGCGATCGCCTTTTGACGAAATAGCGTCGGGTAATGCGGTTCTGGTTCCGGAAGCAATTCCTTCAAGAAGAACCCTGGAACGTTCCCATAGTCCTTCCAGTAATGTCTTTTGCTGGGTATTGGTCATGATAACGTACATGGGCGTAGAGATCATTATAACTACAAGAAGAACAAGTCCGATTGTAAAAGAAGCGAGTTTTC
>WQSP01000127.1 GCA_009787795.1 Treponema sp.
GATCTGGAACGCCCGATTGCCGTTGGCATAGTAGATCAATCTTCTGCCTCAAATTACTGGAATCCTATTTCCTACAGACAACCGCCCGACAGCTCAGGCTTATTTTTAAGCGCCGAAGCGCCCAGAGCCGGTCAAACATACTCAATCGAAGTGACAATGACTGCTCTTTCAAACTCACCAGGCTCAAGCCCGGCTCATAATACGCTTAGAATGGAATCGGTCGGCACAAGAGGCAAACCGACAGCTGTTGTCAGATTTACGGAATTTGTTTTTACAAAGCAATAAAAACCTTTGTAATAAAGATAAAACCCCGGATAATTTGAAAAAAATCAGTAATTCGGGGTATTTTTTACCATAAATATACGGTTTATAAAAAATGGTCAAAAATGCTAAGAAAAACCTTGCCTGTTCTGTTCATTGATGGTATTATTAATTTAAATTATCATTTATCGGAGGAAAAATTATGAAGAAAGCTTTAGTAGTTTTATTGGGGTTGTGCATGATTCTTGCTTTATCATGCGAAACAACAGGCGGCGCAGCAGCGTCAGGCGGCGGAGCAACTGCAGGTCCAATACCGGGAGCCGGTGACTTGGGCGCTTTCCAGCTTACGCTCATTGACAATATGGCTAACGGCCGTAATTTCCAGGGTGTAATTCAGAACCCGCTTATGTTAAACGGACAGAAAGTTTCGAGAGGTGAAGTTTATGTATTAAAAGCTAAATACACAACAAGCCGCACTGTTTCGAGACCGATTGGCGTTGGATTTGCCGACATGAACGGCGGTTGGGCGACACTTTCATGGCGCCAACCGGGCGGAATTGACATTCCATCCCCGTCGGTAGGCGGAGCGGAATTCCCTGCATCACCTGCAGGTCAGGAAGTAAGCGTAGAAATTGAAATAAGAATCATTGCAAGCGCGCCCGGAGCCAATCCAAGAGCAAACACATTGGTATTTGCAACTATGGATACAGCAGGTCCCGTTACTCTTAACTTTACCGAATTCACAATCATCAGAAAATAATATTCTTTGATTTGCAAGAAGAACCCCGGACAAGATGTTCGGGGTTTTTTTATGATTCTTCGCTTTCATTGTTGTCGGATTTTTCGATTTCCACTTCGTCCCATCTGCTTTGTATCGTATTTATCATCTGCTGGGCTGAACGGCTGCCGTCGAAAAACGCCTGCAGTTCTTCCATGAAAATGGCTTCGTATTGTTCTGCGCCGGGCTTGCCGGAAAAATTTTCCACAATAAACGAGTTTTCGAAAACATACCAAGCCAATGCATAGAAGGGGTCTTCGCTTACATAGTCGCCCGGAATGATATTAAGGCTTGTGCCGGGAACTGCATTCAGTTCGGCGCTGAAAAGGGCGCTTCTCTCGACCAAAAATTCCAGGAATTTCCATGCTTCATCGGGATGAGCGCTGTTTGAACTGATTGCCATATATATGGAAGAAAGATGAATATTGTACTGTGTCCCGTTTGCGGCATCGGGAATTGTGGTGATGCCGAAAGCGTCGTCCCCCATTTTTTGCCTGAGAAACGGAATTACCTGAGTGGACGCGATCATCAGCGCGATTTTTCCAAGAGCAAACTGCTCTACGCGCTGCTCTCCTGTCGTTTGAAAAACATCGGGCGCAAGTATTCCGTCACGGTTAAGCTGACCCAAAAACGTGATGTCATTCATGATTGTTCTGCTGCTTAATGACGGCTTGTCTTCGCCTGTCCAAAAATTGCCGCCGCTTGCCCAAATCCACGAAAAAATATCTCTGGACAACGCAAGATGGTCATCGGGGCTTAGACTGATCGCCGCGCCCGAAGCGCCTGAATCGCCGCGCGAAACGGTTCTTGCATAAGTGACAAATTCTTCCCTTGTTTTTGGAGGACGCACAAAACCTGCAGCTTCCAGTATTTCCTTGTTATAAAAAAGCATATTCATAAAAGAAACGACAGGTATCGCCATTTGCCTTGTTCCCGAATCGTAGTTTGTGTACGAATTAAGTTCCAAAAGAGCCCCGGAAGAAACAAGAGCGCTAAAGTCGCCGTCATCAAAAACAAGAATGTCCAGTTTGTCCGGCTGAACAATGGTGCTGTGACCGATTTGTATTTTCAAATCGGGGTTNATGGCAGAATATTCCAGNATTAATTTTTCCATCATTGTTTTGCCGAACAATTTTTCGCAGAGCGGAGAAACATACAGGTTTACCTGCTTTGACGCTTCTCCCATTTTGAAGGAAAGCCATGTAAACAACGGCACAATTACCAAAATTGCCAAAGCGATTATTATGAATATGTCCAATCTGGCGACACTTAGTATCGACTTTTTTACTTTATTGAGTATATTATGTAGTATGCCGGCTTTTTCAAAAAGGCTCATATACGCGCTCTCCAATAAATTATTTCCAAGAAAATTCGGGGATGATGACCAAGGTGCAAATTCTCCCGAAGGCAAACTGATTATTAATTTTGCCAGGACAAAAAAGTCCCCTTTTGATATTAAATCAGAATCTTCCTATAATGCCTACCTGTCCAAAGGCGCTCTTGTGCTGGGAGTAAAAAGGCAGAATTACATCGCATGGGTGGACATTCCCAATTTGGAATTTCAGGATCAGGTAATAGAAGCAAAACTGCGCCTTAACAATCTGGGGAATTATGCCGCCACAGGAATTATCTTTCGCATAATGGATGATTGTTCCTATTACATGGCGCTTGTTTCCAGCAAGGGATATTTCCGCCTTGACGTTGTAAAGGACAATTCGCCAAAAACCCTTATTGCATGGACGGAGATTTCCGATTTTAACGGCATCAATATCGATATGAAAATAATTACCTACGGCGCCAATTATATTTTTCTTGTAAACGGCAAGTGGCTGGGGGAGGTAATGGATAATGCAATTGCAAGCGGCAGAATCGGCTTTGTTCTTGCTTCCTATAACGATGAAAACAACGAAACCGAAACCGACGATCGTACGGTAAATGAAGATGTGTATATCTGCAAAGCCATGCTGGATTGCATGCTTATAGATACGCGATCAAAGTCGATAGAAGAAAATTACAAAACATGGACAAGCGAATCCAACATTAACGCGGAAGGCAGACTGCGCCTTGCGGAAACTTACGCTGTAATGGGCGATCCTGTAAAATCGCTGGAACAGATTGACAAGGCATGGAAACGCAGGGACGAAGTTATAAGCATGGTTGCCGAAGGTGGCGTCAGAACCAAAAAGGAACTTTTGCTGGCTGCGCGTATGAATTTTCGCCTTGGTCATTACAGCGAAGCGGACGAACACATCGATTCGATACTTGATCAATGGCCCGATTCGCCAGAAGGAAAATTTGCGCGTACGGAAAAAATGAAAATTCTGAACGAGTTGGGCAAATTTGAAGAATTAAAACAATTTGCGCTAGCGAACCCGTTTAAGATCAACAAGGATATTGATTACTATACCCTGCTTGCGCGATGTCATTGGGAACTGAACGATTATACGGCATCTGCGGAATCATGGGACAAAGCGTTTGAATTGAACGGCGATAACGGCGTTTATGCCGCAAACGCGGCAAACGCTTTTGAATCTGCAGGAAAGAAAAAAAGCGCATTGGAACGATACATCGCCGCAGGGAAAATTTTTCTTAACGAAGACAACAAGGCGGAGCTTAATGTCATAATGCCAAAACTTGCGCATCTGGGCAAAAAAAGTTACGAGGCGCGCGCGCTTGCGGGAAAATGGGCATACAGCATAGAAGACTATACCCAATGCGTAAAGGAATTTGAAACTGCCCATTCGTTAAGAAACGCGTTAAAGCCCCGCCCGAAAGCCGACCCTGCGGTTTATTATTTATGGGGACTTGTTTTAAGTCTATACGGAAAAAACAGGACGGCGATTCGCCTGTTGGACAAAGCGGTAAAGCTTGCTCCCGATTACGGTCTGTTTCGTTTTAAGCTGAACGAATTAAAATTGCTAAACGGCATTAAGGATTCCGGCATTGCGGAAGAATTTAAAACCGCGCTTATACAAATCGGCGACGACCCGCAGGGAAAGATGACAGAACATGCAGGCAACCTGCTGCTTAACGCAGGCTATTCAAAAGACGCAAAGTATTTTTTTGATCTGTTAAAGAAGAACTAGTAAGAAGGGTTATTTTGAAAGTAATGGAATGGTCACGCTTTCTTGAAAAGGGATTGGAGCTGAAAGACAATTTTACAGCCATGACTGTCGGCGTTTTTGACGGCGTACATTTGGGGCATCAGGCGCTTCTAAAACGCGTTGTTTCGCACAATGCGGATTTTATCCCTGCGGTTGTTACATTCAGGAGCGATTATAAAAAAAATGGGTTTGGGATCGGNAATCGGGNATCGGAATTTAAAAGCATACAAANNTTTCAGGAAAGACTTGATATGTTTAAA
Organism: Treponema sp.; assembly: GCA_009787795.1. Classification (GTDB taxonomy): domain Bacteria; phylum Spirochaetota; class Spirochaetia; order Treponematales; family Breznakiellaceae; genus WQXQ01. Next base: position 4,404 of record WQSP01000127.1, read on the forward strand.
AGTATGGGGATTCGNATTGTCATTGTTGTCGATTTTAATGATGAGTTCAGGCATTTGCGCGGAATTGAATTTTTGGAGCTTTTGTCAAAACACGGCAGCCTTGGGTTCTTTGCGGTCGGGAGCGGATTTCGCTGCGGCTACCGGTTGGACACGGACGCAAAAGCAATTCGATGTTTTTTTACCGAACGCGGCATCCCCGCAGAAATTACAGAGGACGTTTGCCATATTGATTCGCTGCCCATAAGCTCAAGCCGGATACGCGCCGCAATTGCCGCAGGAGACACCGAGCTTGCGCAAAAGATGCTTGGATGGTAATATTTGGCGAGGAGCAAAAATATGGAAAAAGATACCGAACAAACATTAAAAAATACGGCAAAAGAAATCCGAAAAATGACTATCGAAGAAATGGCTATCCTTGGAACCGGCCATATCGGCGGAGCTATGTCAATNGTAGACCTTTTAACATTGTTATATTTTCACCGCATGAAGGTNGACCCGAAAAACCCGCGCTGGGAAGATAGGGATCAATTGGTTGTNAGTAAAGGTCACTCGGGTCCTGCCGTTTACGCGACTTTGGCGCTTAAGGGATTTTTCCCAAANGACTGGCTTACAACGCTTAACAAAGGCGGAACGAGNCTTCCCAGCCATTGCGATCGCAACAAGACGCCCGGCATCGACATGACGACAGGCTCACTTGGTCAGGGTTTTTCTGCCGCCATCGGCATTGCCCTTGGTTTAAAGATGGATAAAAAATCGAACACGGTTTATACGATTATCGGAGACGGCGAGTCTCAGGAAGGGCAGGT
>WQSP01000128.1 GCA_009787795.1 Treponema sp.
CCTTCGCGCCTCATGATTGTCATTACTTCTTCGGGAAGCGCATTTGTCGCCAAGTCCCAATCATGTATTTTTTTTCCTCTTATCATATCCCGAACCGCGCCGCCCACAAGATAGATCTCTTTATTGTTTTTGGTGAATATTGACGCGATTTGTTTTAGTATTGGATCGATCCCGGCTCTCAATTGATTTTCCCTTAATGACTCAGTATACTTTGTTTAAAGAAATTTTACCACGAACAAAAAAAAGGAAAAGTCTTGTTAGGGATTATATTTACAGGCGGGGAAGGGCCGCAGGTTCAGGTGATAAAAAAAACACTTGCCGAATCGGAAAACCCGTTAGTTATTGCCGCCGACTCGGGACTTGCATTGGCAAAAAACGCAGATGTTAAGCCTCATATCTTAATCGGCGATTTTGATTCTCTTCCCGATACGCAAGAATATGCCGATACACTTGCCGCCTATCCTCCCGAGTGCATTATCCGCCACGAACGTGAAAAAGATTTTACCGACACGGAACTTGCGTTCTTGCTCGCAAAAGAAAAAGGCTGCGATGAGGTATGGATTTTTGGCGGCGGCGGCGGGCGAATTGATCATTTGTTTGGCATACGTTCACTGTGTGAAAGAGACGTTTTTCCGCGCCGTTGGATTACCGCGCATGAAGATATTTATTGTATTTGCAGAGAACAAAGATTTTCACAAAATAATATAAAAGAAGAGGCGATTGTTTCGGTTTTCCCGTTGGGCGACGGGCCGTGGGAAGCAATGAGCGAAGGGTTAAAATGGCAGCTTTCGGGACTCAAATGGAATCGCGGTTTTTTCGGTTTAAGCAATGTCGCACAGTCCGGTGAAATCTCGATAATAGCAAAAACCGGCCGTTTCATGGTAATATTACAGTTGTAGAGATGGTCCACTAATTTACACGAATTAACACGGAAGGATTGCTTCTTCTTGGTGATAATCCGTGAAAATCCGAGGACAATAGTATTAATGTTTGGAGGATAAGTTGGCGGCAGTGATAATGGACGGTAAGGCTCTCGGGCTTAAGATCCGCGAAGAAGTAAAAATTAAAGCCGCTGCGATAAAAGCAAAAGGGATCACCCCATGTCTTGCCGTTGTGCTTGTCGGCGAAGATCCTGCAAGCCTTTCGTATGTAACCTCCAAAGAAAAAGCGCTTGAAGAAGCCGGAATGGAAAGCCGTGACATAAGGCTTCCCGAATCTACAAGCGAAAATGAATTGCTTTCCATTATAAAGGAATTAAATAACGATAATAAAGTTCACGGCATTTTGGTTCAGTCGCCTGTTCCAAAACACATAAACGAAGAAAATGTAATCGAGGCTGTTGCTCCCGAAAAGGACGTTGATTGTTTTCATCCTGTTTCTGTCGGAAACATGATTTTGGAAAAAGGCGGATTTTTGCCGTGTACGCCCCACGGTGTTCTAAAGTTATTGCGAGAGTATAATATTCAAGTTGCAGGGGCGCATGTTGTAATAGTGGGAAGATCAAATATCGTTGGAAAGCCGCTTGCAAACCTTTTAATCAGAAAGGAATATAATGCAACTGTGACGCTTTGCCATACCGGAACAAAAGACCTTATAAAGCATACTTTGCAGGCGGACATTTTAATTGCGGCAGCGGGAAGACCTGCGTTCATCAAACCCGATATGATAAAGAATGGAGCCATTGTAATTGATGTGGGTATCAATCGCGTGGAAGACGCATCTGCAAAAAAAGGTTATCGCGTTTGCGGCGATGTTGATCCGTGTGCCGCAGACAGGGCATCGTTTTTTACGCCTGTTCCCGGAGGGGTGGGGCCAATGACAATCGCAATGCTTCTTCAAAATGTGATAGAATCTGCCCAAAGGAGTTTATCAAAATGAACGAACCCGAATACAAAGACGCAAACCCCGGAACGGAAAACCTTCATGGGAAGGGAAGAATCGTTATCCAATGTGTCGTAGGCGGTATCGCCCTGATTGCTCTTACGATTCTCGGCTCTGTTGTCAAACCGCTTGGGTTGTTCTTGGGCGGCGCCGCTTTTTTCTACGGACTTTCAATGATCATCCGCAGGCGAAAATTCAATCTGCCTTTTCATGTGATTATAACAACATGCGGATTTTTATTGCTGCTTACCCATCCGCGTTTCGGCATTATCGCAGGCATTGCCCCGACAGTGTTAATAATCGGCGCTGTGGGATGCGTGGTTTTTGGACTTGTTAACGCCATAAAGCTGGCATGGGATATTGGAAAATTCTCTTCATAAACAATGAATTATTATTTTGAAACTTACGGCTGTCAGATGAACAGCGCAGAGTCCGCCGCTCTTTCGCTTGTCTGCAGGGAACGTGGCTGGACGGAATCCGACAGCGAAAGCGCAGACCTTGTGCTTCTTAACACTTGCTCCGTTCGCCTTACCGCAGAAAAACGCGTACTTGGACGCATCGCCGATTTTTGCGGCATTAAAAAGAAAAACAAACGCAAACTTACAATTGTAGTCGCAGGCTGCATGGCAGAACGTTTGGGAGACACCCTAAAAGAAAAACATCCGCTTGTTGATTATGTAATGGGCACATCCGCGCGCTCCCTTTTTCCCCAAATTTTGGAAGCCGCAGAAAACGGCACAAAGGCGATTTTCGACAAAAACGAAAAGCCTGTTTTTTCATTTTCCGGCGCTCACCTTGAAGAAGGGAAGTTCAGCGCATTTATCCCAATCATGCACGGCTGCAACAATTTTTGCTCATACTGCATCGTTCCCTATGTCAGAGGCAGGGAAATCTCCCGCGACCCTGAAAGCATTGCGCAGGAGATACGGCTTGTCGGCGAGAGGGGAGTGCGAAGCGTCACCTTGCTGGGACAAAATGTAAACAGCTACGATTGGAAAAAAGGCAATGTCGATTTTTCGGCGCTTTTAAAAATCGTTTCTGACGAAGCCGCAAAAAGCGGTATTAATTGGATACGTTTTCTTTCGGCAAACCCCGGCAATTTTTCCATAAAAACCATCGAGGTTTTAGCTTCCAATAATCGGTTTTGCCGCCACATGCATTTGCCCGTACAGCATGGCTCAAGTTCGGTTCTTAAGGCAATGAACCGCGGCTATACCGCAGAACAGTTTTTGGAACTTGTTAAAGAAATCCGAAAAGCCATGCCCGATGTCACCCTCTCCACCGACATTTTGGTCGGCTTCCCCGGCGAAACCGAAGAAGACCTCGATATGACTCTCCGTTTAATGGAAGAAGTCAGATTCATGTACTCGTACATGTATCATTTTAACCCCCGCGAGGGAACAAAGGCATTCGACCTTCCAAACAGAATCGGCGAAGAAGTCAAGAAAGAGAGACTTTCCAGGGTGATAGAGCTTCAGCAGAAGCATACCACGGAAATATTAAAAAGCCGTCTTGGCAGCACAGAAATCGTTTTAATCGAAGGGATTTCCCGAAAAAATGCCGATGAATTAATAACGAGGACAGAAAAAGACGAAATGGTTGCCGTTCCCGGTTCCAAATCGATGATCGGCTCATTTGCCAAAGTCACGCTTTCGTCCTTGAAAGGAAACACTTTTAGAGCAAAGGAGGCTTTTATATGCCCTGGCGTTTAATATTATTTATTTTGATTTTTGGAATATTTCTTGCATTTGTCACATTCAACCTGGAGAACAAATGCGATATCAGTTTTGGTTCCGAAAAACTTACATTAAAGGAAGTTCCGATTTTTCTCACAGTGTTTATTTCATTCCTGATGGGACTTGTCTGCGCTTTTCCCCTGGTTTTGTTTATTAAGAAAAACCGAAAGGACAAGCTGATAAAAGGACTTCAATCCAAATCGGACACTTCTTTTGTTGATCCTCCGCTTCCCGACGAAAACATCAAAAAAGACGCAGAAGCTGCAAAGAAAAGATTTTTTTCAAAAAGAAACGGCGGAAAATAATGATTAAACCCCGGGAGCGTTTTGGCATTTTGTTTGCTCTTGCAATAACCGTTTTTATATTTGCGGGACAATCACTGTTCGCCCAAACAGGCGTCTCCCTTGAAGCGGAAATTCAAAACATCGAAAATACCGTTAACAGGCAAGGCATAAGCGCAGCCGATCGGCATGATGCTCTCTTGCGCCTTGCCCGCCTCAAACAGCTTTCGGGCGACATCGAAGGCGCGGCAAGAAACTGGCTTGAAGCAGCCACAGCCATCCCGGGAAGGGTAAACGAAGAAGCGCTTTTATCATGTGCATACTGTCTTGCCGCAATGGGCGAGTGGGACAGGGCGGCAACAGCTCTTGAACCGTTGGTTGCAAGACACAAACGCGCGCGCTTTTTGGATCTTGGCATAAGAGCCGTAAGAAGCGGCGATGTTACCGCGCTTTCTGCACTTGCCGACAACCCCGAATATGCAGAAATGAAAACAGAGATCTATTTTATACTGTGGAAAGTGTCACGCGCAGGTTCGGGCGAAAACTGGCGCCGCCGCCTTGCAAGCGAATTTCCGCAAACCCCCGAAGGCAGATTGGCGGCAGGCGAATCTTCGACAATTATTGTAAGGCCAAGCCCCTTCTGGTTGTTTGCAAACGGACTTGACTCATTGCCGGTAACCGCAAGCATACCATCCACGCAATCAATTCAACCGGCGACGCAAACTGCAGTTCAACCGACCGCACAACCGGCAACGCAATCAGTTCAACCGGCGACGCAATCAGTTCAACCGGCGACGCAACCTGCCGCACCCGTTGCTTCGCAGCCAACTGCACAATCTCCGCTTGCGCCTATACAGCCTGCGGCACAAGCCGCGCGTTTGCAAACAGGCATTTACGGCAGGGAAGCCAACGCGCAGGCGCAAATGACAAATTTAAGAAATGCAGGTTTTTCCCCTTCGATGGAGCGGCGCACAGTCAACGGAAACGAAATGTTTGCAGTGACAGTCCCCGCAGGCGCAAACCAAACCCAAACAATGGAAGCCCTTCGCACCGCCGGCTTCGAATCATTTCCAATCAGATAAATAATTAAGAAGGTCCACGGATTAACANGGATTAACACGGATTAACACGGATTAACACTAAGGTGTTTTTCTTCTCTCTTCTTGGTTCGTGAAAATCCGTGGATAATGTGGACTTTGCCGGAGCCAATAGGGATTTGCGCCGTCGGCTTTAATGTATTGGCTAAATCATTAAAAAAGTGTAACATGCAAACCATGAAACAATATGCACAATTAAACAAAGATGAATTA
>WQSP01000129.1 GCA_009787795.1 Treponema sp.
CACCTGCGCACTCTTGAGCGTATTTTTATAGAAGAGCGTATTTATAAAGGCATCGAAAAAATGAAGACGGCAAAAGGCGTTCAGGATGCCGTTCTTGCAGGCTTTAAACCGTTTTTAAAGGAGATAGGTCCCCGCAAAATTACAGATGACGATGTTGACCATCTTCTTCGCATACCGATAAGGCGCATTTCGTTATACGACATTAACAAGGCACGCGACGAAATGGAAGCGATTAATGCGCGCATAAAAGAAATCAACGCGCACCTTAAAAACATTACCGCGTACTCGGTTTCGTATTTAAAGGGAATAATCGCAAAAATCAAGGCAAACGAAGAAATCGCGGGCGGAAAACGAAAAACAATCGCGGGCGTTTTTGACAAAGTTATCGCCAAAGAAGTTGTAAGGCGCGATGTCGATTTGAAATACGATATAAAATCGGGCTATCTTGGAACAAATGTTTCCGGCGCAAAAATTGCCGAAGTCTCACCCTTTGACAGAATTCTTGCAATCCGTCAAAACGGAATGTACACGGTAATGGACTTAAGCGAAAAAGCGTTTATCGGGGCTGATGCATGGTTTATAGGCGCTGCCAACAAGGAAATGCTTTCCGATACGGTCTTTACAATCATATATAAGGAAAAAGACACAGGCTACCCGTGCATTAAAAGATGCGTAATTGAAGGCTGGATAATGAACAAGGATTACTTTTTGGTTCCCGACGGTTCGCAGGTTCTGCATTTGGACATCCGTCCCAAATTTACGTTCACGGTACATTATACGCCAAAGCCGCGTCTTAAAGTTTTAACAGAAACATTCAAGGCGGATGATTTTAATGTGCGCGGATTAAAGGCAGGCGGCATACGATTGGCATCCAAAGAAGCGGAAAAAATCGAAGCCAAGAATTAATATTCACGGATGGTGCGTTTGGGGATTAAGCCGAATTTGTAACCAATTCCAACCTGGATCATGAAGCGTTCGTACTCGACGGAGTCGGCAAAAGAAGAAGACAAATCTTGCGAGTAACGCGGATCCAGCACGATCATTCCGGGACCTGCGCGAATGCCTATCTGCAAACCTGCGAACCATGAAAGCATGGAGGGTTCGGTGTCTCCCCATAAAGACATGTTGTACGAGACACCGCCGTAGGGTTCCAGCATCAGTCCGCTTCCCGGTTTTAGGCTCAGTTTTAATGCGAGGGGGATTTCCAAAATCAAGTCGTGAATGGAAGATGTCCCGATTACTATCCAGTCTCTTGTTATTTGCGCTCCCATACCCAAAGACAGAAAATTCAAGAATTGAATGTCGATGGCGAACCTTATGCCGAAGTTTGACAAATGCAGCGAGCTGCCCTGATTTCTGTACATGCGGGGTGTCCAAAGAGCGCTTGCTTCGATGAAAAGCCAATTGTCGCGGAAGTCGGAAATTTCTTCGATTTGGGGCAGGACGGAAAGCATTTTGTACAATATAAAACCAAGCTCTTCGTTTACGGGAGCATCGGTTTCTTCGTAGACAATATAGCCGCGCGAGAGTGTGTCCCTTTTTTCCTTGTGAACGAGCTCGATTAGAAGCACTTTGTCGCCCACGGGTTGACGCCTTGGTCTTGAACTTTCGGCATCGGGCGCGCGGGGAACATAGTTGTCCTCGCCTGTTGTGTCAAAAAAACGGGCTGAACCGTCTATATCCCAAGAAAAAAATTCGCGCCGTTCGTTGGAATTGCGGACGGAAGGAATCGGCATGGCGGGAACGGGGCCCGAAGCGGAGGCTGTGCCAAGTTCGGGAAGATCATCCTGTATCGATCTGAACTGTTCCAAAGGCATTGTTGTGCCGGAAAGGATGAATTCGGCTGCACTGCGGGATCGGGCTGTCTCGTAAGATTGAAGGACCACTTCATAAGTCAATTTTTGATGGAAAAAAGCCTTTTCTTCGGCGGCGGCTGTCCCCGTGATTGGAGGGACATAAATGCGCGCTTGCCTCAGATTTTGGGCGAAACAGGGTAAAATGCCTAAAAATGCAAGAAAAATCGGCACAAATAAGGCTCTTTTTAACATAATTAAAATATAAGCCGGCAAACAGCCAAAAATCAATATTTTTTTGCATATTATCCTTGAATTTTCCGGTACAAATGCATTATCATTACTATAAATGACCAATCTGTCCAAAAAGCTTATTTTCTCTTCCTTGATAAAAACATGCATTCTTGTCCTGTTTTTGGGTGGATGTTTTGAACAGAGCGATTTTTACAACGAGGACAACGGCGAAGGCGGCATCAGGGAAGTATTTTTGAGCAACAGGGTCGATTTGGTGGACATGACGGGCGACGGTCTTAGAGCCGGAAACCGCACCATTACCGGTCTTAAACCCAACAAGTACTATTTGGTGCAGGTATGGACAAATTACGGCGAAACAAACAAACATTTTGAATTTGACGGATATGTCAGGAGAACCGACGAGGGAAGAAACGGCAGATTGACCAACCAATTAAGCAGTGTAGTCAGCCTGGTAAGCAACGAAGGATTCCTCGGTCCCGATACAATAATTGATCTTGAAAACCACCACGAGAACAACTATACATACGTAGTTTTTGCCGCAAGACCTCTGACCGGTTCAGGATTGGAGCTGTGGGACGCAAACGGTTCGGCACTTGTAAGAACATGGACAACATTTGGAACCAGCGGAATAGAGATTTTAGAGACTCAAGTTAATCATATTTTGAAATTAAAGGACATTCCCGGCGCCAATGCGGTGTCGAGTCTCCCTTTTGTGGGAAATCCGGCTGATAAGGGGATAGTAATCGAGAAACCGAAAGACATAATTTTCCATGATCCTGTTCCCACTCCTCTTGCACCCAGAAACCCCGATCATTTTACGTTTTTGTACGTAAATATCAGGGGTATGGAACCGCCGCCGCCACCACCGCTTGATCCGTATCTCGTTGTCAGCGCGACTTTAACCGGCATTACGCCAGACGTATTTGGAACAAACGGAGCCACAATTGCGTGGAGTACGGCTCTTCCCGTTATTTCTCAGGCAGCACTGTTAACAGGAAAAGATACAGGAATTCCTCCAAGTCTGGCAGTTATCAATTTGACCAATTCAGGTGAATTTGATGCCGGCAGTATACGGTGGAAATACAACGATGTTATTAATGTCAATTATAACAGCCTTGACTTGAGCGTTATTTTCGCAGAAACTAATATAGACGAGTTGTGGATGAAAGGCACTTATACCTTTACCCTGGAAGTCACCAAAGACGGTATACCGTATTCTGCAAGTTTTGCCATTACGGTAGGGGATTAAGTTAAGAAGAAATATAACAACATAGAAAAGGAGACAATTATGAGAACGAAAAAATGCGGCTTGATTGCCGTGACAGCGGCAGTACTGCTTGTAACAGCATTACTGGTAACAACTTGCGAAGGTCCGTTTGACTTGGGCGGACTTTTAGGCGGCGGTTCCCAAAGAGCCACACTTAATTTGAGCCTTGCCGGTAATGACGGAAGAACCATCATACCCAACATTACAATAACAAGCTTTTCTGATTTATGGCTTGAAATTGATGATGGAACTACTCAAACTCCTTACACTGCGACAACCTTAGGGCTTTTAAATGCACTGGATTTACATTTAACTTTAGGCGAAAGTCATAACATTACTTTAGAAGCTTATACAGGCGGACCTAAAGGTACAGGCGTGCTTGCAGCATCAGGAACAGGGACTATTACTAACGCAGCATCTGGCAGCAATCCTCTCACAATTACCCTTAATTTGGAATCAACCGGCAATGGAACTTTTACGTTTACAATTAACAATCCAGGCGGCGCAAATACAATCGATTCGGGAACATTTGCAATAACGCCGTTAAGTGGCGGCGATACCGTAACCTCTACAGCGATTGTTTTTGGAACACCACACAGTGAAACTCTTGCAACAGGTTTTTATCGTGTAAGTTTTACATACGTAAAATCAAGGCATCAAACAAGAACAATAAATGAAATCCTTCATGTATTTACAGGCATTGAATCAACCTATACAAACACTCCTGCTCCCCTTATTAAAAATAATTTTGACATCACATTTGGTGCAAACGGCGGAACACATAATGGCGATTTAGGCATAAATAATGTATTAACTGCAAACTGGAATTCTGCAACATTGACTGGCGGAACCATACAAAACCCGACTCCTCCTGCTTCACCTGGAACAGATACTTTCGGTGGCTGGTTTGATACTGCCCTGCCTGCAAATGGCAATGAGTTTACACCTGGTACAACTGTAGTATACAAAGACTGGGGTATATATGCACGCTGGATTCCCGCTACAACTGACGAAGTTGGCTTATCAATTGACTTTACTAATGTAGAAGATCAAAGCGGACTCTTGTCAACCGATGCGGCAGCTTCTATTTCATATTCTCAGGCAAATTCTTCTACAGGTGTTACTATTACTTTAAGCGCCGCCGCGGGACTTAACCTTTCTGACTATACAATCGCATGGTACCTTTCGGAAGTCACAATTGGCTCAGCACTAAGCACAAGCAATGTGTTTACAATCAATGATGTTAACTTTGCGTCATTGGGAGCCCCGGATATCCAACTCGTTGTTGAATTAACACCAACTGGAACAGGCTATACATACAACGTTAACGTAGCAATTGAAATCACAGAGCCCACACCGTAAGTTTAGCGCAAACGTTTAGATTTGGAATTCAAGCCTGCTGTCATTTTGACGGCAGGCTTTTTTTTGGGATAAAGGGTCCACGGATTTACACGGATTAGCACGAAGGAAGAAGAGAAGAATTTTACCCGCCTGTATTCTGCACGCGAAAGCGTGTGGATAAAAAATACAAAACGGCGAGAGGCCAGAAAAATTTATAATTTTTAATTAAAGCTACTGGCCGAGACCATCACGAATACGCTCGTAAACTCGCGTACGCGAACATAGTCCGATATCTTCCCTTTTTTCCCAAGGATTATTACTTTTCTATCGAGACTTTCTATGGTTTAAGAAAGAGACTGCGGACAGCAGATTCGGTCTTGTTCGTGTAGTTAGAGGAGATTTTATAAAAGAATGAACCTCCCCCGATAAAGTAGACAAAAAGTTAAGACCGTGATAAACCCAAAGAGAGGGAATCATGGGAAGAAAAACATACACAAAAGAGTTTAAGGAATC
>WQSP01000130.1 GCA_009787795.1 Treponema sp.
ACTCCATCTTCGAAGCCCTCTTCATAACGGACTTCCATGGCTGTATCCATATTCCATTCTCCGAACAGCATGTTAATTACCTCCGTCTCGTGTTCTTCAAGGTATTCCTTGAGTATACCATGCTTTTTGCAGTATTTCACGGCTTCTTTTATCCCTCTTAATAGATCGCCATACTCCTTCCAATATTCCCTCGCTCTCGCGATAAAGATCGCATACCCGTTAAGATTCTCGCTTCGGTTTGCGATTTCCCTGTTTTTTCCATCGTTGATGTTTAATACTTTCACTTCAAGTTCCAGCAGGGGGTGCAATTTTTCGGGAAGTCCCAAATCCTGCGGTTCTTCGAACATCTCTGACAGCCTCAGAATTTTCCGCTCGGGATAAGGGTCTATTCCGTTGTACAAAACGAAAAACTCGGGCCATGGGATTTTTACCCGCTTTTCCTTGTAAAGCTCCTTGCCCTTAATCATTCTTTTATACGACTCGGCAATATAAGCCAGAAGACGCAGCGGCATGTTCGGGTTTATGGTGCTTTGATGTTCGATTAGCACAACAAGCTTGGAACCGACAATAAAAGAGATGTCGTTATGGATATCCTTAACAAACGCGTCTTTAAGCGTGTTAATGGAAACCGGGACGTCCGCCGGCAGGGAAACGTTCTCCAGAGCGCAATAGAGCTCTTTTAGCACGGCGGGGTCAGAAAACAGCGAAGTGAAAACGCTGTCCTTGAAATTACGATTTGATTTCATAAAAACTCCTGCCCTTATATGGCATGAGAGTGTCATTTCGCTTTAGCGAAAACGAAAGAATTTTGGTTTTTTGGAAAATATTTGACTCGAATGGCTTGCCAATAAAAAAGCACGAGTTTCGCTTTATGAAACTCTAAATACAAAAGCCGCAGGTTTTTGTGTATTGATCCAGGGCTGAATCGAACAGCCGACCTGCCGCTTAGGAGGCGGCCGCTCTATCCACTGAGCTACTGGACCTGTAAGGCAAGGGTAACACCTCAGGAGGGGCATTGTCAACTTGACAGTCGGCTGGACAGTCGGCTTGTTGACTAAGAATGTCCAATAATCTAGAATATATGGAAGAATTATTGTATAGGGGTTTATTGTGTTAAATATTGAGTTCAAACGAGGAATTTCCCTGTTTGCATTGCTGATTTTCGGTATTACTCTTGGTTTTGGACAGGAAGTGGTTACTGCGGAGAGATACCTTGAATTGGTGTCAAACACTTATGCAGGTGTCAGGGATTACGAAGCGACAATCAATATCCGCTCGGGCAATGCGCAAATGGCAGGGATTATCAGCGTTCTTTCTCCCGCGTTTTTACGAATCGATTTTTCCAGGCCTGCAGAACAGGTCATTCTATATAACGGCAATGATTTGACAATCTATCTGCCCGATTTCAGATCGGTTTTAAATCAGCCCATGAACAGAAGGTCGGGAGGTCCTGTGGGCGGACCTTACGGAAACGGGCTTTCCTTGCTAAGACGCAACTTTGTTCCGGCTTTTTTAACGGGTCCCAATCCCGTGCCGCTCGATTTGGGTTCATCGGAAAATGTCATAAAGCTTCGCCTTACAAGACGCACCACAGCCGAAGGTTTTAGGGAAATCGTTTTAAGCATCAATCCAAACAACAGAACAATCCGCAGAATGGAAGGGCGGACAATCGGCGACAACGTAATTGTTTTTGATTTTACCAATATCAAATTGAACAGCGGCATCCCCGAAACACGCTTTGCCTATGACACTCCTGCAAACGCGAATACATACAACAACTTTTTATTCAGAGAAGTTGATTAAGGCCCGGGGGACTAAATGGAATCTCTGGGTGAAAAGTTAAAATCTACCCGCCTCGAAAAGGGATTGAGCCACGATCAAATTAGCCGCGAAACGAACATATCGATTCGTTATCTTGAGGCGCTGGAGACGGAAAATTTTTCTGTTTTCCCCGGGGAGCCGTATGTAATCGGCTTTCTGCGCAATTACGGCTCGTACCTCGATCTTGATGTTCAAAAAGTAATTTCACTTTACAGAGCGCTGCGCATTCAGGAACAGCCGGTCCCTGTGGAACAGCTTTTAAGGTCTCCTCCAAAACTTCCGGGATTTGTCATTCCGATGCTGGTTATTTTGATCCTTCTTGGCGCAGGCGGTTACGGCGTTTATACATTAATAATCAACAACCAAAACAGACCTGCGGCAGATACTCCTGTAACCCGTACTTCCGCCGAATACATAATGGAAGGAAATTCCATGGAACGGCGCATGTACAAAAACGACTCGGTGTTGATTCCTGTCGAAAACGAAACATACAAACTTGAGCTGTACAATCTAGGCGAGACTGTGACAATCCGCACTCCGGGAGGATCAAGAAGCCTTGATCTCGGTCAGGAGATAACCATTGATTTGAACAACGACGGCATTCCCGAACTTCGAATAACAGTGGCGGACTTTGCAAAGAACAATGCCGAAATGGGCGCGCTCCTTCACTTTATATTGACGGATGCCGCCGTGTTCACAGGCGCAGACATTGAGCAAAACACCGTCGCAGTTACAACAAGCACAACGGTAAGCGCGGCGAGCAGCACTACAATTATTCCCGCTTCTCCAAGCGCGTATCCTTTTACATTGCAGGTAGTGTTTCAGGGCTATTGCATGTTCCGCTGGGAAATCCTGAATGAACGGGATCGCAGAGGAACGAACCAGCGTTATTTTCAACGCGCAGACCAGCTTGACATACAGGCACAAAACGGAATCCGCATTTGGGTGTCCAATGCGCAAGCTGCAAGATTTCAGATCATCGGCGCAGGACGAACCTTCCCGGTTGATCTCGGTTCGCCGGGCGAAGTTGTTGTCGCAGATTTCCGTTGGGTAAGGGACGATGAAAATCGTTACAGGTTGATTCTGATACGGCTCGAGACAGGAAGTTGACAACGCAGTCGCGCTATTTTATTGATCCGTTCGGCTGCGTAAAAAATCAAGTAGATGCCGAAAACATAATGGCCGATTTGAACAACGCAGGATGGGAAAATGTCGGTGATGCCGAACAGGCTGATGTAATAATCGTAAACTCCTGCGGCTTTATAGAAAGCGCAAAAAAAGAATCGATTGACGCCGTTTTATGGTGGCGCAAGCTATACCCGAAAAAAAGAATCATCCTTGCAGGCTGCCTTGCCAAACGTTACGGAAAAGAGCTCGCAGAAATTTTACAGGAAGCCGAAGTGACAGACATGGTGTCGGCCACCTTGTCCGCAGGCGAGCGGCCGCTTTTATCCATGCCGGGATCCGCTTATGTAAAAATCAGCGACGGATGCAATAACAACTGCTCCTACTGCGCCATCCCCCTGATTCGCGGCTCTTTGGTTTGCAGAACAATTTCCGATATTACTGATGAATGCCGCACCCTTTTAAATCGCGGAATTAAAGAGCTTTGCATTATCGGACAGGATATTGGAGCATATACAGAAAAGGAAAAAGGGCTGATGGAATTATTAAAATCCATTTCGGCTTTGGACGGGGATTATTGGGTGCGGCTATTGTACATTCATCCCGATCATTTTCCTTTGGAGATACTCGATTTGATGGAAAAGGACAAACGCATCCTTCCCTATTTTGACATTCCGTTTCAGCATGCCTCGTCAAAAATACTTGCGGCGATGAACAGGCGCGGAAATGCAAAAAAATATCTTGAGCTGATAAAAACAATCCGCGCGCGGCTTCCGGATGCGATTATTCGTTCTACGTTTTTGCTTGGCTTTCCCGGCGAAACAGACGAAGATTTTGCGGAGCTTTTGGATTTTCAGAAGAAAGCAAAACTTGACTGGCTGGGATGCTTTGCGTATTCGCGGGAAGAGGGAACGGCAGCTTACGCGATGAAAGGGCGCGTTGCGGGAAAAACCGCAAAGATGCGAAAACAAACAATCGAAGAACGGCAAGTTTCCATTACGGAAAAATCGATGGACAGGTTTACAAGCCAAACATTGGATGTATTAATAGAAGAACAAATTGACGAATTTTGGCTTGGACGGCTTTATTGCCAAGCCCCGGACATTGACGGAGCCGCAGTAATTTCAGGCAGCGAAGAAAAAAATCCAAAGGCGGGATCCTTTGCAAAGTGCAAGATTGCCGCCCGCAGAGGTTTCGATTTGGAAGTGAGAATTTTATGATTGGTTTTAAATGCCGCCTTTTTTATCGCCTTACTATATGATTGAACCTGAAAGTGATTACGGAGTTATGCGTTATTGCCATGTTTCTAATCTCGTATGAATCGCCGTCCAAATCTATCAATCTAAAATCGTAGCGGTTACTCCTCCTTAAAGGATCGTCCAGCTTAAGCCTGAAAGATGCGCCGTCTCTTAAAACCTGATTGCCAAGCACGTCTTCTCCCCACACATCGCTTGTTACGGGGCTTATATATAATTCATAACCCAAATATCCTGTTTGATTGATGATTGTAATTTCCGGGATACCGTCTTCCGGAACTGACAGACAGCCGAGAAACAACGATCCCATTATCATAATAATAAATAATAATCCGATTTTTTTCATAATTTTCTCCTTTATGTTTTTGATTTATTAAATATACTATAATAAAAAGTTAGCCGTCAATATCATCGCTTGCATAGAATTCCTGCATAACAAAAAACGCAGGTTTTTTGGTAACGCGATCAGCGTCGATAAGTCCTTTGCGGTTAAAACCTTCCTGATAACGGTTAAAGCGGCGCGGACAGCGAAAGTCGTAGAGTATCCACGGAGTTGTGCCTGCGATGTACGGGCACTTTTTAAAGACTTCGGTTTGTTTTTCGTAGAGACGCTTTTGCTTGTCCTCTGTCCAAAGGTCATCGGCGCTTCCCCTTTGTCCCGCTCTTGCGTCGCCGCCGAACTCGCAGATTAAAACCGGCTTGCCAGGATTGGAATTGGCAAGTATTTTCGGCAGCTTTTCAAAATCGGGATCATACCAGCCGTAGTACTCGTTAATTCCGATCACGTCAAGATGATCGGCAAGGCGATCTTGAATTAAAAGTTTTTCATGATTGACAAGGCAAGCTGCCGACACAAGCCGCGTACCGTCAAGCGCTTTTGCTTTTTGCGCAAGCTTCGACATGAAGGCAAGGCGCGAATCGGTATCGGCGTTTTCGTTTCCGACAGACCAAATGATTACGCTCGC
>WQSP01000131.1 GCA_009787795.1 Treponema sp.
CGCCCCTATATGATACACCGCGCGCTTATGGGAAGCCTCGAACGCTTTTTCGGCGTAATCATCGAACATTTTGGCGGCGCATTCCCGGTTTGGATCGCGCCCGAACAAATAGCGGTAATCCCCGTTTCGGAAGTCTTTAACGATTACGCAAAAAAAGTCGCCGCAGAATTAAACGCGCGCTCAGGCGGTTCTTGCCATGTTCGCGTAACAACAGAATTAAGCGACGATCGGTTAAACGCAAAAATCCGCGATTGCCAAAAACGCAAAATACCCTACATGCTTGTTGTCGGTCAGAAAGAAGCGGACGAAGGAGCGGTCTCAATACGCCTGCGCGACGGCAGACAGCTTCCCGCCATGAAAATAGACGAGTTTGCCTCATACGCGCTTGAAAAAATACAAAGCCGTTCTCTTGATTTGTAAAAAGAACGAATTTCCTTGACGATCTATCAAAAAATTCGTTCTTTATAGGATATGACTTTGAGATTATTTGATAGAACAGTCATGATCCTCGATGTTTTGGCTTCGCAAAAAACAATTAAAAACGCTGTTCTTATGGAAACGCTCAATATTTCTCATGTTACTTTACGCAAAGATTTGGAGGAACTGGAAAAACGCGGAATTGTCAGATGCGCTCATGGAGTGGTAAGTTTGGACGAAGCGAACAACACTGGGAAGCGAATGGCTTTTAATTATTTGTTAAAACGAAAAATTGCAAAAATTGCCGCAGATACAATAGACAGCGGCGAAACTGTAATGGTTGGTTCGGGTTCATGCTGCGCTTTGTTGGTAGAAGAGCTCGCATTTGCAAAGAGAAGTGTTACGATAATTACAAACTCAACTTATATCGTCAATTTTATACGCGATTTTTCCAATAATAAAATCATTTTCCTGGGCGGATATTTTCAGCCGTGTTCACAGGTTGCAATCGGTCCCATGACAATTAACTGCGCGCAGCAGTTTCATTCGGATAAATATTTTTTAGGCACAGACGGCTTTGATATGGACAAAGGTTTTACAGGAAGGGATCAGCTTCAAGTCGAAACCGCGCTGGGTCTTGCCAAATGCGCAAACAATGTTTTTGTCTTAACAGAGTCTGTTAAATTCAAACAGCAGGGAACATGCGCGTTAATTCAGCTTGATAAAATCACAGGCGTATACACAGATGACGGCATTCCAAAAGAAGCCGAAGCCGCGTTGTTAAAAAATAATGTGGAGCTCTTCAAAGTGTCCATCGCGGATGAGTTGTCCAAATGGAAAAAATAATTGGCTATGCGGGCCGGAACAAATCAATAATCTTTTAGTATCGATAATAAACGCTCTTTGTTAATCGATCTTACAAAGCCTGCAAGCCGCGGTCCCTGTTCCTTGCCAATCAGCGCCTGATACGCAGCGCAATAGAGCGCCTTTCCGTCAACGCCGGCTTTTTCCGCCGCGGCATAAATCGCGGTTGAGCATACCTTGTCGTCCGCGAATTCTTCTATCCTGGAAATCACATCATCGCGCAGAATACGAATAACGTTCTTCTCGGTATCAGATAACAAACGAGAAAAACTTTCTCCTTCTCCGTGTCCTCCGTGCTTCTGTGCCTCTGTGTGAACTTCTCCTTTCAACCTGAAACGAAAATCTTCCGGGGCGCAATTTTCTATCCAGTACTTTGCGCACTTAGCTTTTGCTTTAAGAGATATTAAATGCTGCGGTTTTAAATTGCTGTCATTCGCCGCCAAATCCCCAAGCGCTTTATCAATGTCCATGTCCGCGATTTGAATTAAATTGCATAAGTGGCGGAAAGGTATCTGATGCGGCGCATGCATGCCTTGGCTTATCATGTCTTCCAAACGAGTTAACTTTCCGTCCGCTCCAACTTGCGAAAATTCATAAATGCGTTTTTCTTTTTGATATGCAGCGTCATCTTTTGCATTTTCCATTTTCCACGCGATGCGCTCGGTCTTGTCGTAGTCTTCGTAAATTTTTATTACGTCCAAATCAAAAGAAATTGTAAACTCTGTGTTTGGTCTTGTGCCCGCAAAAAGGTAACGTGTCAACTCCGGGGTATAAACATTCAACACCTGAGAGAGATCAATTACGTCTCCCTTTGAACTGGACATTTTGCCGGGCAGCCCCTTTGTGCCGATAAAATCGTACCGGAAAGAAATCGGCGCATCCCAGTTGTACACGTCCTTACAGACATGTTTTGCAGTATCAAAACTTCCGCCCTGACTATGATGGTCTTTGCCGGCAGGTTCAAAATCAACCTTTTCGTATTCCCAGCGCATGGGCCAATCAACACGCCACGAAAGCTTAACGCCCTTTGATGTTTTTATGTCGAGTTTTTCTGCATTGCCGCAGGAATTACACTTGTAACTTAAACCCCAATCGCCGTCCCATCCCTCAATTTCAGTTTTGTCCTTATTGCACTTTTCGCAAAAAACGCTGACAGGCCACCACTCTCCCTGTATTTTATGTTCATCGTCGCGGTATTTATCCAAAATACTTTTTAGCACGTCTCTTTTTTCAAGGGCGCGGCGAATTCCTTTTGCATACTGCGAAGATTTATACCTGTCCGCCTGATACAAAAATTCGGGAAAAATCCCCACATGAGGCAGTTGGCTTTCGACATCAACTTCGTGATGGCGGGCATAACTTGAATCCCTGTCCCAAGGGTCTGGAACCATAGTAATTGGAAAACGTAAATAATTTTTTAATTCATCCTGCTTGGGCATATTCGCGGGGACTTTACGGAATACATCGTAATCGTCCCACGAATAAATAAATCGCACATTTTTGCCCATATCGCGAAGCGCGCGCACAACAAGATCGACAGAGATAATTTCCCTGAAGTTCCCGATGTGCACGGTTCCCGAAGGAGTTATACCTGACGCGCAGGTATAGAGCTCCTTCTCGCCTTTTTCGAAAATAATCTTTGCGGCGGCTTCATCCGCCCAATGATTTGTCAAACTGATGCCTTCATTATTTTTTGGCGATGTCTTTGCAGCTATTTGCAATGGAAACAAACAGCTTCATAGCTTCAGCCACGAGTCTTGCAAACAGAATAATAAAGAATCCTGCGACAGGTCCTGCAACTACCAAACCGCCGCCGAATTGATCCATACCAATCATTGAAAGCATCATGGTTAGTTCATCACCCAGAATTAAAAGTCCGAATAAACCTGCGCCAAAACCGACAACAGCCAATAATGTGCCAATCCATTCGCCGAAAGTTCTTACCATATCGGCAATAATCGGAATTGCGACAAATTCAGATTCTTTTACATCCATTACCTGTATTCTTCTGTTCCACCAAAGCTGGAATCCAACCCAGCCTGCAGCGGCAATAAAAAGCCATGAAAGGATAAACCATACCACATACTTCCCGCCAACGCTAAAAATGCCGTTTTGTGCCGCAATTACAATTACGGCAATTGGCAGCAGAATGCTTACAATAGCCATCAGATAGTACACGATGCTAAACATTGTTCCCTTACCGATAAAATCAAAGTAGGGCCTTGCCAAATTAAAAAAGGGCGAGTCTGTAAAACCTGCCAATCCCTTTTTTTCGCTAGAATCACTCATTTTGTTCCTCCATAAAAATTGTTTGCCCGGGTATCCCGGTTGTCTATTTATCTCAAATTTCACATTTATTGTCAACAATAGTAAATTTATACCCCGACTGTATTATTTTTTATACTTTTTTATCGAATTTTTAACAAATATCGATGTTTTTGTATTATTTCCATTTAATTTAACTCTATACCTGATATAGATTTACGATATATCGACGGCAAACTCATCTGCTTGGCACGCTTCTTGCTAGTAAAATGGCATGGACAGAGCTATAACATTATTTACATCAATTTTCTCCAATCGATCAGGTGTTCTTGCCGTTGGCAGGGACTTAAGTGAGCTTAAATCGGAGATTTTGCGAAAATCAATCCATTTCCTTATTGCCCTTGTTCCCGCGATTGCTGCAATGAACAAGGCAGCGGCAATTACCCTGCTTTTAACCGGAGTTTTGGGTTACACATTGATGGAATACCTGCGGCTCGCCGGCATCAGGGTTCCCGTAATTTCTTCCATAGTCAGCATGGCATCAAGGCCGCGTGATATCGGCAAGTTTGTAATGGGACCTGTCACCCTTGGATTGGGCGCTCTCCTTGCATTACTTTTGTATCCATCAAGCGCAGCGGTAATAGCGATTTATGCTCTTGCCTTCGGCGATGGTCTTGCAAGCCTTGTTGGAAAATTCTTTGGCAAAATCCGTCCTGCATTCCTTTTGGGTAAAAGTGTCGAGGGTTCCCTTGCCTGCTTTGCAGGAGTTTTTGCAAGCGCATTTGTCGTTTCGGGCAACCTCCACATCGCTTTTGTGGCAGCCTTTACCGCAATGGTTATAGAAGCCCTGCCTTTGGAAGACTATGACAATTTGGCGATTCCCATGGCTGTCGGACTTGCAGTTATGGTTACCTCGGCTGTAATGTAACCGGGCAAAAAATATTTTTAATTTTTTTCTAAAACACTTGACAAAAAATTAAAAATTCGATATATTGACAACAGGATATCAGAAGGGGTCTTTCGCCCACCATCGTCTTTTCGGATATGGGCAGAGGTTCTCCTAACCGGGATTTTTTCGGATTCTTCAAAAGGCCGATTTATCGGCAAATTGAAAAAAGGCGTGCGCCAACCGTTTGTTTAGGCAAAACAGGGGCGCGGTTCCAAACGCTTTATACACTTAAGAAAAGAATATTTTTTCTAAAAGTACTTGACAAGGTACCTATGGAAATAGTATCTTCTGAAAACTTGCGCAATTTGATTTGTGCGAGTAAGGAGCCTTTGGGTTCCAGTGATATTTGGCAAATAGCTTATCCTTTAACAGATTGAGGGGATGGGCGTTAGGGAAGGGGAAAGTTATCCAGCACTTATTTTTTGGGTGGTAATGGTTTTAGGAAGAAAGGCATGCACCAAAAAATAAGTGCTGGATAGAAGGTTGGTTTGATCGTTTTGACAGGCGATCAAATCGAGGGTTTTGGCTTTTGGCTAAAACCCGAAGCCTGACCACTTAATTTTTTGAGTTATGTTTCGACGAACCGAAGATAGCCCCAAAAATTAAGTGGTCAGGCA
>WQSP01000132.1 GCA_009787795.1 Treponema sp.
AGGGTGATAATACCCATGATGGATTTGGCGTTAATTCGATCCGAGTTTTTTTCTATATAGATATTCGATTTGTAATTCTTTGTCGTCTGAACCAAAATCGCGGAAGGGCGCGCATGTATGCCTGCCCTGTTTTTTACCGTTACAACTTTCTCTGTCATTTTCCCCCCTTAAATTACATCGTCATGACCGAAGAAAACCGAGCGAGCCGCGTCGCTCTCGATCCATTTTAGTATATTTTTGTTAAATTCTCTAGCCGCATGATAGCCCATCGATTTGAGCCTTTCGTTCATTGCCGCTGTCTCTATAATGATGGGGATATTTCGCCCCGGTTTTACAGGCACCGTAAGTTTTGGAATGTTTACTCCCAAAAGCTCGATGGTATGGTCTTCCGCTCCAAGCCTGTCGTAATTCTTGTCGGAGTCCCACTCTTCCAATTCTACAACAAGCTGAACTTCCTTGCGATCCCTAATCGCCCTTACGCCGAAAAGGTGCGTTATGTTGATGATACCTGGGCCGCGAATTTCCATATGGTGCCCGATAATTTTATTGGCGCCGGCTCCCATCAATGTATTTCCGTATATGCAGTTTATTTCGACAACATCATCCGCAACAAGGCGGTGTCCCCGGTGAATCAGCTCAAGCGCGGTTTCGCTCTTCCCTACGCCCGAATCGCCCTGAATCAAAATCCCAAGGCCGTAAACCTCGACAAGAACGCCGTGAACAATTTGGCGCGGCGAGAAAATCCTTGAAAGGATGCGCATAATTCTCGCCGAGAAATCCGCCGAACCAAGATCGGTCATCAGAATGGGACATTGCGCATTTTCGGCTATTTCGTAAAATTCCCTGTGCGGGCCGTTGTTATGGGTAAATATGCAGCAGGGCATGGGGTAGTTGAACATATTTTTGATTGTGTCGACTTTCCCCTCGCTCTCCAGCCGCCGTAAAAACGCCACTTCTCCGCGCCCGAAAAGCTGTATCCTCTGATATGCAAAGTCTTCAAAAAAGCCCATTATCGCGCCCATCGGGCGGTTCAAGTCGGGTATGTCGATTGGTCTTCCAAGCCCCCTTCGCCCGCCGATACAGCGAAGGTTCAAGGAGTTGTGTTCCTTCAGGTCGAGGTCGATTAGATCGAGTACTGTGAAGACTTTATCAGCCATGATATAAGTTTAATGTAAATTTCGTCGGATATCTACCATTAAAATGTTTACATTGCTAGCGAATATGCATATGCGAAAAAAGATCGTCTATGATTTTATCGAATAATTCTACATTGCCGGAAACCCATACTTCATCAAGTTTTCTTACAGGGCTTATTGTAATTACAGTTTTTGAAAAAGGTCTCCAGTAAAATCTGAAAGCTCCGCTCATTACCAAAGATCGATCTATTCCGTTTCTTCTGGAGAAGGCGGCAATTAAATCATTATGATCCAGCGAAGGACCATTGCTGATTAATCCCTGATCGCCGTAAATTATCATACGGCCTGTGTAATAATCAAGTTTTCCGTCTTGCAGCGACCAATTTAACGTATAATCCATTTATTATTTATTTTAGATAATAATCCGCAAGCGTGCAATATACCGCTCTCGACAAAAATGCGTGTTTTGGGTATAGTGTCTGTATCCTATTTTCACGGAGAATAAATATGAGAGTTTACAATTTTTCACCGGGGCCTTCGGCGCTTCCCCTGCCTGTTCTTGAAAGAGCGGCCGCCGAAATGACAGACGCCAACGGTTCAGGTCAGTCTGTAATGGAAATGAGCCATCGCTCAAAAGATTACAAGCCGATTATCGAGAAGACAGAATCTCTGCTTAGGGAGTTAATGGGCATCCCTTCAAATTATAAAGTGCTCTTTTTGCAGGGCGGAGCTTCGCTTCAATTTTCAATGATACCCCTCAATCTGGCTGCAGGAGACACTCCGGGTCAGGGCAAGAAAGTGACATATATCGATACCGGTATTTGGGCCGATAAAGCCGCGAAGGAAGCTTCAAAGTATGCCGTGGTTGATGTAAAGGCAAGTTCGAAAGACAAGGCGTACACTTACATTCCGGATGCTCCCGCGCCGTCGCCGGGCGATGCATATTATCACATAACATCGAACAATACGATTGTCGGCACAAAATGGGACAAGCTTCCCGACACGGGAGCTGTGCCGCTTGTTTCGGATATTTCAAGCTGCATTCTTTCCGAGCCTTTGGATGTCAGCAAATTCGGCATTCTTTATGCAGGCGCGCAAAAAAATCTGGGACCTGCGGGAACTACCGTCGTGATCATCCGCGAAGATTTAATCGGGCACGCGCCTTCGTGGGTTCCTGTAATGCTTCGCTATGACACCCATGCAGGCGAAGGTTCCATGTACAACACTCCGCCGTGCTACGGCATTTACATGATCGGTCTTGTTTTAGAATGGGTAAAAAATCTTGGCGGCGTTGACGCTGTCGCAAAGCTTAACCGCGAAAAAGCCGCGCTTTTTTATGATTATCTTGATTCGTCAAAATTGTTTTATTCGCCCGTAGAAAAACAATTCCGCAGTTTGATGAATATCCCGTTTGTTACAATGGCGGATGATGATGCAAAAAAGACAGAACAGGAAAGCCGTTTTGTAAAGGAAGCGGCGGCTGCGGGGCTTATCAATCTTGCTGGTCATCGTTTGGTCGGCGGAATGAGGGCGAGCATTTACAATGCCATGCCGATTGACGGCGTAAAAGCGCTGATCGATTTTATGAACAAGTTTACCGCTTGATTTTAACAGGAAGGAAAAAATTATGTTTCGTATTAAAACATTGAACAAGATTTCGCCGATAGGTTTGGAAGTTTTTCCAAAGGGCAAGTATGAGATTGGAGACGACATTTCCAATCCCGATGCGATATTGGTGCGCAGCGCTGATATGAACAGCATGGAAATACCTTCTTCCGTAATTGCAATTGCAAGAGCCGGAGCCGGTTATAACAATATTCCCGTTTCGCGCTGCAGCGAAAGCGGAGTGGTGGTCTTTAATACGCCGGGCGCAAATGCCAATGCAGTTAAGGAGCTTACCCTTGCTGCGATGCTTCTTTCTTCGCGCAATATTGTTGGCGGCATTAACTGGACTTCTTCCGTTGCGGACAAGGCTGATGTTGCGGAGCTTGTGGAAAAAGAGAAATCCAAATTTACAGGACCCGAGATAAAGGGAAAAACCCTTGGCGTAATCGGCCTTGGCGCAATTGGCGTAATGGTCGCCAATGACGCAATGGCGCTTGGAATGAATGTAATCGGTTTTGACCCGTATATTTCTGTTGACGCCGCATGGCATCTTTCAAGCAGTGTTGCGCGAGCCGACAGTTTGGAAAGTCTTTTGTCAAAATCCGATTATGTCACTTTGCACATTCCCCAAAGCGAAGCGACAAAGGGATTGCTGGATGCGGACAAATTCAAGATTATAAAAAAAGACGCGCGTATTATCAATCTTTCGCGAAATGCGCTTGTAAAAGACAAAGATGTGGTTGACGCTTTGGATTCGGGAAAAATAAGCTGTTATGTAACGGACTTTCCGTCTGTGGAGCTTTTGGCTTGCAAAAAGGTTATCGGCATTCCGCATCTTGGCGCGTCAACACCGGAAGCCGAGGACAACTGCGCGGTTATGGCGGCTCAGCAGATAATGGATTACCTTGAATCGGGAGAAGTCCGCAATTCGGTAAATTTTCCAAAATGCAGGCTGGAACAGCGTTATGCCAACAGGCTTCTTGTCGTGAATAAAAACATTCCAAACATGGTCGGGCAGATTACGACAAATCTTGCCAATGCGAATATCAACATTCAGGACATGATCAATCACCATCGTGATGATTACGGCTTCAGCATTATTGATTCGGATCAAAAGATACCCGATTCTGCGTTGGAACAAATCAGAAAGGTAGCCGGGATAATCAGGGTTCGCACAATAGAAAGGTAATTTTCTTGGAACTGAGTTTTCAAAGGATAGACCTAAAATATGCAATTCCCATTTTTACAGGGGCGATTTTGTCCCTGTTTGTTGCCGTGTTTATATGCGTTCACTACGGTTTTTTCCCGTCCGCCGAAATAAAACTGATTGCCGAAAAAGAAAAGGAAAAAGAGGATCTTTCCCTGCTTTTTGCCGCAAGCGAAATCATTCCGGATACGGTTTTGTTGTATTACCGCGATCCCGAATTCAAGGATTGGGTGATGGAATTCTTTATGGGATTTTGCAACAATGCGGATGTTGTTCATGCCATCCTTTATTATTCCGACGAGTTTGACATTTCGCCCGCTCTGACATTTGCGTTATGCTGGGAAGAAAGCAGATTTAACCCTTATGCAATAAACAGGCAAAACCGCAACGGTTCAATCGACCGGGGATTGTTTCAGCTTAACAACCGCACCTTTCCGAATTTGGCGGATACCGCTTTTTACAATGCCAATACAAATGCGCGTCATGGGATTGAACATTTGCGGTATTGCATAGATACGGGCGGAACGGAAATTTCCGCGCTTGCAATTTACAATGCGGGAGCGGGCAGGGTGACATCGACAGGTACGCCGTATGTTACGCTTAATTATATCAGCCGTATTTTGGAAAACCGCAGAAAGATTGAAAGCCGTTTTCATACGCGCCTGATCAGGGAAGAAGAATCGCGTCTTTCCGAAAAATCGCAGGACAGCGCATTCGGCGGATTGTTTAACCGCTGACAGAAATTAGCGGTTGGCGGCGTATACAAAAACTTTTACATCGCCCGAGTAATCGCCGTTAAAAACATACAAGCGCTGTTCTTCGTGGTTGTATTCGTATTTTAATTCGTCCGTTTTTGCATTGATTTTGATTTTGGGCGATGCGCCGAAAAATATTTTTGGCAGGTAAATCATTGTCGGCGCTGTGATTTGGCTGTCTGCAATAAAATTTAATTTAAATGCTTTTTTATTCCAGCCAAAAGAGATTAATCTGCCTGCCGTTGCCATTGGATACGGTCTTTTCCATCCTGCCACGGCGCGTTCCCTGCCCTCGGAAAATATTGACAGGTCTTCGTCGTTCCAACTGTCGCCGTATTTGTTTGTATTGCTTGCCGAGTAATTCCAGATTGTAGAATGAAGAAGATTC
>WQSP01000133.1 GCA_009787795.1 Treponema sp.
AACCCGTGATCGCGCGCAACCTGATAATGCGCGGCGGCGCTTGCGCGTCTTCCGCCGTAAGCCGTGTTAGACTCGACAAAGGTTCCGTTTACGCGCCGCACCAAATCGCCAATAAGAGCAGGTGATAAAAAATGAGTGTTGCCCGGCTCTCCCGTGTGTATCTTAACTGCAACATTGCCGTTCGCCTGAAGACCAAGCGCATTATAAACCGCCATAAGTCCTTCGGGCGTAATGCTCGCGGTCATGTAAACAACAGACTTGCCGTCATCAATGGGAACCTGTGTTTCTGTTTGTGTAACTGTCTGCGCCTGTACCTGCCTTGGAGAACATCCAAGAATACTTAAAACCGCGAAACATATAAAAAGAAATGTAAATAACTGTTTCATAATTTCTTCACTATCCTCATTACAATGTGCGCCGAATTTTTCGAAGCTATCGGCAGGAACTCGTCAAAGCTCATGGGCGATTCTGTTCCCGCAATGTCGGAGAGTGCGCGTATGACAAGCACAGGCGCAGAGAAAAGAGCGCAACAGTGGGCGATTGCCGCGCCTTCCATCTCGACGGCGATAATGCCGGGAAAAGTTTTGCGCACGTTTTCGATACGGGCAGGTTCGTGCATGAATACATCGCCAGAACCTATCAAGCCGCGGCGATGGGCAAAGTTTGCCGGTAATATTTTTTCTTTGACAAGTTCGTCAACGGCAGTTTCCGCAAGCTTGATAAATTTTTCATCGACAGGAAAAATCTGCGGCTGCCCCGGAAGCTGTCCCGGCTTGTAGTTAAAAGCGGTAACATCAACATCGTGATAAACAAGCCCTGTGGAAATTACGGCATCGCCGAATTTAATTTCCTGGTTGTCCTGTTTGCTGCTTATTCCGCCCGCAGAGCCCGTATTGATAACGCAGCTTGGTTTAAACTTTTCGATAAGAAGCGCACAGCCAACAGCAGCGTTTACTTTACCGATTCCGCAGCGAAGGAGCGTCGCGTCCTTGCCTTCGAGCTTGCCTGTGTAAAATTCAAATCCGCCGATTTTTTGCGTTTCGAATTTTCCCATCACTTCGCAGAGCAGGCTTAATTCTTTTTCCATTGCGCCGATAATTCCAATCATAACATCTCCACTATTGGTATATAAGGTTGAGACTGCGTCTTGTCCGCAGTTTC
Organism: Treponema sp.; assembly: GCA_009787795.1. GTDB lineage: Bacteria > Spirochaetota > Spirochaetia > Treponematales > Breznakiellaceae > WQXQ01. The sequence goes on from WQSP01000133.1 coordinate 1,162, forward strand.
TTTCTTGGTTGGATCCCATGTAGTACAGCGATTTCGTCCTTTCCTTTTTGAAATATACAATGCTTCATCAGCTCTTCTGATAATGTTGCTGACATCGGTCGGCGTTTTATGATCAAATGTATAAATGCCAACGCTGATAGTAACCTGTGGAAGCGGATCGCTCCACGGCACTTTCATTTCGGCGGCTTCAATTCTTAAACGTTCCGCGATATTCCATGCCGTTGAATCGTCGGTATTCGGCAAAAGAACCGTAAACTCTTCGCCGCCAAAACGGGAGGGTATGTCGTCTTCGCGCACATTTTTTTTAATAACATGAGCAAGCATCTCCAAAACTTTATCTCCGGCAAGATGTCCGTATGTATCGTTAAAAGTTTTAAACTTGTCCACGTCTATTACAATAATCGAAGACGGATGCGTGCTTCGCCTTGTACGGTAAGCCTCTTCGTTAAGACGCGTAATAAAAAAGCCGTGATTGTAAAGACCGGTTTTAACGTCGCGCAAAGAATGATCGTAGTGCAGCAGATTCTTTATCGCCTGCGAAACAAAACACATAAGCTGCTGAAAGAAAAAGAGCTCTTCCCTGCTGTATCCTTCCTTGTAAGTTTTGGGACCGATCAAAATAATGCCGTACAAGCCAAAAGGTCCCAGAATCGGAACTGCAATTTCCGTGTTCAACTCAAGGTACGGCTTTACCGCCTCGTCATTTCCCAACTGAAAAGCCAAAAGCTCAAAATTTATCGGCTTGGGATACTTTTTAAAAAACGCCTCAAACGGCGTGATGCAATCGACATGAAGATCGATATCAACAGGCTTATAATTTTTGTATGCCCTAATTGTAATGTCTTCCCTGTTTTGAATCGGCTTCCACAGGAACGCAATAAACGAAGGCAAAAATTGATCGGAAATCTGATGTACCGTCGCGCTCATTATATCGTCTATACTGTCACGGTTAAAAATTTCCAGCCCCCTTACAAGGAGACTTTTAAAATCGCGAATCTCGCGGTTGAGCGATTTTAAGTGATCGATTACCCCGATATCGGTTAGAAGCTCGTAGTACTCCTTTATAATGGGTCTTTCAAGAAAGTTTACATCGTCTGTTTGCGCATCATTAAGATATTCTTCCATTGCGCCTCATGTTATAGAAAAGTATTCGCTGAAAGGACGGCGCCACTCAGTGTTACTGTCTTTTGATTCCCATTCATAAATTCTTTTGATGGTAAAATCCCTCATGTCCGGCGGATTATTGTAATGGACAACGCCGAAGCGTCCTCCGCCTATATAACAGATAGAATCGTTAGTTTCCAGATTTTCCATTTCGTTCAGTCTTGCAAGAACGCAGTCAAAATGCACAGGACGTCCCGATTCCTTGTCGCTCATGGCGGAGGCGATATCCGTAATTTGCTTTCCGCACCAGGGGCAGTCGGGAGTGGTGACCGGATTTTCAGGCTGTTCGGGCGCAGTCCATTGGGGACGCTCGTACATGCTCTGGCGGTTCTTCTCGAACTTTTGCTCGGCAAAGAACTTTTCCCCGTTGCTTATGGGTGTGTGTTTTTTGGTAAATTTTTGACGGTTCTTTTTATGATTTCCGCCCTTTCCGCCGCTGCTCATCGCGTCCGCCTTTGGAATTAATGCCCATCAACTCGTTGCTCATAATAAGAGCCAGTCTCTGGATTGCCGCATGGAGATAGTTATCGTCATTAATGCACTGCCGAAGCGTTTCCAGCTTTTGTGCATTCATTTCCGATAAACCTGCATGTTCTATCATCATACACTCTCCATGAAGGCTGACGCAAGGTGTTTAATAGCATTATTTCCAACGAAAACAACGTCAAAGCGAATCGCCATATTACTATATTTTCGATTTTCCAAGAGGAAATACTTAGCAGTTTTGATGATTTTTTGTTGTTTTCCTGCGTTCAGGCTGTATTGAAGGTTCTCAATGCCAAAGGTTGACCATGTTTTTACCTCGACAAAAACGACAGTTTCGTTATCCAGCGCGATTAAATCGATTTCCCCGAATTTTTTACGGTAATTTCTGGCTATTATTGTCATTCCGGCAGTCTCAAGAGCGCTTGCTGCCTGCTCTTCCCCTTTTTTTCCCCGGGAAGCGTTATCCATTTGCTTTCATGTATTCTGCAGGGTCAATCGCTTCTTTTATGAATCTGGTCCTGTCTTCCAGCAGATTGAGGGTAGTCACTGTCGTAACGCTTAAAACATTGCCTTTTTCATCAGTCAGCATTTGAACCACAGGCCTCATCGGCGCATTAGAATGAACATTTACAACCCTTGCAATGGAGCTGTCGTTAAGACGCACAATTGAACCGATGGGATAAATGCCCATCACCTTGGTAAACGCGATGATTACCGCAGGATCAAAACGGCGGCCATTATCGGCCATAAGGTTTTTAATTGCCTGATACCCGGTCATCGAATTGCGGTAGGATTTTTTGCAAATCATCGCTTCAAACGCGTCGGCAACAGAAACAATTCTTGCGCCTACGTCGATGGCGTTTCCGGTTAATCCGTCGGGGTATCCTTTGCCGTCCCAGCGTTCATGATGATGGAGAGCTATCGAGTTGACCTCGCTTGGACCAAACAGCTCTTTTGTGACAATCTTTGAAGTATGCAAAGGATGGCTTTTTATCTGTTCAAGCTCGGCTTCGGAAAGCCCGCCTTTTTTCTCTGTAATACCCTTGCTCAATCTGAGCATTCCTACGTCATGAAGAAGAGCCCCGGAAACAACATTATGCATCTTTTGCGCAGGCAGTTGAAGTTCCTGCGCTGTCAACGCAGAAAGAATTGCCGCATTTACGGAGCTTTTTGCCAAATCAAGACCGGTTACTTCGCCGCCAAGGATGAAGCCTACAAATTTATCCGGGAAATCGCGCAAATCCTGAATTACAAGATCGGTTATGCCGTCAATTACCCGCATTTCCGTATCTCTGCCGGCTTTAAGGCTGTTAAAGATACTGTTTAACTTTTCGATATTGCTCTTATACGCTCTGTAAGGACCGGAATTGTGCCTGACATCGCTGATTGAAAACTTTAAGGCGTTTTTCTTTGTCGGCAAGACATGTTCTTCGGGGATTTCTGCCGCTTCTGCCGCCTCTTCTTCCATAGCCTTTGCCAATTCGGCTTCCAAAGCCCTTAAAGCTTCGGCGGCTCCAATATTTTCGCCCGCTTTTTCGATCTCGGCTTTAACGTCTATAAGAGAGCCGCTTGTCTTTACATATTCAACGCCAAGGGTCACTAAAACGTCGATATCTTTTTGGCGTAACGGAACCATTGCCGACACCAGCATGTTTTTTCCCTCTGTAAATACAGGTTCGGAGAATACCTGCCCGGGTCTTAGATCACTGGTATTTATTGCATTCATCCCTTTGAGTATCGGCAAATATTGAAAAAAATCTTACTTTTATTCCTGATCGGCCGCAACGGCAGTTCCGGTTGTGGGAACAACAGCGCCTTTTGCCTTTTTCTTGATGATAAGCTCTTTGATTTTGGCGCCTTTTCCGATCTTTTCGCGGATATAGTAGAGTTTTGCGCGTCTTACCTTACCGGGGCGGACAACCTCAACTTTAACGATACGCGGCGAATGAATCGGGAAAACCCTTTCCACGCCTACGCCGTAGGAAATCTTTCGTACGGTAAAGGTCTTTCCAACCTTGGAATTTTTCATGGCTATTACGAGACCCTCATAGATCTGTACGCGCTCGGTCTTTCCTTCAACGATCTTAAAGTGAACCTTAACAGTATCGCCGACCTTGAACTGGTCGAGTTCTGATTTCATTTGAGCGGCTTCAATTGCCTGAATTTCGTTCATCGTTCTCTCCTATTAACCGGTCAATAATACCGTTTA
>WQSP01000134.1 GCA_009787795.1 Treponema sp.
AATACCCTTAAAATTCTAAACGTCTAGAATTTTAAAATTTATATTTTTCTTAAATCAAAAAAAGACTGCCCAAGCGTTACTTTTCGGACAGCCCCTTTTTTTATTGGAAAAAACTTAATAATTACGCGGATTATTTTAATTCAATCCGCGTAATCATCACAAAATTATTTTGGTTCACCCTTCTCAATTTCCGCTTGAGCTACGGCTAAGAGCGCAATTGGAACCGAGTACGGGGAGCATGACACATAATTCAAACCTGAGTCCATGCAGAAGCGGACGTTTTCGGGGTTGGCTCCGTGCTCACCGCATAAGCCGCAGACAAGGTCCGGGCGGGTAAGACGTCCGCGGTCTGTGGCAAGAGCGATAAGCTCCTTAACGCGCGGATCCAGAGTCGAGAACGGGTTGCCGTTAATAAGGTCGAAAAGAGTGTAATCGGGCATGAAGGATGTAAAGTCATCTCTTGAGATGCCTAAAGTTGTCTGCGTTAAATCGTTGGTGCCGAAAGAGAAGAATCTTCCGTATTTGGCGATTTCTCCGGCTCCAAGAGCGGCGGCGGGAAGCTCTATCATGGTGCCGATCTTGTATTCAACTTCTTTGGCTTTCAATTCCTTGCGAAGTGCTTCTTCGATATCGACAATGCCGAGGTAATTGGAGCCTTCGATTTTTTTGCCGTAGGCGATAAGTTTTAATTCCGCGTCGTTCATTACGATTGGAACCATAATTTCGGGACGCGCGTCTATCTTTTCGGAGCGCAGTTTGTATGACGCTTCAAAAATCGCTTTAACCTGCATGGCGTAAATTTCGGGGTACGAGACTGCTATACGGCAGCCGCGGTGTCCAAGCATTGGATTCATCTCGTGCAGCGCGTCGATACGCGCCATTATGTCAGCTTTGGACGGCTTTGTGCCTTTTACTTTCGCGACATGAGCCATGTAATCGGTGATACTGTCATTTGACTGCGGCATAAACTCATGGAGAGGCGAATCCAAAAGACGGATTACAACTTCCTTGCCGTTCATTACCTTCATGATGCCGTAGAAATCGTCTCTCTGCATAACCTGAAGTTTATTGAGCGCCTTCTGCCTTTCTTTTTTATCATCGGACATGAGCATATCGCGGAAAACATTGATGCGATCGGCTTTAAAGAACATATGCTCCGTGCGGCAAAGTCCGACGCCTTCAGCGCCGAAACTTAACGCCAACGCCGCGTCCCTTGGAGTGTCCGCGTTGCAGCGCACATGGAAATCTTTTAGGAAGCCCTTTGAAAGATCGATAAAATCAAGAAGCCCCGAACCCTTGGGATCAGGCTCGATTAAATCCGCGACCCCAAGATAAATGGTTGACTCGCCGTAGAAAGGAACGTCGATCGTAATGTAGTCGCCTTCGGAAAAATTGATATTTTCTATTGACGCCTTGTTTCCCTTGATTTTAAGAGCCGGAGATACAAGCGATACTTTTCCGTACTGACGCGCTACTACAGACGCGTGCGCCGAATAGCCGCCTTCCGCGGTTAATACGCCTGTGCTGACTTCGATTGCCTTAACGTCTTCCGCAAAGGAGGATTCCAAAACAAGAATAAATTGATCATCTTCGCCGTGCACAGCGGCGTATTTTTTCGCTTCCAAAAGCGCGTCCGTGCTGAAATAAACGCGTCCGATTGCGGCTCCCGGCGCGCCCGCGATACCGCCCTTCCACGATTTAAACCCTTTTACGCTCGATGAATTAATAACAGGGTGAAGGATTTCGTTCAGTCTTAAAGGATCTATCGCTTTTACAACGTAAGAAGCGTTCACTATCTTTCGCTTTTGAAGATCAAGCAGAAGTTTTAAATCCGCCTGCGTTGACTTTTGATCGACAAGCCTCTGCTCTATCAGCCACAGCTTTCCGTTTTCTACGGTAAAGCGAATCTGGCGGATTTCTTTAAACTTGTCTTCGAGCGTCCACGCGATTTTTTCGAGCTGTTTAAGATGGGAGGAATCAATCTTGTTGATCTCATACCCTGTAGCTCCAATCTCGTTAAACTTGCCTGTGAAATAACTTCCCTGAAGTTTTCGCTCTCCTGTTACAACATTGCGGCTGAAGAAATGACCTGAGCAGGAATCTTTTCCGTAATTTCCGTACACCATCGGCTGAATCAGGATGGCAGTGTCATCATCGTTCTGCTCATCAAGCCTGAGCATTTTTGAAATCTCATCAAGGGCAAGCAGCAATTGCGTTTCAGCGTCGTCAAAGAAACCTTTGGGGAAATATTTGCCGTATTCATCCATGTATTCAAAAGCCGTCTTTCTTTTTGGAAGAGGGGTTTTATCTTCTTCGCCGTGAAGTTCATTGGAAGGTCCTTTAATGCCAAGCAGGCGTTTAATGAATTTGTTTTTCGCGGCAATATCGTCTTTTTCTTTTGTCTTTCCTTCAAGTTCTTTGATGCGCTCTTCGATACTGAGCATACCGTTTATTAAAAACAGCACCTCGTTTACGGCAAAATCTTTTCCTACCCACTTTGCAAAAGCTTCAAGAGTCGGTTTTACAAGACCGAAGTTATGCAGAGTCGGATACGTTGAAATCGCCATGTTCGGAGAAATGATCGCTTTTAAAAGCATCGGGTTTTCTTCGCTGCCGTAGTTTTTTCCCGCAAGCTTTCCGCATTTGGCTAAAAGAACGCCGACGTCTTTTTTAATTGCCTTTATATCGATGTCCGACGCAATGTCAGCGTCAAAAATAAGGCCCGGCAAAATTGGAAATTGCAGCTCGGCAAATTCATTGGCTTGCCGTCCGCGGATACCTAAAAGTTCCGGGCTGACCTTGGAAGAGATAATATCTTTCTGGCTAAAAAAATGTATTCTTGAGTCCATATAATTTCCTTGTATTTAGAAAAGTTTAAGCACGGAATTAACCGGCCCTCGCAGGAATGCTTCGAACATATGACTGGCTCCCTGAGCAAGGTAGCGCTGCAGTTTTGCAACATCCTGAATTTCATTTCCGGCTACGGCGAACTCGATGGCGCTGCCATGTTTTACCTTGCCCCACTTAAACAATGAATTGATGTCCAATATCCTTTCATTTTCGTAATAGATATATACTTCAAGACTTGTATGTTTTGCCTTGTAACTTGCAATAATCCTTTTCCATGCTTCAACATTACCGTTGTGGAACAGTTCGTTTTGAACCACAACCGCATAACGCGGCGTCATTTTTGCAGGACCGCCTGATGATTTAACCTGAACGACAGACGGCGCTTTTTTCGCGGCAGCGGGAGCAGAAGGTGAAACTTTCTTTTTACCGGCTTTTACTTTTGCGGGAGCTTTGGTTTTTGCCGGTTTTTCTTCTTCCGCTTTTTTAGGCTTGGAAACTTTTTTTACTGTATATTTTCCTCTTGTAAGAGCTGAAGGAGCTGTTACCTTTGAACCTTCAAAAAGTTTGATGGCAAGATCCGCCGCCTTCTGGCAGTTTTCATCCGTATCATTGCCCTGAAGACCTGCATATACAACCATTAATTCGCGTTTTCGCAATTGTCCAAAGCCTGTTAATTCTTCGGCGACTTTCGGATTCGCTACAAGAAGTCCCATTTCCGGGTGATGATAGGCTGCGACGAGATCAACGCCGTTCCATTTTCCGAATTCTTTCGCAAGAACGCCAAGATCATTTACAGTCGAAGAAAGATTGGCGGACGCTGTTTTATAACCAAGTTTATCAACCAATAACATTCTTAAAAGAAGTCCGGTTCTGCCGCTTGTTAACTCTTCATCATCCATTTCATAAATAATATCGCCGAGATTTGAATTGGCGTTTGATGCAATTTCCATTGTTTTTTTAATGTGTCTAACCGCGCTGTTGAAACCTGAACGGGTAGAGAGAATTTCCAAATTGGCATTGTCAGCCATATAGCCTCCTTAATTATGAATTATCAAAAAAAAACGCCCCCGAAAATTTTATCGGGGGCGCTAAGTAAACACACTTAAAACTGTTTAAGCGCTTTAACGCTTAGATCTCCGCAATCCCGCCGCGTCCGCTTTTCTTTGCCTTGGCTTTTGAATCAACTACGCCTTTTTTCTTGGGTTTTGCTTTTGCCTTGGGAGCGGCAATCGCCTGCTGCCTTGGTTTTGGAGCCGCTGCTTGAACAGCCTGTTCTTCTTCTTCCGTTTCCGAAACAGTTGCGAATGACTGGTTGATGTCTTCGCGTACTGTCGATCTTCTGCGGCTGAATGAAGCAAACGCTGCATCCTGGAAGCCCTTTGATACGCCGTGGAGGAATTCATTGAGTACGTTTGCCATTGCGTCCAATGTGGCTTTTTTGCGCTTAATCGAAGTAATATCAACATCAAGAAGAATACCGGGCTGGAGATGGTACGGATTGATCATGTAATCAAATCTGTAATATTCCTTTTCGAGCCATGCAAGCCTGTCTTCCATAACGCGTCTTTCGACCGGGAACAGATAGTCCCACATTTTTTTCATTTTGTTGCGCATAAGGATAATGCGGCTGCGGATTCTGTCTTTTTCCCAGATATATGTGCGGTTGGACTTTTCAACTTCGGTTTCTGCCGATTTGATAAAGGAAATTTCGTCCCAAACCTTGGCAATATCTTCGTAAAGGGGCTCGCCGCTCTTTTCTTTGATGTTTTTCTGGATTTTGCTCTTCTTTTTGGCGCCAAGATCTTTAAAATCTGTAACAGCGGAGCCTTTTTTCTCCTGATAAATGACTTCCAGAACGTCCCAAAGGTGCTGAATTTCGGTTTCAAAGCTCTTAAGCATTACATCGTAGGCCTTGCGGTCTTCGATGAGCTGGGCATTGTCGAAATAGCGCATTTTGATTGAATAGCGTTCATCGGGCAGATGGGCAAGATCGGTGTCCTCATACTCGCGAATGATGACTTCGCGGCCGTTCTTGAGGTTTTCGATGTACTGATATCCCATTTTGGAAGTGTCAAGAATCGCGGTGATTGAGTTGATCGCTGTGTTAAAGCCGCGGTTGCGGATATTTTCCATGTCGATGATCTTTTTAATGCC
>WQSP01000135.1 GCA_009787795.1 Treponema sp.
GAAACGCAGACAGGTCCTTTGGTGAATAACAGGGAAGAGATGAACCGCGAATTAAGCGAACCGTGGCAGTGGGAGAACACGAAAATTTTTCTCTTTACGTTGCCTGTGTATTTGTCGGAAATAGACAATCTGCTGAAGGCAATGGATCTCCTAACATATCTTCTTTATGGTGTTATGCTGATAATCATTTTTGTCAGCGCATCTGTTACATACAGTCTTATAATGCATGAACGCACAAAAGAGATGGGAGTTATGAGGGCAATCGGATTTTTCGGAAGCGATTTAAGAACGGTTCTATGGACCGAAGTCGGCATACTTGGAGTTATTTCCATTTTTGCAGGATTCCTCTTTTCTGTCATTTTAAGTTTTACAGCTTCGTTTTTGTCATTTGCGTGGTTTCCAAGTTTTGAAATTTTCCTAAAAAGCGGCAAATTAACTGCGCTGTATCTTCCTGATACAATTATAAAAAACATTCTTTTAACGTTGGCAATACTTGCCGCGGCGATTGTATTTACAGCGTCACGCGCATCAAGAAAAAATCTGCCGTCGTTATTATCGGGGGAACCTATATGAAAACCAAATTGATTTGCGCGCTTGCAGTCGTTTTTTCGGTTTCTGTTGCATGGGCGCAGCAGGATAACGCGGAAGATCANAGAATGCTTGCAAGAGTCGATTCTCTTGTAAGTTATCTTGATTCCGATTTTCAGGCAGAGTATGTCATTGTGCAGGACAAACCGGGGCAGGGACGTTCCACGACAGTCGCAGGCGTTTTCAGAAGAGACGCAAGAGAACAGTATGTAATCGTAATTATGGAACCGCAGATTAACAGGGGACAGGGTTATCTAAGGGAAGGAAACACATTGTGGTTTTACGATCCGCAAAGCAGACGTTTTAATTCAACAACAAACGCGACGCGGTTTCAAAATACAAACGCAAGAAATTCCGATTTTACGCGTTCAACTTTGGCAAGAGATTACAGGGTTGTGTCAGGTGAAACCGTTCAACTGGGAAGATTCAATTGCAGGCTTCTTACCCTGACTGCGGTGACAAACGATGTGACATATCCAAGAATGAAAGTATGGATCAGCGAAGACAATCTTNTGCGCAAAGTGGAAGATTACAGTCTTTCNGGACAGCTTCTTCGCACGTCCGTAATACCCGATTACTACAATATTAACGGACGTTTTGTGCCAAGGCAAATCCTGTTTGTNGATGAACTTTTGGGCGCGGTTGTAAACGGCGTTTTTGTAAATGAAAGGACACAGGTAATTATTAACAGGCCGTCTTTTGCAAGAATTGCCGATTCCGTATTCTCTCAAACGTTTCTGGAAACCGTAAACAGATGAAAACTTTTCTTTTTCTTTCCTGCCTGTTTCTTTTTCCACTTTTTGTTTTAACCGCGCAAGATGCGGACTTGATTAATGTGGAAAGGGATAACCTGGATTCTGTTTTTGACGAGCCCCATTTGGAGGAAGCCGCTCCTCCCGAACAATCTTCCGTATTGCAGCAAATAAGAAAACGCGGCATTGAATTCAACGCTTCATATAATTTTAAGGGCGCATTGAATCCCGGTTGGGATGTGTATCCGTGGGAGCTGGACGACAACGAACATTTTTCATGGGCAATCGGAATCGAAATGGGCTCCTCCATGGAAGTAATCGCGCAAATCTCGGAATCGTTCCGCGTAAGAAGCGTAATAAGCTATTCAATTCCCGATTTTAATTTTTCTTTGGGCGATTTCTTTTTTGATTACAATTTTTTGGACAAGGTTTTTTTGCGGGCGGGAAAATTCGAACAGGGGTGGGGNGTTTCGCCCAACTTTGGCTTTACAAATCTTTTGTCGCGCATTCCAAGCAGAATAGACGGATTTGTTCCCGCGCAAGGGTCTTCATACATGATGAAGCTTGACGTTCCTGTCGGAATCGGCGGTCTTCAGATGCTTGTGCTGACAAGAGCGGGAGAACATCCTTCGCGCGAATATTTCGGATACGGCGGAAAATTCAATTTGGCCTTTAATTGGGCGGATTTCAATTTGGGNGTTTTTTATCAGGATTATATGGCAACGCGCTCATTCTTGTCGGTTAAAACAAATCTTTTTAAAACNGACATTTACAATGAATGGCTTTTGGCCTATAACAATCATACGGACAACTCCGTNAAANTNGCCTTTAACATCGGANTGACNAAATCGTTTTTTGACAACAAATTGGAAATAAACGCGGAATATTTTTACAACGGNGAAGAGGCGACATTTTATTACAGACCCGAATCCGATTTTCGCGAAGAAGAATCCCTTCCTTTTATTAAAGGGCATAATTTTGCATTTAACCTTCTTTTCAGATTAGGCGGAAACTTGAATCCGCGTTTGTTTACAAGACTTTTGTACGGCGACGAATCGGTCAGTTTGGTTGCCGGTTTCAGGATAAACCCTTTTCCAAACATGGAATTATATTTTGCAATACCGATGGTTTTTGGAAACAAAGAAGGGCATTATTACGAAAATTCATTTAACATTCTGAATCAGCACAGACCTTTCAGTTTGATTTTGTATGTTTCTTTCAATGGCGGCGTTCGCGTAAGCCATTATTATTAACGCTTGTTTTTTTTCCGGATATGAAGGATAATTGATTTTATGATAAGGACAATTCTGGGTTTTGGTTATCTTGCATTTGCAATGGCCTTCCTTCTTCCTTTTGCGCTCATTGCGGGCTTTTTCTATCTTTTGGGACTGCGCAAACCGATGAAGTTGATTATTTATCGTCTTGCTCAAGGCTGGGCAAAATCCCTGATCCCCGTAGCGGGTTGCAAAGCGACTGCAACAGGCAGGGAAAACATTCCCAAAAAAGGCAATGTTTGTTTTGTCTGCAACCACAACGGCTTTTTCGACATAGTCATGTTACTCGCATTTTGCGGCCGTCCTTTCGGCTTTGTGGCAAAAAAAGAACTGTCTTATGTGCCTTTTTTGAATGTTTGGATATTCATGCTGGGCGGTCTTTTTATTGACAGAAAAAATGTAAGAAACGCAATACGGACAATCAACAAAGGCGTTGATCGCGTTAGGGCGGGCGGCGGCATGCTGATTTTCCCCGAAGGTCACAGATCCAAGGGCAGGGGACTTCTTCCCTTTCATCCCGGTTCGTTAAAACTTGCAACTCAGGCAGGCGCTGTCATCGTGCCTGTTGCAATCGAGGGCAGCTACGATGTATTCGAAAAAAACAACCGTGTTGTAAAGGCTTCGGCAAGAATCGCCTTTCTGCCGCAAATCGACACAGCCGCCATGCCCCTGGAGGACAAAAAGCAGGTTCTTTGCGACAGAATCTACACGGCAATCAAGGAAGAACTTGGTTATTAGGGTGTTTCCCCAGGGAGGATTTGAACCCCCACAAGCTGATCCAGAGTCAGCTGTGCTACCATTACACAACCGGGGATGGTGCATATATATTCTATGAAATCCTATTCAAAAAGTCAACAATTCAACCGATAATTGATAAGTAGATGTTGTAAATTGAATTATGGGGGTATGGAATGTCAGATAGTGATGATATTGATCTTGATGATGGCGGTGAGGCTGATGCCGGCGGCGGTGCCGCGAAGAAACGGGGTGGCGGCGGACTTGGAAATCTGCTTCCGAACATCTTAAAGTTTGTAGCTATTGGTCTTGGTGCGCTTGTTTTTATCGTAACTGTCTCTGTTATTACCTATAACATCATGAACAAGGGCGGCAAGTCTGTAACAGTCCTTTCCGATCCGGAAGGACCCTATGTTGGAAACAGACCGACTTATTCATGGTATACAACGCTTGGTTCCCTAACGACAAGAACAAGCGATACGCCCGCCAATTTTTCCGTTACGGTTGACATGATGATTGGGTACGATTTGGACAATCAGATTGCATCTGCCGAGTTTATAAGCCGGCAGCATGAAATGCGCGATTTTATACGCAATTATTTTACCAGAAAAAACGCTTCCGANTTGCGTCCCGAAAATGAAGAGAAAATAAAAACCGAGATTCGGGAAATGCTCAATACCAGGTTTCTGGACAAGGCAAGAGTGCGCATTATAACATTCAACAAACTGGATGTAATAGAAGCTTTTTAAAAATCAGTTAAACACAGGGGTAATTATGACAGAAGTTCTGTCCCAGGATGAGATAGACCAGCTATTAACCGCGATAAATGCAGGAGAAACCGAACCNGAGGATTTCAGGCCTGCCGCAGATAGCCGGAAAATCAAAATTTATGACTTTAAACGCCCCGACAAGTTTTCAAAAGAACAAATCCGCACGGTTTCGATCATGCACGAAACTTTTGCGCGTCTTACCACAACTTCGCTCTCAGCTCAGCTTCGAAGCATGGTTCACGTTCACGTTGCCTCGGTAGATCAGCTCACTTACGAAGAATTTATCCGTTCTATACCGACGCCGACAACCCTTGCAATCATCAACATGGACCCGTTAAAAGGAAACGCGATCCTTGAAATTGACCCGGCGATCACGTTTTCGATAATTGATCGCCTCTTTGGCGGAACGGGCGAAGGAACCAAATCTCAGCATGAATTAACCGACATTGAGCAGTCCGTAATGGAAGGCATCATCGTTCGTATTCTTGGAAATATGCGCGAAGCGTGGACGACGGTTATCGACCTTCGCCCGCGTCTCGGTCAAATTGACACCAATCCTCAGTTTGCGCAGATTGTTCCGCCGACCGAAATGGTCGTTCTCGTAACCCTCGAGACAAAAGTAGGAGACGTGGAAGGCATGATGAACTTCTGTATCCCCTACTTGACGATAGAGCCGATTATCGGCAAATTATCCGCCCAGTTCTGGTATTCATCCGTACGCAGAAATGCAACGACAGAAAACCTCAATGTTCTAAAGGATAAGCTCTCAACGGTCGATGTTAATGTAACAGCCGAAATTGGAAAGATAAATGTGCCTGT
>WQSP01000136.1 GCA_009787795.1 Treponema sp.
GCTTCTGCGGCGGATCTTCTGTTCGCTTCATAATTGTTTTCTTCCGCCGTAATCTGAAGGTCCTGACGCATTAGCCATGAAACAAGGACAGTAATCGATCCNAGCGAGAAAAGAACGATGAGGGTAACAATCNCTACAAGTTTTGCGCCTATGGAAAAAAGCGCGTTTTTATCTGTTTTTCTGCGTTTTTTGTTTGCCGTTTGGGAATCGCTCACTGTCTTCTCCAAATAAAGAGTCTTCTATAACATTAACGGTATTTTTAACCCTTAAAATGAGGAAAAACGATAAAACATGAGGTTATAATGTTTTGCTTTGAGCGCTTTGCTGTACGGTTCCGGGGTGATACTCGTCGTTTCCGGCGGAACGCGCGTAAAAATAGTATGTTTTTTGCGGGTTGGATGTCAATAAAAACACAATATTGCTGGCTTGCCACAATAAATCATTCGCAGATGCGCCGCTTGTTTCGCTGAAAGCATATTCCAATTTTTGATACGGGGAGTTGTTTGCAAGAGATGTATCGATGCGGAACGAATTGGAACCCAAATCGGTTATCGTGACTGCGGTAACAGCCGCTCCCTGCGCCTTTGCAACGTTTAACCGGTTCGATATAACCTGAATCGACGTATCGTCATTATAAACNGTCGTAACTGTCAGGTTGTGATATTCAAAACGGGTTATATGTGTGCCGTTTTCGGGGGTTGTCGAGATATTGTAAAGTGAGAATTGCGAAAACGGAAGGATTTCCTGCGTATTGTCGTCGAACGAAACTTTTACNGTAATTCCCGACAAATTGAGAGGTTCTCCGTGCGTACAATAGACAACAGGCGGCGGACTTGAAACAGCTTCCAGTTTGGTGACAATTCTTGCGGCCGTTTTTGGGAATTCCGCCGACAACGTGATTGATGTTCCCGAAATTGCGCCGACAGTCGCGGTAATTCCGTTAATTGTCATTCCGGGATTCGGACCCGCAGAAAGACCTTCAAACGTATGATTCGCATTTGCAGTCAGCGTAACATTTGCCGTGTATGCCGTGCCGCCGTGAAACGTGCTGTTATGCGCAACGCCGTTGTCAGTCCACAAAACAGTGCCAATAGAAAAATCACCCTCTCCTTCGGCAGTTGCGTTTGGCTGTTCTGCTGCTACAGGCGCTGTCACGGTAATCGTTGCGCTTGTAATTGCCTTTGGCAGAACCGTCACACTGTAGTTACGCGTCATTTGGTTGTAATTGGTAAAGTCCTGGGGCATGAACGTCATGTTATGCGTCCTTGTGCCGACATTGCCCGCATAATCGTCGGGATAAGTCCACACGAATGCGCCTGCGGTTCCCGTTCCGTTTCCGGGAAGCGTTATGACAGAAAGCGTTTGCCCGTAAANGGCGGAAAAAGCCGTTTCCGGCCAGTTTACAACAGGATCAATTTTTACAATGCCNCCCGTTACGGGAATATTCAAGGCGGGCAGCGGCATGCTGACATAATTTGCAATATCGCTTCCTGTCAATTCCAGAACGTTTATGATCATCGTTTGCGTTCCCGCGTTGGGACTTGTGTATGCTGCGGCAATTGCTCCAATATTTACATTGTCACCCGATAAAATTCCGTTTGCCGATGCATTTGCCGCAGTGATGTTGGCTGATGTGTTGCCGTCGTAGGGTTTTGTATGATTTATATTCGTTATTGTAACGGTTCTTGGCGTTATATTTGCCGTAACGCTTGTCGGCTGGGCTGCAAGAATGTAGTTGTCTTTTGCCAAACCGCCAAGATCCCATCCTGCAAACACAACCGGTTTTCCGGTTCCCGTGTTCTTGTCGTTAAAAACGGCAGTTCCCTGCAAAACCGTCAAATTTGCGCCGTCCCTGTTTCCGTTTATGACAGGAATGCTGTTAATTACGGCGGTTACAGTGCCGTCATAAATCTTGTTTGAGGCAGTTACGCCGATTGTTACGGATCTTCTTGTTATGACAATCTGACTTGTTGTGTTGGCTGAAATTCCCTGAGTCGATACCGTTATGGGCAAATCCTTGTATGCGCCCGAGAATGAAACAAAATCTCCATGCGAGACAGGCACGCCGCCTGCGCTTGCCGAAATTCCGTAAACTGCAAAAATTGCGGGCGTAATGTCCGCCTGGAAAGTCGAATCGTCAAAATCTAGCCTTACTGCAAGACCCGAAAGATTAAGGGAGTCGCCGTGAATGTAAGTCAAGTCGGCTTGCGCAGGCTGACTTGTAATTGTCAAACCCGTGACGATTTTAGTAATCAATTCCGGGAATTGATAAGATACGGTTACAGAATTGCCCGAGTTGTTCGCGGTTACTGCGGTCAGCAAATTGTTGAAAGTCGCGCTAAAACCGGTTTGCGAAAATGCATAATTTTCCTTTGCGGTAAGCGTGACAGTTGCCGTATACGACACTCCGCCCGTAAACGGATTGTTGTTCGGGCTCCACGAAACGGCTCCCGCCGTGTAATTGTCATTCGGATTTACGCCCGAGGCAGTATTGGGAGCGGTTCCCGGCGAAGGGCTGCCAATATTTACATTTGCGTTTGTTATTACTGCGTTTTTTACGGTGAACGACACGTATACATTGGTCGATATGATGCCGCCGCCCGGCAGGTTGGTTACGTTTATGTTGGCGCTGTACGTTCCGGGAGGCAGTCCTGTGTTAGGTGTAATTGTAAACGTCTCAAAGCTTCCCGCGTTGATGTTTCCGATTGATGTGCTTGATAAAATGAAACAGTCTGCGTCTTCGCCTGTTAGCAATACCGACAATGAGCCTGTGTGGAAATTGTCAATATTTGTAACAGTTATTGTTACGGGCGGCATCGCCTGGTATCCCATGGCTTCCTGCGGAAAAATAACCCTTCGCGGCGTAAGGGATATTCCGACGCTTTCCCAATCGGCATAAAGGGTCAAGTCGTCTTCCGGCACAATGTCAAAATCCCATTCTTCGTAATCTTCCGTAAACCATCCTGCAAACGCATGACCCGTTTTTGCAGGTGGTTGCGGCATCATGATTTTTTCGCCCCTGAAAATTCTTTGGCTGTCAACAGGGCTTCCGCCGTTACTCTCAAACGTGATGATTTTTATATCGAGGACGCTGTCGATAAAAGGATTGTCGCACGAGGCAAAGAAAAGGGTAAAAACAATCAAAGGAATGCAAATTTTCAAATTATTGACGCTTTCCCGCAAAACCTCTCTCCTCCGACTGTATAAATATACAATAATTGCCTTGTATTTTCCACATCTTTTTCTTATAATGCACTATGCTGCCTGTATTAATCAAATATATCCTGAAAGAAACGCCGTCCATGCAAGACATCGCAGTTTGCGGATGGGTCAGAACAAAACGGGACATGAAAAATCTCGTTTTTGTCGAAGTGAACGACGGNTCCTGTTTTGCAGGTATCCAATGCACGTTTGATCGCGCCTCGGGGNTCGATTCCAAAACAGAAGACGCAATCGGCTCTCTTGCAACAGGCGCTTCTGTTAAGATTATCGGCAAATTGGCGCCTTCTCCCGCATCCGGACAGGCGGTGGAAATTGCCGCCTCATCCGTCGAAATTATCGGGGAAGCGCCTGCGGAGACTGTCGGGGATACCCAAGGCTACCCGCTCCAAAAAAAGCGCCATTCCCTTGAATTTTTGCGTGAAATTGCGCATCTTCGCCCGCGTACCAACACATTCGGCGCTGTAGCGCGCTTGCGAAGCAAAATGGCTTATGCGATTCACCGCTATTTTCAGGAAAACGATTTCCATTATCTGCACACCCCGATTGTCACGGCAGGCGACTGCGAAGGCGCAGGCGCGATGTTTCAGGTAACGACGCTGGATTCCAAAGCAATCGCCAAGGAAGAAGCGGCGGGCGGACATGATTTATGGTCCAAGGACTTTTTCGGCAAAAAGACATATTTGACGGTCTCGGGCCAGCTTGAAGCGGAAACTTATGCAACGGCGATTTCGCGAGTTTATACATTCGGTCCGACTTTCCGCGCCGAAAACTCAAACACCGTGCGCCATCTTGCCGAGTTCTGGATGGTAGAACCCGAGGTTGCTTTCGCGCAGCTTGAAGACGACATGGCGCTTGCCGAAAGTTTCTTAAAATATGTATTCAATGCGGCACTTAACGAATGCGCGGACGAGCTTTCTTTCTTTGACGCTCATGTCGAAAAGGGCATAATCGAAAACCTGCGCCAGGTTGCAAATGCAAAATTTTCGCACATGACATATACCGATGCGATCAAGGAACTGGAAAAAAACGCATCGCAGTTTGAGTTCAAGCCAAGCTGGGGATGCGATCTTCAAAGCGAACATGAAAAGTTTTTAACCGAAAAGGTTGCAAAAGGCCCTGTTATTGTTACAGATTACCCGAAAGACATAAAAGCTTTTTACATGAAGCTTAACGACGACGAAAAAACCGTTCGCGCAATGGACGTGCTTGTCCCAAGGTTAGGTGAAATTATAGGCGGCTCCCAGCGCGAAGACAACCTTGAAAAACTTGTCAAGCGCATGGGCGAAATGGGTTTGCACGCAAAAGATTACTGGTGGTATTTGGATCTTCGCCGCTACGGAACAGTTCCCCATGCGGGATTCGGTTTGGGTTTTGAAAGACTAATTCAATATGTATCCGGTATGGCGAACATACGCGATGTAATCCCGTATCCAAGAGCCGTGGGTCAGGCGGAATTTTAAATTAGTTTAGTATGTATTATCTTATGGGGGAAGTTTATATTAATTATTCCTGTAAATCAGTTCTTCCCAATCGGAAAGAATCAGATTTAAAAAAATCCTCCAAATTAATACGAATTTTATATTCTTTAGTATAATTCTTATTTTCGTAATTTAAATCTGCCAAATTTCTTTTTGT
>WQSP01000137.1 GCA_009787795.1 Treponema sp.
TCTGTTGTCTGGACAGTCGGTTTGGCGGCAATGTTCGGCGTAAAACTTTCTACCATAACGACCATAATGCCGATTATTTTAATCGCGGTCGGACACGCTTACGGTATTCATGTAATCACTCATTATGTAAAAGATATACGCGAAAAAATATTAACGGTGGAAGAACACCGCGAAATCGTTTTGGATTTGATGAGAAAAATGATGAAGCCCGTTTTTCTTGCGGCAATCACAACGATAACCGGGTTTATGTCCTTTTGTTTTACTTCGATTATACCAATGCGCGAGTTTGGTTATTACACAAGCATCGGCGTTTTTGCGGTTTTTGCGTTAACGGTGTTATTTATTCCCGCAATGCTTCTTCTGCGCGGTCCCGGGAAAGTAATAAAACAGGAAAAATATGAAGAGCAGACAGAAGATCATATAAGCAGCAGAATTGCAGACGTGTTTTTAAGCGTCGTAAGAAAAAAGAAAACGGTTCTTATTTGCACGATTTTTCTTTTGATGATTTCGTTTTACGGAATTTCAAAAATTATTGTCGATAATTCTGTTGTCGATTTTTTCCAAAACGAAACGGATATCAGCAGGGCGGATCGGTTTATCCGCGAATATTTCGGCGGTTCAAAAGATATGAGCCTTGTTGTTCAGGCAGACACAACGGAAGAATTGCTGCATCCCGATGTATTAAGCGCGGTTGACGGTCTTTCGGTTTACCTTACAAATAATGTTCCCTCAGTTGGAAATGTTGTCGGCTTTACGGATATAATCAAAAGGGTTAATCAGGTGTTTAATGTCGATCAAAGCCCTGACGGATTGCCGCAGTCGATTTCTTCTTCACCTGCAGCGCAGCCTGCAAGAGGCGATGACTTTGGTTTTGGCGATTTTGGTTTTGGAGACTTTGGTTTTAACAACACGCTGGCACCCGCGCCTTCGCCAGCGGCGGCAAACGTAACTTTGAATGCAAAAGAATACAGCGTAAACGATCTTTTAAAATTCCTTGATACGGCGGCGGGAATGTCGCCTGCATTAAGCGGAAACGATCTTGTCAAGGAATTAAAACGTCTTACAAATTATGACGGCGCATCATATTATGAAATACCTTCTGATCCTGCGCGTTACGGGAAGAGTACGCCCGAAGATCTTCAGCGCCTTATCGCAAATTATCTTGTCCTGCTTGCAGGAAGCGATAATACCGATTATTCAAACGATCCGCTGGAGCCGACCGCAATCCGATTGATGATGCAGCTTCGCACAACAGGAAGCGCAGACTCAATAGAGGCCGTAGATGTAATCAAAAAATATATCGACTTGAATTTTCCAAAAAATGTTCGCGTAATGCTGGGCGGCGGCGTAATGCAGGAAATTGCAATTACGGATTTGATTCTTAATTCGCAGATTATTTCGATATTTATTTCGATTTTTATGATTTTTATTATCGTTGCCATTGCAAACAAATCATTTGTCGCGGGAATTGTAAGCGCGATACCGCTCATACTTGCTGTTTTGTGTAACTTTATGGTAATGGGTCTTTTGGGAATTAAATTAAATCTTGGAACCGCGCTTATTGCAAGTCTTACCGTGTGTATCGGAATTGACGATGCGATCCATTTCCTTGAATTTTACAAGCGCGAATTTAAAATCGCCGTGGAAGGCGCTCTTAGAAGAACTTTTATCGCATGCGGAAAGGCAATTTGCATTACGGCTATGTCAGTGGGAGCGGGTTTTGCGGTTCTTGCGTTTTCCAAATTTAAAATTATCATGGAATTCGGAATGCTTACCGCTCTTTGCATGTTGTCAACGACAATAGTAAGCCTTACAATTATGCCTGTGCTTCTCAATTTGATAAAGCCAAAATTCATTTATGGAGAAAAGAAATGAAGAAAAACAAATTAACAGTATTTTTAATGTTGGGCGCAGTTTGTCTTTTGGCGCCGGTTGGGTTGTTTGCGCAAAACGCCGATGCAATCATGACATCCGCAAAAAATCGCGTAACGTCGAACACCATTTCTTCGCGTTCGCGCATGGTAATTACCGCAAGAGACGGAAGCACGACAGAACGACTTATCGACCAATATTCCAAAGACGGACCCAACGGAGCCCGCACTGTAATTGTATTTCAGCGCCCTGCCAATGTTGCGGGAACGCGCTTCCTTACAATGGATAACGCTTCTGGCGGAAGCGATCAATGGATATTTCTGCCAAGTTTGGGCAGAGTGCGCCGCATCGCTTCGTCGGAAAGCGGCGGAAATTTCATGGGGACTGACTTTTCTTATGACGACATTTCTTCCATGGACAGGGATGTTTCGCTTGATACGCATACCGTGTTAAGGGAAGAAACTTTTAACGGAAGAGTTTGTTATGTGATACAATCGGTTCCAAAAAACAGCAATTATCAATATTCCAGAACAGTCACATGGATAGACAAGGAAAATTATCAGATTTACAAAGCCGAAATGTATAACAGGCGAAACGAAGTTTCAAAAATAATGGAAATGTCCGATTTTAGAAACGTGCAGGGACGAACTACGCCGATGCAGACAAGAATTTCTACTGTTGCGGCGGGAACGTCAACGACAATATTTATGGAAATTTTAAGATACGACGAACCAATTCCGGAAGGCGTTTTTACAACAGCATATCTTGAAACAGGGCGTCCGTAATTTGGAGAAATTATGTTAAATAAAAATGTTTTACTTGTATTGATTGTTTTATTTATTGGCAGTTTTGCATGGGCGCAGGATTTTGGTTTTGGCTTTGGCGAAGATAACGATTCGCAGTCTGCGGCAAGTTCAGGCAGTGCGCCTTCTGTGAATGTAAGCGGAGAAGTATCCGCCGCGATTATCGGTTATATCGACGAAATGAGTGAAGGTGCAGAGCATATCAATACAAGAGATATGTTCATGTTTTCCGGCAGATTAAACTTTTTTGCGCAATCCAATTTTGCAGAAGGAATAATTAACTTAAAACTGGTGCCGGCTCTTGTGCCTGTCAGTATCGACGAAGCGTATATTCGCGCGTTTTTTGGAAACTTGGAATTTACCGCAGGATTGCGAAAAATTGCATGGGGCAAAGCCGATCAATTCGGTCCGCTTGATGTGATCAACATGCCCGACCAATCGCGAATATTCGTTGAAATGGCAGATAACACAAGCCTTATGGGAATAAAAATCGCAACCCCTGTTATACATGCTTCGTACAGGTTCGGGCAATTCTCCAAACTGGAAGGAATCTTTTTGCCCAGCTTTGAAATTATCAGCACTGCAATAACAACTGCGGTAAGCCCTCCCGATCCTTTAATGATGGCAATAATCGGCCCTGCTTCGGGTGACAGATGGATGCCCGATCAAATGAAAATGTTAGGCGCCATACTGCAAAATGGCAGCGAGCTAATCATGCCTGATACATCAGGACTTGATTATGCGCAGGCAGGAATGCGATTTACAACAAGCCTTGGAAGCGCGGATGTTGGGTTGCAGTATTTTTATGGAAGGATGTTTCAACCTGCTGCAAAAATTACTTATGATTTTTTGACAAACCCGGCTATGCCAACAATAGAATCAATTGAATTTTCATTTAACAATTATCATCAGATAGGACTGGATTACGCGCAAGTGCTTGGCGGTTTCAGCATTAGGGCAGAAGTTGCAGCTAACATAACGGAAGACCTTAAAGGCGATGATGGCTATGTTTACAATCCGTCTGTAGGATGGTCTTTTGGTTTTGATCGCGATATTATCGCAGGTTTGAATATTAACATTCAGGCTAACGGAAGCGTGCGCCTATTTGACGATAAGGTTGGAAGCGATAACCCCTTTGCCTCAAATTTTGATATTGAAGGCGGCAAATCAATGACATCAACACGTCTTACCGCGATGCTGTCAAAAAAATTCCTTCGCGATCAGCTTGAACTTCGCACTGCGGTTGTTTGGGGAATCGAAGACGAAGATGCCGCGATTATTCCCGCTTTAATCTGGACAAGAGACGAACTTCGTCTTGCGCTCTCGGGCGGATTTTTTCTTGGCAATTCCGAAGGACAGATTGGTCAGTACAGCGGAAATAATTTTTTAAAGATATCGGTAACGTATGTGTTTTGATTGCAGTTGTTATTCATTTTTGATATAATGCCTTTATGAAAAACTGTCCGTGCGGCTCGGGCCGCGAATACTGTGATTGCTGCGAACAATTCATTAGCGGAAGAGCAAAAGCTCCAACCGCGCAAGCTCTTATGAGGAGCCGTTACAGCGCTTATGTCGAACATGCCATCGACTACATAATTGATACATGCGTACACCGCGGTAAAGACGACATCGATTTTAAGTCAACTCGCGACTGGAGCGAAAAATCAAAATGGCTCGGCTTAAAAATAATTTCCGCAGAAAAAGGCGGACTTGGCGACAGTGAAGGGGTTGTCGAGTTTGAGGCAACTTACGAAAGGGACGGCTTAAAAGAAGTTCATCATGAACGCGCAAAATTCAAAAAAGAAAAAGACGAATGGCTGTATATTGAAGGAAGCATCACACCTACTACCATTGTGCGTACGGCAGCCAAAATCGGCAGAAACGACCCCTGCCCCTGCGGAAGCGGAAAAAAATACAAACACTGCTGTGCAGTGTAGCATTGCTGCAAAGTGTAACGTCCACTTTTCAATTAATTCGTTTTCTGATACAATTGCTTTATGTTAGACTATAAATTTATTGCCGAGAATATCACTGCGGTTACGGCGAATATTGCCGATCGCTTTATGAAAGCTGATGCGCAGGAAGTGGCGCGTCTTTACAACAAAAGAAC
>WQSP01000138.1 GCA_009787795.1 Treponema sp.
CAGAGAGAGTCGGCTTTAAATTGGGTTTTGGCTGTTTGACTTTCTATCCGTATTTTTATGCAATTCCGCTTTGGGCAACTGTCAATCTGCCCAATCCAAATCATCCGCTCTGGCTTACCATTTTGTTCGCGGCGCTTTTCCTTTTCGGTTGGACATTCACACGCGGCGCAAATATGCAAAAATACTTTTTCAAAAAAGATCCAAAAAAGAATTTCCTTTGGATGAAGCCCGAGGCATTAAGCGACGGAAACCACAGTCTGCTTGTAAGCGGTTACTGGGGCGCAAGCCGCCACATCAACTACCTTGGCGAAATAATTCAAGCAATCGCAATCGCGCTTTCTGCAGGTTATCCCGGCATTTGGCAAGTGTGGCTGTACCCGATTTATTACATCGGGCTCCTGTTCACCCGTCAGGCGGACGACGATGTCATCTGCAAGAAAAAGTACGGCGGCCTTTGGGACACTTACAAAAAGAAAGTTAAGTACAGGATTATTCCTTTTATCTGGTAGCTAATTCTCTTTTCTTGGATCTTTTCCGCAACTAGTTCTCGATCCGTCTTTGCGGTGATAATCCATGCATGCCTTGCAGTCGCCGTGACGATTGCAGGGGTATGTGCATTTGCATTCGCTGTTTTTGTCTGCCATAATAAACTCCTTCGGTTCATAATATCATATTTTTAACTTGATTGTTTTTCCATAATATGTTACGATAACACAAACAAACAAAATATTACCTTGTTGGTAAGAGATCAAATTAAAGGAGATTATCTATGAATAAGGCATTGGGAATAATAGCTTTTATTCTTATTGTGGCTCTTACGGCTGTAGGCGCTATTCAGTTTACCTCATGGTTGACATCCGGTCTTAAAGGAACAGTCAGTATTGAGGGCGAACCCAAGCTGGGCAGGGTAGTGACAGCAGACACGTCAAAACTTCTTGGCAGCGGTATTATAACCTATC
The DNA here is from genome assembly GCA_009787795.1 of Treponema sp. Lineage (GTDB taxonomy): Bacteria > Spirochaetota > Spirochaetia > Treponematales > Breznakiellaceae > WQXQ01. Next base: position 960 of record WQSP01000138.1, read on the forward strand.
AGTGGATGCGCAACGGGCAGCCTATCGATAATTCCAACAGCGCATCTTATGCTTTGCAAACCTCCGACAAAGACGCGGAAATTTCCGTCGTTGTCATTCGTTCGGACAATCGCGGCAGCATTATAAGCGAATCTGTAACAGCCGAAGGATTTGTTCTTGGCGGCAGAGGCCCCGGCGGCGGAATTATTTTTTATCAGGATATGAATGGTTTTACCATGGCTGACACCAACGAAGTTGTTTATCATCTGGAAGCTGCGCTTACCGATCAGGGCACACAGTTGTCATGGGTTAACGCAAGATTCGCTTTTAGCAATCTGGCTGGCACGGCAACCGCTTTGGGCACAGGCAGAAGAAATACAGCAGCAATGCTTGCCGCAGACCCGGAATCCCCTGCCGCATTGGCCGCAAAAAATTACAATGGCGGCGGATTAAACGATTGGTTCCTGCCAAGTCAGGACGAATTGGCTCTTTTATACAATCAAAGAAGTTCGGTTAATATTAGCACAGGCTTTTATTGGTCTTCGTCGCAGAACAGCAACTCCCGCGCATGGGAACAAAACTTTGCAACAGGAGCTACGGCAGGCAACGCAAAGAGCGCTCCTCCGCTGGATCCGGATGCTTACTATGATGAGTGGAACCCTGCGCCATCCGCGCGCGCAAACAATGTCCGCGCCATAAGAGCCTTCTGATAATAAATACATTAGACAATTGACAAATGGGCAGTATCAAATCTGCTCATTTTTTTTGTTCAATGCTTGACAATACCACTTAAAAAAAGTATAGTGCTTTTTATGCGCAAGTTCGAAGTTGTATCTCCGTTTAAACCGGCAGGCGATCAGGGCGAAGCAATCGCCGCTCTTGCAGACGGAATCAGAACAGGTGACAAATACCAAACATTACAGGGTGTCACAGGATCGGGAAAAACTTTTTCCATGGCAAAACTTATCGAAGCTGTGCAAATGCCCACATTAATCGTAAGTCACAACAAGACGCTTGCCGCGCAATTGTATCGCGAGTTTAAAAGTTTTTTTCCAAACAATGCAGTGGAATACTTTGTTTCCTATTACGATTACTATCAGCCCGAAGCGTATGTGGCAAAGAGCGATTTGTACATCGAGAAAGACGCATCCATTAACGACGAGATTGAACGCATGAGGCTCTCCGCTGCGCGAAGCATGATGGAACGCGAGGATGTAATCATCGTGGCGACTGTTTCTTGCATCTACGGCATGGTAACGCCCGATGTCTACAAAAAAATGACAGCCACTTTTTCCAAAGGCGAAACCGTAGATGTCGATTCGCTGATTCGCCGTTTTGTCGAGTTGCAATACGAACGCAACGATGCCGTCCTTGAACGCGGACGTTTTCGAAGGCGCGGCGACACGCTGGAAATTTTCCCCGCATATATGGAAGAAGCCTACCGCGTCGATCTTGATTGGGACAAGGTTGAACGTATCCGCCGTTTTAATCCTGTGTCGGGCGAAATACTGGAAGAACTCGACCGCGCCCTGATTTATCCTGCCAAGCAATTCGTCATGCCCAAAGAATATATTCAAAACGCAATGGACTCCATCAAGCTTGAGTTAAAAGAGCGCATAAAATATTTTCAGGACAACGGCAAAATAATGGAAGCCGAGCGCATCAAAACCCGCGTCGAGTACGATATCGAAATGCTAACGGAGATGGGTTACTGTTCCGGCATAGAAAATTATTCGTCTTTGTTGGCGGGACGCAAGCCGGGCGATTCTCCCGACACGCTTGTCGATTATCTTCCCAAAGAGCATTTGACTTTTATCGACGAAAGCCATGTTACGCTCCCGCAGATAGGCGCCATGTACGCAGGCGATCGCAGCCGCAAGCAAAGCCTTGTCGATTACGGTTTCCGCTTGCCCTGCGCTTTGGACAATCGCCCTCTTCGCTATGACGAGTTTGCCGAGCGTCTGGATAAAACCGTTTTTGTTTCCGCCACGCCGAGCAAGACAGAGATTGAACTTTCCGCGCGGGTTGTTCAGCAGTTAATACGCCCAACCGGTCTTTTGGACCCGGAAATCGAAGTGCGCCCGAGCGAAGGTCAGATGGAAGACATCTACGGCGAAGTTCAAAAACGCATCAAGGCGGGAGAGCGCTCCCTTATTTTAACGCTTACAAAAAAAATGGCGGAAGACTTAACCGATTATTTATTGGGTCTGGGTTTAAAGGTTCGCTACATTCACAGTGAAGTGGAAACAATCGAGCGCGTTGAAATTCTTACCCAGCTTCGGCAGGGCGAATTTGACATTCTTGTCGGCATCAATCTTTTGCGCGAAGGCATCGACTTGCCGGAAGTCTCGTTCATTGCAATCCTGGACGCGGACAAGATCGGCTTCCTTCGCTCCCTTACAAGTCTTGTTCAGATAATCGGACGCGCCGCGCGTAATGCCGCAGGAAAAGTCATCATGTATGCCGACAGAATGAGCGACGCGATGGAAAAGGCAATCGCCGAAACAAACCGCCGCCGCGAGATTCAGGTTGCGTATAATAATAAACACGGCATCACGCCCGCGACAGTTAAAAAGGCAATCGCGGAAATACTCACGCGCCATATAGAAGAAGCGGAAGAAAGCGCGGGCACAACCATCGAAGTCCTTAAAAAGTCGTTCAATGTGCTGATACCCGCCCAGCGCAAACAGCTCATTAAAGCTCTTGAAAACGAAATGCTGGAACAAGCAAAAAATCTTGAGTTTGAGCAGGCGGCGGCGATTAGGGATGAAATCATGCGTATCAAGGAAGGCGCTTAGCTGCCGATTGCCGCGCCGACGTGCACGTTCAATTCCTTTAACTCGGAAATAAATGCCTGCAGGTTTTCGTCGATATAGGCAATATCTTCATCGTGACCGGCTCTTTCGATAGCTGCTGCTTTTGCGGACACATCCTTTTCCCCGATAACCGCAAGCGCGCTTTTAATCGCGTGAACATGGGTAATAAAAAGCAGCAGCGAATCTTTGGACGGCATTACCTGAATTGCCGGCAGCCGTTCATCAATATCCTTGTGCAAGTGGAGCAAAACTTTCTTGTACATTTCCAGGGTGCCGCCCGAATATTTAATGCCTTGTTTAACATCAACACCGGGAATATTCAGCATTGACTCGGGCGAAGAAGACCCGTTTTCCTTTTTAATTTCCAGCCTTTTTTCCGCAGGTATCCATCGGTCAATTATCTCGTTCATCTTGTTTATATCTATCGGCTTTGCAAGAAAATCGTTTGAGCCTTTCTGAAGATACATTTCTCTCATTCCCGAAATTGCGTTTGCCGTCAGCATTACAATCGGAAGGGTTTTTTCTCCTTTTCGATTCTCTCTTTCCCATGCGCGGATTTGCTCTGTTGCTTCAATCCCGTCCATTTCCGGCATCATGTGATCCATAAAAATCAAATCGTAATCTTTCTGCTTTATCATTTCTATCGCTTTCTTTCCGCTTAAACAGGTGTCAATCTGCGCCTGATAAAATGACAAAAGACCTTCCGCCACAGTAAGATTTGTCGTAATATCATCGACAATAAGTATCTTTACATCGGGAATGGTATACTTTAGCACTGTAATGTTTTTACCGCTTTCATTGGAATCGTTTGACTGATTGAACGCAGGCGTAAGGACTTCTTCCGATTCTACAACCTGCGGAATTATTACCGTAAAAACACTGCCCTTGCCGTACTCGCTTTCGGCTCTTACATCTCCGCGCATGGCATCGCAAATGCGTTTTACAATCGCAAGACCAAGCCCCGTACCTTCGATACCACGGTTTTTCTTTACATCCAAACGCGCAAAATCGCC
>WQSP01000139.1 GCA_009787795.1 Treponema sp.
TTTGATTTCCATGATAAACTCCTGTTATAATTATTATACATTTTTTTAAAAAAGGGTAGTGACATGGCAAAAAAGAGGACAATAGGAAAAAAACTGACGGCAGTAATCGTTACAGTTTTGGTGTTTTTTGTAATTACCGGCTTTCATCTGCTGGGGGTTTTCAATTTTTTGGAATTTAAATCCTATGATATGAGGGTCAGGTTCTGGGCTGATTCAAGTTTCAGCATACCATCCAATGATATCGTTGTAATCCTTTTGGATCAGGACAGTATCGACTGGGCTCAGAAAGAGAAAGGATGGGGCTGGCCCTGGCCAAGACAGGCTTACGGTGAAATCGTCGACTACATGAATTTAAGCGGAGCGAAGTCGATTGCATTCGACGTTATTTTTTCCGAGCCTTCCGTTTACAGGAACGCAAAGCAGGATGAAATAATCGATAATGCTGTAAGAGCATTGGAAGAAGCCGAAGCGGAAACATCGGGATCACCGCGTACGGAAAGGCGATCTGCGGAAGGTTCAAACAGACAGGCAAGAGCAGACGGTTCCGATGGCGCTCCTCGAAGATCAGGTTATAGAGTGGGTATTGAAGCCCTGCGCAGTTTAAGCGCGCGCGAGGATGACGCTTCGTTTGCAAGAGCAGCTTCGGATTATGGTCATGTTGTTCAGACCGTAATGATCAGCAGCCAGACGGGAAGCGCATCCTCATGGCCTTCCGATATTGATGTGCCATTGCTTCACTTGGAAAACTTCGATTCAGTGATAAATCATTTCAGTCTTGGATCAAACGAAAGAGCGCAATTCCCGATTCGCGGATTAATCGAATCTGCCGGCGCTTTGGGAAGCGTTACAGGCGTTCCGGATTCTGACGGCATAATAAGAAGACTTAAACCTTTTACCGTTTTTGACGGCAAAGCGCTTCCGGGGCTTTCTGCCGCTTCTCTTGTTGTTTCGGGAAGCAGCCGCGAACTTTATTTCAATCAAAGAAACAGTACGATTCAATGGGACGGCATTTCCATTCCAATCGGCAAGGACGGCAAAGCGCTTTTGCGCTATCACGGCTTGATTGACAGATATGTTCCCTACAGGGCGATGGATATTTTGTTAAGCGCGGAAGCGTATGAAAATGGGGACGAGGAATACAAGCAATCCGGTTTTTACCTTGCGCCCGGAAATTTTTCTGATGCTTATGTTTTCTTCGGTTTTTACGCTCAGGGACTTTTTGATATTTTCTCTACGCCGATTTCGTCCGTTTATGCGGGAATGGGCTGCCATATTACAATGCTTGATAATATGCTTAATAACGATTTTATCCGCGAAACAAACGAGAACACCAATTTAATAATTTTATTTGCCGTTGTTTTGGCAATCGTCTGCCTTACAATGTTTACGCATCGTATCACGCTGTCGCTCGGCGGAACCGCAATTGTTATCGTTGGAATTGTCATCGGGTCTTTTGCCGCATATCAGTTCGGCAGCCTTTGGGTTCCCATGATTACATTGCTTGTTGGCGCTATAGCCGCTTATGTTACCGTAACCGTTTACAATTACGCAACAGAAGGCAGCCAGAAACGCTTTATCAAATCTGCGTTCTCGCAGTATCTTTCGCCCAAAGTTGTAGATCAGCTCATTCTGGATCCTTCGCAGTTAAAGCTTGGCGGCGAAAAAAGGGAAATGACCGCAATCTTTACGGACATTCGCGCGTTCTCAACTTTCTCGGAAGCATTGGGAGACCCGGCAAAACTTGTTGAGCTTCTCAATTTCTATCTTACAAAAATGAGCAATATCGTTCTTGACAATCAGGGAACAATCGACAAATACGAAGGGGACGCGATTATCGCCTTTTTCGGCGCGCCGATTCATTTTAACAACCACGCTTCTCTTGCCTGCCGCGCAACCATCAATATGAAGAAAGCGGAAGCGGAAATTAACCGCGAGGCTTTGTCGCTTGGGCTTATCACGCCCGAAGTAATGCAGGCAATGGCGAAGAAGGGTGTAATAAGCAGCGTTGACGATCCCAGCCCGATATTTACGCGGCTTGGCATCAACACGGGAGACATGGTCGTTGGCAACATGGGAACGCCCAACAAGATGGACTATACGATCATGGGGAACGCCGTAAATCTTGCCGCGCGTCTTGAAGGCGTTAACAAGCAATACGACACAGGCGGCATTTTGATAAGCGAGTATACCCGCTCGCATATTGGCGATGAATTTGTCATTCGTCCCCTAAGCCGCGTTAGGGTTGTCGGTATCAATACGCCCCTGCGGCTTTATGAGCTTTTGGACATTGCCTCCGAAGCGCCGCCCGAGCTTGTCGAAATGGTAAAGAATTGGGATAAGGCTTTTGAGCTTTACGAAAAGAAAGAATTTAAAACCGCTCAGGGTATTTTTCAGACGATTTGCGACAAAAACGACAAGGATATGGCGGCGAAAAAGTATCTTAACAGGTGCATTAAAAATGCCGCAACGCCGCCCGATGACAAGTCATGGGACAATGGTGTGGATAATTTAACCGAAAAGTGATATATTGGGATTGAGGTGAAAAAATGAAGAAAGTTTTATTGTTTTTATGCTTGGGACTCATTGTTAGCGGTTTTGCCATGGCGCAGGTTCGCGCGGGCGGAACTTTGTATGTGGCTACAAGAACGGTTGACCTTAAATCGGGTACCGGATGGTTTGCAAGCAACCGCGGTTCGTTAAACATGGGAGACCAGGTTACAGTTATACGCGTAGACGGCAGATTTGTAGAAGTCAGAAGCGTCAGAAATACATCGCTTACAGGCTGGACGGCTTCGGCAAACTTGTCCGCAAGACAGGTTGTGGCTGGTACTTCAAGTACGGCGACTGCAAGAGAAGTTGCGCTCGCAGGGAAAGGATTTAATCAGGAAGTTGAACAGTCTTACAGGGATCAGCAGAGAAACCTGAATTATGCCGATGTTGACAGAGTGGAGGCAATCAGGGTAAACGACGCGGATCTTAGGCGATTTCTTGAGGAAGGCCGTCTTGCAATGGGAGAATGACAGATGAAAGTAAGAACGGTTTTTTTACTTTCTGTCGTTGCCTTTTCAATTTCGCTTGTTACCTGTAATACCATGGCGGCTCTTGCGGACGTAGCGGGAGCGACCGGTGCCATTGATAGAAATACCGCCAATGCCATAAGCCAGTCGGCAAGAGCCATTGGTTCTGCCACGGAAGAAATCACTCCAGAACAGGAATACTACATCGGCAGGGCGGTAGCGGCGAACATTCTAAGCTCATACAGAATATGGAACGGAAATGCGGCTTTAACTGCGTACCTGAACAATATTTGTTACGCTATCGTAATCAACTCGCCGCGTCCCAATGTTTTTAACGGTTACCGTTTGGCTATTCTGGACAGCAACGAAATAAACGCATTTGCAACGCCGGGCGGTCACATACTTGTTACGCGCGGACTTATCAATGCCGCAAGTTCGGAAGATGCGCTTGCAGGCGTTATCGCTCACGAAGTTGCTCACATTCAATTGCAACACAGCATTAAATCGATAAGGAACAGCCGTTTCTTAAATGCCATTGTTGTTACCGGCGTATCGGCGGCAGGGGCAGTGGCAGGCATGGATGTCACGCAATTAACGGCCGCTTTTAACGAATCGGTTGGCGAAGTTGTTCAGACAATGGTAACCAACGGATATTCGCAAACCCAGGAATTCGAAGCCGACAATACCGCGATGTCTCTTATGGCAGGTGCGGGTTATAACCCGTCCGGATTGATCGATATGCTAAGGGCATTAGGCAGCGTTCAGACGACAGGTTCGGGTTTTGGCAGAACACATCCCACCCCGGCTCAGCGTATTGCCAATGCGGAGCGTACGGTTAGAAATTATCCTGTGACCGATATAAGTGTCAGGCAAGCCAGGTTTGCGGCAGCAACCAGAAACAGATAGGAGATTATATGAAAAACAGGGTAATGCTTGCTTTGTTGATTGCCTTTGCGGCAGTGTGTTTTTCCGCTTGTTTGATATTGCCGTTCGGCAGCAATACGAACAGTTCAAGAGGACCTTCCAGAGGTGGCGGCGGCGGCGGTGTAAGTATCAGCCCTTCATCTGTTACCGTTCAAACCAACAGAACAGTACAGTTCAATGCAAGGGTTTCCGACAGCCGCAACAACAATGTAACATGGCGAATAAACGGAGCGCAGTCTTCCAGAACAAACATCAATTCCAACGGGCTTCTTACCGTTGCTCCGAACGAATCGGCAAGGTCGATAACAGTTGTTGCAGCATCGGTCTCCGATCCTTCAAAGACAGGCAGGGCGAATGTTACAATTCGCAACAACGATAATAACAACAACAATAACAATAATAACAACAGACAAGACAGGAATCGCAACAGGGGTCCAAATAACAGAGAAAACGATCGGGATCGAAACAGACACAGATAATTGATTTCTTAAATATCGATGAAGAGCCCGGCGTAAAGTGCCGGGTTTTTTGTTATTCCTCTTTTTTTCCGGTGATTGGTCTTAACTGCTCGGGTTTTACTTTTTTGGGATCGTTTACGCCTGGCGGAAGCTGCATCCCTTCTTCCGGGGTAACGTCTTCTTCTTCAAACTTGCCGTCAGCATCCCATAATTCGCTTTGCGGCGGCGGGCTGTCTTCGACGTCCAATTCGCCGTTTTT
>WQSP01000140.1 GCA_009787795.1 Treponema sp.
GTCGGCTTTAAAATCGTTAAACGCGCTCTTGAAGAGCCGATTCGCCAGATTGCGGAAAACGCATGCGTAGACGCTGCAATGATCGCAGATCGCGCAAAGAATGAAAAGAAAGGCTTAGGTTTTGACGCCGCAAAAATGGAATGGGTGGACATGATCAAAGCTGGTATCATTGACCCTGCAAAGGTTACGCGCTCTGCATTGCAGAATGCGGCTTCGATTGCAAGTTTATTGCTCACCACAGAATGCGCCATTACCGATATCCCCGAGAAGAAGGAAGCTCCCGCAATGCCGGGCGGCGGAATGGGCGGTATGGGTGGAATGGATTACTAGACCACCACATTATGAGAAAAAGGAGTTTTTTATGAAAAACGCGCTCAAATTATTAGGAATTATCGCCCTTGTTGCGATAGTTGGACTCTCGTTGGCAGCATGTAACAAAGCAGCCGACAAAGCAACTGCCGCATCCGGCGATTCTGCCGCATCATCAAGTTCTACCGGTTCCGGCGGCAATACCGCTCTGGACAGACTCATTGATGACTTTGATAAAATAGTCACTGATGCTGCGGAAATGACCCGCAAAGCAATGGCAGGTGATGTTGCTGCCGCTGTTCAGTTGGAAACATTGATGGAAAGAGCAGAAGCCATAACAGATGAATTTGATAAGTACAATGAAAATTCTTTCTCTACGGCTCAAAAGCAAAGAATTGCCGAAATCACCCAAAAAATGATGTCAATGTTCTAATTCCGGAAATTACATGGAAGCATAAACCGTTTGTTTATTACAACAGACGGTTTTTTTTAATCTTGTGAAGTTCAGTCAAATTCGGCATCAAGCATTCTTAATGTGTTGTCGCGGGCATCGGAAGAAAGATATTTAAGCATCAGTCTTTCCCTGTTGGTAAACTCAATATATACCCTGTATTCTGTCTGGGTTTTATCCTTGTTTTCGGCATCTTTGGGATAATAATAATTTATCTCGTCTATTATAATCCTGTAATTGTCAATGGTGATTTTTTTCTTTTTCATGCATGGCTCCTTAAAAATAATTATAACATAAAACATGCAACTATCAATATGGGGGAAACGGACGCTGTTATTAAATTTTGCAAAAACAAAAAAACCGCATTTCCCCCTTTGAAATATTCGACATTTTATGACATAATAAGACATGGGATTCGGCTTTTTAATGAAGTACAAGAAGATTAAATCGATCTACAGACAGATTACATTTACTATTCTTGCTTTTACGATAATGGTCGCTTTAAGCTATGCGTTCAATTCAAGGACAGTACGCAACAACCTGTCAAAAAACGCGGAAACCGTGCTCTCTTTTACCCATGAACAGATCGAATCGGAGCTAATTTCTTCCAAAGTGATACTTGGTCACTTTACGCAGACTGTAGAATTGATGATTGCAAGCGGTCATATTGGCGATCTTCAGCTTTATATTTCGCTTATAAGCGATTACGTAACATCAAGCAGTTCGGGACTAAGCACCATAAACGGCATCTACGGATATTTTGAAAATATTTTTGAACATGCATTTTATATGGACGGAACAACCTGGGTTCCTCCGAGTGATTTTAATCCGACCGAGCGCCCTTGGTATAAGGCCGCGGTTGAGCATGGCAACGAGATTGTAGAAACCGAACCTTACATTGACGCGGCAACGGGTCAATACATTGTTACATATTCGCGCAGCATAATGGATCGCAATAAAAATCGGATCGGGGTTGTTGCCATTGACGTTCCGCTTGATAAAATCGGCGAGATTGTTACAAACGCGGCTCTAAGCGACGGCGGATTCGGAATGCTTGTAGCTCAGGACATGACGGTAATTTCCTACACAAACCCGGACTTTGTCGGAAGACATATAAACGAGCCGGAGCTTGCTACTTCGCTTTATGCACAAAAAATTATGGAAGGCGTTGATCTTTACGAGCAGCCGATGAAAAACTGGAGAGGCGAAGACGTTATCGCTTTTTCCAGAGTTCTTCCGAACGGCTGGCATTTATTGCTTCTGTCGCCCAAAGATCAATATTATTCCGGCACTACGCAGATGCTGATCGTTCTTTGCATACTGGGCGCCCTTTTATCATCGGCATTGATAATTTTTTTAATACGCATCGACAGGGCAAAAGAAAAGGCAAATGCGGAAAACAAGCAAAAAAGCGCGTTCCTTGCAAACATGAGCCATGAAATACGCACGCCGATGAACGCGATTATCGGCATGACATATATCGGAAAAACCGCCGATGACATTCCGCGCAAGGATTACTGTCTTGATAAAATAGAAAACGCATCGCAGCATCTTCTTGGCGTAATCAACGACATTCTTGACATGTCAAAAATCGAAGCAAACATGTTCGAGCTTTCTTACGAAGAGTTTAACTTTGAAAAAATGCTTCAGCGCGTTATAAGCATAATCGGCTTTCGCACTGACGAAAAGAAACAGACAATTTCCGTGAATATCGACGAATCCATTCCCGTAGTTTTAATAGGCGACGATCAGCGTCTTGCCCAGGTTATAACAAATCTTTTAAGCAATGCGGTTAAGTTCACTCCCGAAGGCGGCTCGATAGAACTTGACGCGCGTTTAAGAAGCGAAGAAGACGATGTTTGCAAAATTCGCGTAACGGTCAGGGATTCGGGAATTGGAATAACCGAAGAACAGCAAAGAAAACTTTTCCGATCGTTTCAGCAGGCCGATTCAAAAACATCGCGCATGTTCGGCGGCACGGGACTTGGGCTTGCCATATCAAAAAATATTGTGGAAATGATGGGCGGAAAAATAAGGATTCAGTCGGAACCGGGAAAGGGCTCTTCGTTCTCGTTTACATTCAAGGCAAAGAGAGGAGAAGCCGAAAATGCGGAGGGAACGCGAGCCGAAGACGAAACATACAACGATTACACCGGCATTTTTGAAGGTTACAAAATCCTTCTTGCCGAAGATGTTGAAATAAACAGGGAAATTATCGATACGTTGATCGAACCCACGCTTTTAAAAATGGACTGCGCGGAAAACGGAACGGAAGCGGTTGCGCTGTATGAAAAATCGCCCGATAAATACGATTTGATTCTTATGGATGTTCAAATGCCGGGAATGGACGGATATCAGGCGACCACAAAAATTCGTGAAATGGAATCGCGCCGGCCCGGATTTGAAGGCTCACGCTCACAGGTGCCGATAATTGCAATGACAGCCAATGTTTTCAGGGAAGACATCGAAAAGTGCCTTGCCGTTGGAATGAACGGTCATATCGGAAAGCCCATCGACGTTCAGGAATTTTTTAACATGATGCAAAAATACCTGCCCAAAAAAAATAAAAAATAATAAATAAAAAATAATAAATAAGAAATAAAGGATAGCGTCAGGCTTTTGCACACCAATTTAAGGCGTTTGCAAGCGTCTTTTGAAATTGCGGATTTAACCAAACAGAAAGATTGTGTCCCGGCGTAAGTACGCATACTCTGCCCTTTTTTTGCGTGCGCACATAAGCTGCAGGGCAGATACATTCGGACGAATAGGATGCCATCAAAATATCGATATCGGGCGAAATGATTTCCAGACGGTAATGTTCGTCAACTTCGCAGAACAATTCCACGCCTTCTGTAACAGGATGCGGTTTTAAAGGCTGAACGGTAACAGGAGATGCGTCAGGGTGATTTGTAAAACGGCAGCCGATAAGGCGATCGAGCGCTTCCGTTTCCCTGCCTGCGACAACTCCGCTGTGAACTGCCAAAAGCCCGCCGCCGTTTTCAACGTAATTTATAAATTCTTTTTGCACCGCATCGGTTTTCCAGTTTGATTCGCCGTCTTTGGAAAGCAGCACCACAGGATAATCCGCAAGCATGCCATGCTTATATTCGTCCGCTTCGGCCATCACATCAAACTGAAAACCCATTTCGGCTAACGGAGCTGTACCGTCGGCAAGGATTTGCCCGGGATGCCAATGATCGCCGCATATCAACAAAACACGCATACGCTTTTATTTTAACTGCGGTCGCTTAATAAGTCTACAGGACTGCAAACAAATGCCCGTCAGGGCTCCATGCCGTTTTAAAATCGGAAAGGCTTTATTTTTATTAAAATATATATTAAAATATTTCTTATGAACAAACCGACTTTATGGATAATCTTTGCCGCATGTATGGCAGTTTTTCTCATTTTTGGACTTTTTTGCCTTTTCAATCTGGACGTATTTAAAAAGAGTCCGTTTCAGCAGACCACTTCCTTCTCGTCCCCTGCCGCCGCAAAATATGAAAAAGACGGAAATATTTATGTAATCGACAACGGTTCTTTCCGTCTTGTCTGCATGGAACCGAATGGCAATATACGCTACACAATCGAGATTGACAAATTTGACGAATATATCCGTATTGTGGATTGCGTTATTGACGAGGCGGGAAACCTTTATGTATATGCGATAGAAGCCGAATTTGACTCCCTTTTGACAAAACGCGATATAATCAGAAAATACGACAAGCATGGAAATTTTGTAAAGGATATTATAAGCATAAGCTATGACGATGTGTTCAGCAATCCCCGGCTCTTTTATCAGTTTGGATCGTTTCACTGTTCGGACGGCATGCTGACTTTCTCCAGAAC
>WQSP01000141.1 GCA_009787795.1 Treponema sp.
GCTTTTTGCGCAAGCTTCGACATGAAGGCAAGGCGCGAATCGGTATCGGCGTTTTCGTTTCCGACAGACCAAATGATTACGCTCGCGCGGTTTCGATCCCTTAGGATTAATTCGCCAAGCTGATTTTCTGCATCATTGTAAGTGCCGTCATTTTTAAAAGCAATCGCCCAGTAAACGGGAACTTCTTCCCAGAGCATCACGCCTTCTTCGTCGGCAATTCGGGCAAACATCGCGTCATGCGGGTAATGGGCAAGACGCAGGTACGCGCCGTTCATTTCCTTTAAATCGCGGATTGTCTTTCTGATAATTTCTTCGTTTGTGGTTTTTCCCAAAGCGTAATGATCTTCGTGGACGCAAATGCCGCGAAGGAAAATTTTTTCGCCGTTAAGAAAGATTTCGTATCCCTTTGTTTTGATCTCCCTAAAACCAATTCGATCTTTAACAGAGTCACAGGCGTCGCCAGTGCCGAATGTGATCATTATATTGTAGAGTTTAGGATTTTTCGGGCTCCACAACTCGGGCTTTGCGTTGATTTTGACCGCGCCTTTCCCGTTTTGAACTTCGATCTTTTGTTTTATATCAAGCTCGGGTATTTCCAAAAGCGCCTCTCCGTTAACAGGAACACCATCGGCATTGGCAATTTCGACATCCGCCAGTATATAGGAAAAAGTTCCGTCAGGGCAAAGGCGAATGAACCAGTCCTTAATAAAAACTTGCGGCAGACGAACAAGATAAACGCCGCGGTAAATGCCGCCGTAGTTAAACCAATCCGTATTCTCCATTGGTACCCGATGAGGAAGACGGCGCGCATCTGCGGTAACGACGATGCGGTTATCCGTTTTTACAAGACCGGAGATATCAACATTGAACGGCGTTGACGCGCCGTCATGCGTGCCCAAGAATTTTCCGTTCAAAAAAATTGATGTCCGGTACGCGGCGCCTTCAAAACGAAGCAGAAGTCTTTCGCCGGGTTTGCAAGGCATGTAACGAAAAGTTCTTGTGTAAACGCCGGTGCCTTCAAAATAAAGAAGCTCGGGTTTCTCGAGATTCCACGAAGCCGGAACATTAAACTGCTCAAGGCTTTCCCAATCGTAATCAAGAGGAAGCTCATCCCCTGCTGCGTTGAACCTCTCGTCTTTAAACCAGCGCTGCCTCTTGCATGTGTCGTAAAGATCCGCCGCAAAATTCCATTTGCCGTTTAAGGATTCAGTTTCTCTGCCAGTGATATTTACAAGCGAGGACGCTGTCAGCATGGGATCGAGATATTCGCTTTCGTAATTTTCGTCGTGAATTGCCGATTGATAGTTTCCGCTTTTTTCTTTCATGCTCATTAAAGTCATTTTAGCTCTTCAATCCGGCGGATGCAACTACCAAAAATAAATGTTACAATATCCCATGAGCGCCGGTGTTCTTTCATACCTTGATCCTCTTAACGATGAGCAAAGGCAGGCTGTGCTTCACACAGGAAAGCCGCTTTTGATACTTGCGGGCGCAGGTTCCGGAAAAACGAGAGTAATCACCACGAAGATCGCATGGCTCATCAGGGAAAAGCAGATGGATCCGCGCTCGATTCTTGCGGTTACGTTTACAAATAAGGCTGCAAAAGAAATGGCGGAACGCGCAAGGCAGATTGATGAACGCGCGGGCGAGGCGATGCTGCGCACCTTTCACTCGTTTGGCGCATGGTTCCTTAGACGCAACGGAGCTCTTACCGGTTTAAATTCTTCGTTTACGATTTACGACGACGACGATGTTGTTTCGCTTTTATCTTCCATTATGGAAAACTCCCCCAAGGCTGATGTAAAACATATAGCTTATAATATATCCAGGGCAAAAGATTATTTTCTTTCGCCTGACGATGCGCAGCTTGCGGTAATCGATCATCACAAAAAGTTTCGCGAGATTTATAAACGTTATGAGGAGCGCATGTCGCAGATTGGCAATGTCGATTTCGGCGACCTGATTAAAAAACCTGTCGAGATTTTACGCACTCAACCCGAGGTTGCGCAGCGTTTTCGCGAACGGTTCAAGGTCATCATGGTGGACGAGTATCAGGACGCGAACGTGGCGCAGTTTCAGCTGTTAAAAGAATTGTGCGGAGAGGAAACATACGTCTGCGTTGTCGGTGACGACGACCAGTCGATTTATCGCTTCCGCGGCGCGGAGGTAAAAAACATTCTTGAGTTCCCCGATCGCTTCTCGGGCGCGGACATCATCCGCCTGGAAAAGAATTACCGCTCCACGGCTCCGATTCTAAAAGCCGCCTCCTCTGTCGTGGATTACAACCGCGATCGCCTTGGAAAAACCCTTCGCGCCGAAAAGGGAGACGGTCCTCTTCCGGTGCTTGCATATCTTCCCGATCAAAATGAAGAAGCGGCTTTTTGCGCGGACAAAATCAAAATCTCCGTTAAAAAAAAGAAAACAACATGGTCAGACTGGGCAATCCTCTACCGCACCAACGCGCAATCTCTGGGATTTGAAACGCTGTTTTTAAAAAAGGGAATCCCTTACCGCGTGGTCGGCTCCTTGAAATTTTACGAGCGCGAAGAGGTCAAAGACGCCCTCGCCCTCCTTGCATTCCTTGTAAATCCGCGCGACGAAGTTGCTTTCCGCAGAGTTGTAAACAAACCGGCAAGAGGCGTCGGCGGCGTAACTGTTGATAAAATCGTCGAAGCCGCAGTCACCGAAGGCATCGATTTGATGGAAGCGGGCGAAAAAATCGAACTTTCTCAAAAAGCAAAAAAAGGATTGAATGAATTCTATAAAATTATACTGGAAGCAAAAGAATTATTAATCTCATCTCGAATTCGTGAAAATCCGTGTAAATCCGTGGACAAGAAAAAAAAACCCGCAGACAGCAATTCCCAAATTTTAAAATCAGGCGAAGGATTATCAATCTGTATAAATAAATTATTGAACGATTCCAGAATCGCCGAGTACCACAGGGAACAAGATGAGTTTTCGGGTAATTCAAAGATCAACAATTTGCAGGAATTATTAAACGGCGCAAGCCAATACCCGAACAACCTTGAGGGACTTTTGAAATTTTTGGAAGACGTCGAACTCGACAGGTCGATGTATGAAAACACCGGGAACCAAGCCGAGCTTTTGGACGCTGTAACGCTCATCACTTTTCACAACACAAAAGGTTTGGAATTCAAATGCGTCATAATGACAGGACTTGAGCACGGTATTTTTCCGCGCGAAGACAAAAAGGAAAACGAGCTTGAAGAAGAACGCCGTCTTTTCTATGTTGGCGCAACCCGCGCAATGGACGAGCTGTATCTTACAACCTGCAAAGAGCGGCGCATGTACGGCAGAACAATGCAAACTCAGCCGTCGCTTTTCCTGCGCGAAGTTGACAGGAATTTTCTGCGGATAGAAGACGATTTTAAAAAGCATTTTGAACAAATGCAGAGACCATTTGCAAATCGAACTTTTAATGCATTCAACATGCAAAACGCTTCCATGTCCGGCAATTCACAAATCGCCAAAGAACTTGAAGAGAAAGCCGGCTGGCGCAAAGGTCAGCGTCTGTTTCATGAGGATCACGGGTACGGCGCGGTTATTGACATAAAAGACAGCGATGACGGTCCCATTGTTCGCGTGCGTTTCGACTCGGGGCAGGAGAAGCGTTTTTTAAGCGAGATTCAGGGAAGAGCCTATGAAAAAATTGACGAGACTTGATAATATAAATGTTATGGAAAAAAAAATCCCGCAGGTGCTTCGCGCAAGAGATTATCGTCTTTATTTGTCCAACGGCAAACGCCTTGTGGATTTATGGCTCAATGGCGGCGCGGCTGTACTTGGTCACACTCCGGCGAATCTTTTGCGTGAATTAAAGAACACCGCAAGCCGCGGCTTGTATGCCCCCTTTCCGCATTTTACAGAGGGACGGTTTATTAAAGCCCTTTCCAGGATATTCCCGGGACGCAGTTTTCGCCTCTATGCCGCGCCGCCGCAAGAGTTAAACAATCTGTTTCAAACAGGCCCGGCAAAACTTTGGCGGCCCTACGTTGACCCTGCAAATCCATTCGCAGTAAACGAAGATGCACAGCTTCTCGTTCCTGTAATATCTGGCATCCAAACATGGCGAGGCGAACTGCCTTTTGGCTTGTGCGTTGCCGCTGTGCAAACCAAAGACTGCGAAGACCTTTTTAGCCGCCTGCCTCCTAGCGATCCGCTGCCTCCTGTTTTACTGGCTCTTGCCGCGCGGGGAATCCACGACATTCTCGCCGCGCCTGAGCGCGCAAAGCCCAAGTTTCCAAGGCTTAACAAGGCATTGCAAAAAAGCCAATGGCAAAGGCAGGGGATTTATCTCAATTTAAAAAAAACGCCTTCCAACGGGGATTGGGAAGCGCTATTTAATCGATTTTTGGAGGCGGGGTTTTTGCTGCCAACTGAGTTATCTCAGCCTTTGATTCTTCCCGGCGAAATGTCCGACGGCGAAGAGGCAAAACTGGCGGCTATTATTACCGATTGCAGTTTTACAAATTAATTGAAAAATAGGCACTTGTTAATTTTAATAAATGGCACTATATTAAGGACATGAAAAGAACACATTTATTTATCGTATTTTTACTATTAGCCGGGATGACAGTC
>WQSP01000142.1 GCA_009787795.1 Treponema sp.
CCGCCTTTTTTGCTAAATGCGCGTCCTGCGCATTTACCCTGCAAAGCCTTTCGGCTTTTCGGGCCGCAATAAAGTTTCGAGACCCGCATTATTAGCTAACTTAATCATTTATACCATGTAATTATTTTTTGTTCTACCCCGAATTAGGGTGGATGACGGGTCTCGAACCCGCGACGACAAGATCCACAATCTTGTACTCTACCCCTGAGCTACATCCACCATGTGATTGTTTAATATTGAAGAAAACAAGGTGCTTTGTCAATAAGGTGACTTGTCGCCTTGTTTTTCAGCTTCCTCTGCGTACGAAGGCGTCTCTGTAGCCGATACTCCTAAAACGAGCCAGAACAGCGGCGCTTTCACCCTGATTTAAAGGGCCTATTAAAATTCGATGCAGATTGCCGCCGTCGCTGAAAACGCCGGGGTTGTAATTTGTATCGATACGCCTTAATGCGTTTTCTACGGATTCTGCAGGCAATGCGGCAATTTGCACATAATATTGGCCTCTTTCCAATTGCGAAATTCGGCGTACTGCCGAATTTATGTTCGCGTGAGAAGGCGCAGGCACAGAAGGAATCGACGGTTGTACAGCCGGCTCAATAACGGAAGGCGGCAGCATGTCTGTCGGAACCGGCATTAAAACAATAGGCGGTAAAGGCGTATTGGGAACATAAGTCGAAGGTTCTTCAGTTTGGGGGAATGTTTCTGTTACACGGGTTTCTGTTTCAACCGGCAAAGCGGCAGGCGGCTGTGCAACAGGCGCGGTTTCAGTTTCCCTTGGCGTATAAATTTCCTGTTGTACAGGTTCTGCGGGTCTTGCTGTTACAGGCTCGACAGGTCTTGCTGTTGCCTCATTTTGAACTGCCTGTTCGGGTCTTGCCACTGCAATCCCGGGGATTATTTTGTTGGGATCAATTTCGTAATTTGTCTCGGCGGAAGAAGGCGGCTGTTCTGTTGTCTGCCTTATATCATAGGCAGGTCTTGTTTCTTGAGCCGTATGAGTTTCCCTGTCGAAAATTTCTTTTTCCACCAATTGACGGGGAGGCTCATCTGTAAATTCATTGGCAGGTTTTTCCACATTATCCGCATCAGCTTCTTCGATTCTGTCGGAAACGTCTTTTATCACGTCTTCCCTTTCATCCAAATGCGCTTCAAATCTGTATCCGTCTCTCACCTCGATTACGGAAACGCGAGTTCCCTCGTATTCGTTTACGGGCGGCGAGTTGGTTTGCGGTTCGGCGGCGGCAACTTGCGAAGGCGCATTGTCTGCTCGCGGATGTTGTTCAACAGGAACTGTATCGTAGCCCGGAACATCGACAACATTCATTCTGCCGGAATTTGCCCATTCGGGTTCCATTGTATAGCTTGGTCCTGTTACAGGATTAGTTGCCTGTACGGGAAATGTCTGCGCAGGCGATGCTTGCTCGGGATTTGATTGGACTTGAGCGGGAGCTGTTTGGGTCGGATTTGAATGATTTGTCGGATTGTAATTGTCTTCGCCGTATACTTCCGCCAAAAGGGCTTCTTCGTCAATTGGAGTCCCGGGATCAAAACTTGGATTTGAATTTTCCATAAAGCGAAGATACGCGATTGGATCTGCAGGCTGAATAATCCTTATCCTGCTTGTAGAGCCTTGGCGCATGCCGATTAATTCGGCAGCTTCGCGCGATACTATCGCAAGAAGCCCGGGGCTGTTAAGCGTATTTGCGACAATCGCTCGGGTGCTTCTTCCCGTTTCAATATTTGTAAGATCAACAACTGTGTTTCGCGGAAAAGAATTTGTGGCGATAAAAAAACCTTCATTGGGAAGTTCTCCCGCAGGAGCGACTGCGCCGGCTCCCTCCCATGCCGAAGAAGCGGTTAAAAACAAAACAGCCGCGATTGTAATTAAAGCAAATTTAATTTTCATATCTCTCTCCAATTTCCTTATCAATTTACGTATGGTACAAGGCCCCTTGCCATCGACTTTAAGTCGTCAAATTCTTCTCTTGCGTTTCTGTATGTTCTGCCCGGCACTTCCCTTTCCAGAACCTTCTCTCTTGTCACTACATTGTAAACATAGAATGTCACTTTCCTTGGAGAACTCGAATTGGCGCTGTAATCCAAAAGCGCTATAATGACAAAGTCGATTCCGCCGCTCCTGTCGTCAATTACATCGTATGCAACGGATCTTAAAAGGTCTCCCTGAGGCATCGAATTAAGGCGCAGTAACGGAGCATTGCTTACAATGTGTCCCGCTTCGAAGAAAACATCCAAAAAAGCGTTTTCCCAGATTATTCCCTGCCGCGTAATTTCCATGTTTTCATTGACACCCGCCTCCACCACATAAAAAGCCACCATGGAAGCAAAGCCCGAGAAACTGACTGCAACGCCAAAAATCAGCGTAAACATTAAAACCTTGAAATTTGCCTTCAACATGAACTCTCCTATACCCATAATATGCGGCTTTTATCGTCAAAAACCCATCTTTACACTCCATTATCGGCACTCTTTTCAAAAGACAAAATAGGAATCATAATGGAAAAAATGAATTACTATGCCATTCAGGTTAAGACCCACTCGGAAGACAAGTTCATTGAAAGGCTGAAAAAAGAACATCCTGATCTGCCGTTTGCGATTCATTTTCCAAAAAGGCGGTTAAATATAAAAAGAGCAGGAAAAATTGTTCCGTCTACGCCTGCGGTTTTTCCGGGTTACATTTTTGTGGAGGCGGAATCCGACGAAGAAATCGAAAACCGTCAGTGGGACTTTCGTCATACATCGGGCTTTTACCGCTTTTTGATATCGAACCGCAATATCACTCCCTTAACTGACAGGGATTTGGAGCTTGTGCTTCATTTTATTAGCAGCACAGGGGCTATTGCCGATCGCTCAAAAGTGTATTTTAATGAAAACTCCCGTATTGTTGTTGTCGAAGGACCTTTATACGGTCTTGAGGGAAGAATCGTCAAGGTGGACAAAAGAAAAGGAAGGGCAAAAATAAAGCTTGACCTGTACAATGATTCATTTGCAATCGATCTTGCATTTGAGGTAATCGGTCCTGCAGAGAGGAACAATGGCTAAATCGAAACGTCTTTATATAATCGGAGCCGGGTTTGCAGGGCGCACCATTTTTAACGAAATTGCGTCCAAGGCGATTTTTGGCGAAGTTGTCGCCTTCCTTGATGACGACCCCGAAAAAATAGGCAAAAAAATTGACGGCCCTTCAGGCAAACCGAGCGTTCCTGTACTTGGCCCTGTCAGAGACGTTGCGGGCTTTATCCGCTCAAGCAGGGCGGACGAGGCGATAATTGCAATTCCCAGCGCAAGCAGAGAAAGCTTAAAAGAACTTTACGCCATTTTAAAAAAAGCAAATTTTCAAAAAATAAGGATACTTCCCGGCATCTCACAAATTGTCGAAGGAGACGCGCATTTGATACAGACGCGCTCCATTGATCTTCAGGACTTGCTTGGCAGAAACCCGGTTCACATCAATTTGAAGCAGAGCCTTTCCTATGTGCGCCAAAAACGCGTACTTGTTACAGGCGCGGGCGGTTCAATCGGAAGCGAATTATGCAGACAGCTTTTATCGGGCGGCGTTGCGCGTTTGTACCTTTTGGGGCACGGCGAAAATTCGATATATCAAATTGACAGGGAACTTCGTTTATTACAAGACGAAGGCGTAGGCGAAAAAGCCGCAATTGTGCCGATTATCGGCGACTTGAAAGACGCGGCGTACATGGATTATATTTTCGGGCACCTTAAGGCCGACGCTGTTTTTCACACTGCCGCATACAAACATGTTCCAATGATGGAAGAAAACCCTGTTGCGGCAATCGAAAACAATGTCTTTGGAACCGAAAACCTGATAAAAGCCGCAATAAAACACGGCGTAAAGCGTTTTGTTCATATTTCTACCGACAAGGCAGTGAGCCCTGTTTCCGTTTACGGCATTTCAAAATATATCTGCGAACTTATGGTATTGGCCGCAAGCGAAGCGCAGGCAAATCCCAATTTTGTTGTTGTGCGTTTTGGAAATGTTTTGGGTTCGCGCGGTTCGATTGTTCCGCTGTTTCAACAGCAAATTGAAAAGGGAGGGCCTGTAACTGTTACGCATCCCGATATGAACCGCTACTTTATGACAATCAGCGAAGCTTGTTCTCTTGTGCTAAAAACAGGCGGCGTTGGCGAGAATGGCGGATTATATCTTTTGGACATGGGCGAACCTGTTCGCATAAGAGACCTCGCAGAGCAGTTAATCCGCTTTCACGGCTATGAACCCGATACGGAGATAAAAATCGAATATGTGGGACTTCGTCCCGGCGAAAGACTGGACGAAACTTTGCTCTCTGCGGATGAAATTCCTTCGCTGACAGATTACAGCCGAATACTTCGCATTAACAGAAAAACGCCTCTTACTATTGATGTAAAAACACTCATGAACAAACTGCGCCCGGTTTGCAACTACGATCCCGAAAGGGCTGCGGATTACAGAAACGCAGAGTTGTTAAAAAAAATATTAGAAGGAATCAGGGGCTAAAATGGAATCCCAGCACTTCCTTGAAGATATTTATCCGCAGAATACCCTCTTTGCAATTACAATCAGGTCTCCC
>WQSP01000143.1 GCA_009787795.1 Treponema sp.
CGAAACTGTAGAAAAATCCGAACCGCCAGAGATAGTTTATCTGGAGCAAAAGCAAAAGAGCGCATAATGCAAAAAAAAAATATTTTTGCGCGGATTTTTTCCAAGAAGCCGGGGAAGAGTCAGCTTTTTTACGATTACAACGGAACAGAAGAACTAGTTACAGAAGATTTTCCGCTTCTTCCTTTAAGAGACCTTGTGCTTTTTCCGCAGACAGTTGTCCCGATTTTTATAACATACAAACCCGGCATCGCAGCATTGGAAGAAGCGTTAAGGAGAGACAATCGTCTTTTTGCATCATGTCTTAAAAAAAACGAACTGCGTCTTTCTTCCGACGAGCCGTATTCAATCGGCACTGTTGTAAGAATTATTTCCCATTTAAAACTGCCCGACGGCACTTTTCGCGTTGTGTTCCAGTGCGAATACCGCGGAACGATAATTTCGAGTAACTCTCACGGTCATTATTCGATTGTAAAGGTTGAACCTTTAAAAACAATCGGTTTAAACGAGCCGCTTGCATCCGAAGATTTGGGTTTAATGCGAAGCGTTCAAAAATCTTTTACCCAATACGCCGATTATTCTGGCAAAATAAGCCCCGATACTTTAAGCGCGGTGGAAAAAACGGAAGACCCGGAGCGTCTTGCAAACCTTGTGTGCAACGCGGCATATATAAAATCCGAAAAAAAAATCGAGCTTTTGTCTTTTGCAAACACAAGAGAAAGATTTCTTACAATACTTGAAATTTTGGAAAAAGAAAATGAAATATACGGCATACAAAAAAACATATCGGGCAAAGTAAGAAGGAAGATGGACAAACGCCATCGCGAATATATTTTAAACGAACAGCTAAGGGAAATCAACAAAGAGCTTGGCAAGGATAAATTCGAAGACGAGTTTGCCATTTTGGAAAAACGAATTGCGGAAAAAAAACCGCCTGCAGAAGTTGTAGAACGCGCGGAAAAAGAAATAAAAAGATTAAAAAAACTTCAGCCGCTTTCGCCCGAAGCCGGCGTTTTGCGCGGTTATCTTGAATGGATAGCGGACCTTCCATGGAGCGATTATTCTGTTGACTCGGGCAATTTGAGCGATTCTGAGAAAATCCTTGACGAGGATCATTTTGGAATGAAAAAAGCAAAGGATCGCATTATCGAGTTTATTGCGGTGCGCGAGTTGCTTTCCAATGAGGCAAGATCAAATCAAAAAGACGAAATAATAAATAAGGAAGAAGGTGCAGAAACTAAAGAGATATCTGCTGTTAACAATATTAAAGAAAATGATTCTCTTTTAAGTAATAAATCAGATATTCAATCTCCAATTCCGGCTGTTCCTTCTCCGATTAAGGGTCCGATTCTTTGTTTTGTCGGTCCTCCAGGCACGGGAAAAACAAGTCTTGGAAAATCGGTGGCGCGCGCTTTGGGGCGAAACTTTGTGCGAGTCTCTCTTGGCGGTGTTCGTGACGAAGCGGAAATTCGCGGGCACAGAAAAACTTATGTGGGCGCTCTGCCCGGCAAAATCATTCAGTCCATGCGAAAAGCGGGAACCGTAAACCCTGTTTTTCTGTTAGACGAAATTGACAAACTTTCCCACGATTTTAGGGGAGACCCCGCCTCCGCACTTTTGGAAGTCCTTGACCCCGAGCAAAACTCCACGTTTGTGGATCATTATTTGGAAGTGCAATACGATCTTTCCAAGGTTATGTTTTTAACAACCGCAAACTCACTTCATTCGATTCCCTACCCTCTTTTGGATCGCATGGAAATTATCGAAGTGCCGGGTTACGGCGAAAACGAAAAACTTAGCATTGCAAAACAATTTTTGGTTCCCAAGGAACTTAGAGACAACGGTTTGTCAACGGCGAACGTCACTTTTGGGGACGATACGTTAAAAGACATTATCCGTTTTTGGACAATGGAATCGGGCGTTAGAAACCTGGAAAGGGAGACAGCGCGCTGCATAAGACGAATTGCGCGTGACGCTGTAAACAAGGGCTACGGAAAGGATAAGCCTGTGTCCGAGTTTGCAAAAGTTGTAAAACCCGAAGACCTTGAGAAACTTTTGGACAGAAAAAAATACAAACGCGATGTCGTATACCGCGAAGCGCGTGTCGGCGTTACTTACGGTCTTGCATGGACCGAATACGGCGGAACGATCATGCCTGTAGAAACCATCCGCTACGACGGCTCGGGCGAACTTTTAATAACTGGAAACCTTGGCGACGTAATGAAAGAAAGCGCAAGAATCGCACTTTCCTATTTAAGAAGCACGGCAACTTTGTATAATTTTAACGTTAAGGATTTGGCAAAATCGGATTTTCATATCCATGTACCGGAAGGCGCTATCCCCAAAGACGGTCCTTCCGCAGGCGTAACTCTTGCTTCGTCTTTGCTTTCCACGCTTTGCAAAATTCCTCCGCGCGGCGGCATCGCAATGACAGGTGAACTTACCTTAACAGGCAGAATCCTTCCCATCGGCGGCTTAAAGGAAAAACTGTTAGCCGCCATCAGAAACGGCATGGAAAAATGCATTCTTCCCAAAGACAACGAAGACGACTGGAACGAACTTGATAAAGACATTCGTTCTTCGATAAAAATCGATTTTGCGGAAACTGCTGCGGACGTGTTCGGGTATTTGTTTACAAAAGATATACTAAGAAATAAGAAATAATAAATTAGAAATTGAGGGAGAATTGTTCCCGAACAAGTCTGTCTGCAAGGCAATCGGCTTTACAGACAGACAAGCAGGCAGCTAGTTGTTTAATGATACCAATCTTGTATTTGCCATATTGAAATATTCCGGTTTGAAAGTGAATGTATAATTTGCCCTTGAATTTTCAAAAGTTATGGTGATTCTGAAATTAATATCCGCTTCCTGCGAAAGAACTTCCCTTAATTGGGCATTAAGGGGAAAAACCAATCTGTTTGTACTTGTAAGTCTCCCCGAGATTGTTCTTTCGCCAAGACTTGCCGTTCTTACAACTGTGTTTACTGTCATATTATTGAAATTTCCAACCAATAAAACATATCCAACACTTCCCGGTTCAACAATATTAAAAATCATTTCGCTTTCGTTAATGGCAAAATTTCTGATATTCATCGCCCTGCTGCTTGTCGCAGGCGAACTGCCAATCGTTTTTGTAAATGTTCCTTCTATATCGTTCTTGAAAATCATTTGATGTTTTCCGGTTTTTTCGCCCCATTCGTCTTTTAATTCGTCATAATTCCAGAACAGCCACCAGTTGTTTTCTCCGGAAGGAGGATTTGTCGAAACCAAATCAAATAAAACATTGCCTTGACTGTCGCCTCTGATATAATATGACTGACCCGGCTGCATATCAACTTCATATCTTCTGTTCATCAACCTCATCCTTGCCATAGGATCCGAAACACCAGGCTGATCGTAATCGACTGTAAAGGTATTTTTTCCGGGAGGTATTGCATACGACATGGTTCCCATCAATAAGGGA
This sequence comes from Treponema sp., assembly GCA_009787795.1. Lineage (GTDB taxonomy): Bacteria > Spirochaetota > Spirochaetia > Treponematales > Breznakiellaceae > WQXQ01. The sequence continues at coordinate 3,461 of WQSP01000143.1, forward strand.
TTTCCGCCTGTCCATTCCACATCGATATTGTTGAATTTTGTAATCCTGATATAACTTGGCAAAGTGATAACAGTTCTCAAATCTTCAGGAACGGTCTCGTCATAAACTATCGCCGAATCCGATTTAATTGTTACACATCCGCCAATTAAAACGAAAAGTAACACCACGCTGAAAAAAAATCCTTTTTTCATAAATTCCTCCAAATTCCAATGAAAATCATAATTATTGCATTATACAACAACTAGTGATATTTATATCACGCTATTTGCTGTTTGTCAAGTATTTCATGTTAAAAATAGAATAATATCTATTCCAAGCTTTCTTTTTTTTTAAGGATAATAAATGACCGAAAATGAATTCCGCGATATAGTCCGGGCAAATATAAGGCGTTTTAGGGATTACAGGAACTGGACACAGGCGGAATTTGCAGAAAAGCTGGACATTTCCGTCAACTTCCTTAGTGATGTGGAAAACGGGAAAAGATGGATTTCTCCTGCGAGTATGGTTAAGTTCGCATCGGTATTGAACATCGAACCTTATGAACTTTTCAAACCCGCAGACAAACAACCGGCATCGGTCTCCAACCTAATCAGCAAATACAATAATGATGTAATTTTGGCTGTGTCCAATTCTATTAACCAGGTGTATAACTATTATCAGGCTATTGTTGAAACCGAAACAAAAAAGAACGTTAAACGCTAAACACCCGGCATTTTTGAATGGGTCCGATACCCTGTCTCTTCGATTCACAGCAGAAGAAAAGATTTTTTACCACGAATGGAATCTTCGATTCCTTCACCAACAATACCGAACTCATTGCTCTTGTTTTCTCTCTTTCCCATGGTAGCTCTGAGTGTTGTCCGGGTTTACTTGAGTTAAAAATAAAGACAGCGGACAGCAAGTTCGTATTGGTTCGTGAGGTTAGTGGTTAAATTCTTCTTCCTCAAGTAAGCATATCTAATCTTGCAGACGGGTTACACTCTCATCCATGCTAATCGAGATTATTGATATTTTTTTCAATATGCGCAATAATAATCCCATGAAATATGATGTAATCCTAGCAGGAGTCGGGGGTCAGGGCGTTTTGTCGGTTGCCTCCATTATTGCCCACGCGGCTATGAATGACGGG
>WQSP01000144.1 GCA_009787795.1 Treponema sp.
CCCAAGATTGACGATCATGATCTTGATTTCAAATCGAAGCATATAAAAGAATTTTTATCTGCGGGTAACAAGGTAAAAGTAACGATTCGTTTCCGGGGTCGTGAGCTTGCCCATACCGAACTTGGTTTTGATGTAATGAAAGACGTGCTTTCCCGCATAGAGGGTGAGTATGTAATGGACAAACCGCCTGCAATGGAAGGAAGGTTCATGTCCATGGTATTGGGTCCCAAAGGCAAAAAATAAGAGGAGCGGCATATGCCAAAGATGAAAACCAAAAAGAGCGCGGCAAAGCGTTTTTCCTTTACCGGCACAGGCAAGGTAAAGTATAAAAAACAGAATCTGCGCCATATTCTCACGAAGAAATCTTCAAAACGCAAGCGTGGTTTGCGCCATGCAGGCATTCTGTCCGAGGACAATGTGCCTGTAATCAGAAAAAAACTCTTGCCGTACGGTTAAGGGATAAAGAGGTTTGATATGTCAAGAGCAATAGACGGTTCCAAAAGAAAGAACCATCGCAAGAAAATATTAAAGCAGGCAAAGGGTTATTGGGGAAGACGAAGCACCAATTTCAAAACCGCAAAAGACGCGGTTGCAAAATCATTGGCTTATGCTTACCGCGACAGAAAAGACAGAAAGGGTCAATTTCGAAAACTCTGGATAATAAGAATCAATGCGGCTTGCAGAGAAGTTGGAATTTCCTATTCAAGGTTAATCGCAGGTCTTGATAAGGCAGGCGTTATAATTAACCGAAAATCTTTGGCTTATCTTGCAAGCGAAGACACTCAAGCGTTCAATGCAATCGCGGAAAAAGCCAAACTGGCATTGGCAAAATAAAAACCCGGTTTTTATTTCGGGCAGGTATAGGGGAGTAATTCATGGTCAGCCTTGAGCATGTTCAGCTTTTGGAACAAAAAGTCGCCAAAGCGATTGAACATATACAACGCTTAAGCGCAGAGAGAACTTCCCTGTACGAGGAAATTGCAAGCTTAAAGGCAAGGCTTGACGGGAATCAAAAACGCCTGGAAGACGCGGAAATGGTTGTTATGCGCTTTAAGGAAGACCAGAGCAGAATCGAAGACGGCATTATGGCCGCCCTTAACCGCCTTAGCCAGTTTGAAGAAGCGTTTGAAAGCAGCATAACAGAAGAAAAACCGCAGGCAAAAAAGCCTGCGCCAAAGAAAGAAAAATCCGAAGAACAAAAATCGTCCAATTCCAGGGAGTTCTTTGAAATTACGCAAGACAGCGTAGAAGACACTTCAGGCGAACTGGATATTTTTTAGGGAATTTAATGGCCAATGAAATCCGGCTTGATATTCTTGGAACTTCATTCAATGTTACAGCCGACGAAGACGAGGCATATCTTTCAAAGGTACTGGCTCAATACAAGGCGGCTGTAAAAAATACGCAAAAAATTTCAGGGATCACGGAGCCTTTAAATGTCGCCATTCTGACCGGTTTCATATTATGCGATGAATTCAACAAGATAAAAAAATTGCTTGAAGAGCGCGGCGAAACTTCAAAGGACGATTCCATGGAAGCCGAAGAAGTGGAAGACAGAACAATACGCCTTATTGCCAAACTTGAACAGGCGCTAAACCTTTACACCAATGAAAAGTAATTTTAAGATTCTTCTTGATGCAGATTCGTGTCCCAAACCCGCAAGAGACCTGATTTTGCGCCGCGCTTTAAAAATGAACATACGCATTATATTTGCCGCCAACCATCCCATCCCCTGCGAATGCGAAATTGACGGACAGATTTATGGCGCAGAAATGGAATTGTGTCCGCCAACGGAAAATTCCGCAGACGACAGAATAGTCGAGCTTTCCATTCCGGGCGACCTTGCCGTAACAAGGGATGTGCCGCTTGCAAAACGTCTTGTGGAAAAAGACGTTTCCGTAATTGACGATCGCGGGCGCATATTTACATCCAACAACATAAACGAACTTTTATCGCTTAGAAATTTTGCGGTGGGACTTGCCGATTCCGGTCTTGGCATGGAAAGAATTTCCAACTACGGCAAAAAAGATTTAAAAACATTCGCAGACAGTTTGGACAGGCTTTTGACCAAAATGACAAAGTGAATGCTAATATTGTTCGGTTTCTTCAGGATACGAATTCTGAGTCTGCTTGATATTCGGCAATATCTCAAAAAAGATTTCTATAAGTTCAGGATCGAATTTGGAGCCCGATAATTTTCTAAGTTCCATCAGAACGTCGTTCTCCGCCCAAGGATCCTTGTAAACGCGTTTGGAGCACAGAGCGTCGTATACGTCCGCGATTGCCACGATTCTTCCGCCAAGGGGAATTTCTTCGCCTTTTTTTCCAAGAGGTTTTCCGTTTTCATCGGCTTTTTCCACCTTGCCTGTGCAGGGATCTACCCAACCCGGGTAGCCTGTGCCGTCCCAGTTTTCGTGATGCGTAAGCGCGATTTCTTTTGCAAGAAGATCGACAGGGGAGCTTGTGTCATGAAAAAGGCTCGCTCCGTAAAGCGTGTGATTCTGCATGATCAGGTATTCTTCCGGCGTAAAGCGCGAAGGTTTTTTTAAAATGGCATCGGGGATTGCGACCTTGCCCACGTCATGGAGCATCGAACTTATTTTCAGAATGTCGCGGTATTTTTCTTTTTCTTCCAAGGGTATTTTATGATGATAAGCCCATCGATCGTAAATGTCAACGGCATAGCCTGCGACGCGGTTTACATGCGTGCCTGTTTCTTTGGGATCGCGAAGCTCCGACATTTTAATCATGCGAAGGATCATGGCCCTTGTGATGTATGCCCTTTGAAGAACCATTGTCGCGTTTGTGGCAAAGTGGGTGAGCACCAATTCATCGTCGGCGGAGAAGGGTACAATGTTTCCCGAATCGTCCATTGAGTTAAGAACCTGAATGACTCCCATAAGACGTTTGTCTGTCGCGATAAGCGGAATGGTAAGACTCGATACCGTCTTGTAGCCTGTTATTGTGTCAAAAGACGAATTGAACGAATAGGGAACGTCTTCCGGGATATTGTACATGTCATGAATGTTTATCAATGTTCTCTTTAACGCGCAGTAGCCTGATATTGACTGATCGTTAATCAAAACGGAAAAAATGGAATATATCATTTTTTGGCCGGAAGGAAGGTTTTTCTGGATAGTGTCGTTTTGGGAATATTTTATCGAAAGTTTTTCCGTTCCCTCTTCTCCGGCTTCTGTCGGGACCGTGATATATATCGAGCCTGCGTCGGCTTTTACAACCCTTCTTGCTTCAAAAAGAATTCTTTCCAAAAGAAGGTCATAATCCTGAATTTGATTTATTTCCGAATCCAAACGAATAATGCTTTTAAAATCCGCTTCTTCCTTCATGCGTCTATTTGAAACTGTCTTTGGCAAAGACAGCATCCCCCTTGTAAAAATTGCCCATCAACTATATTTTATAGAAATAAGGAAAAAGAATCAATGGGAGTAATAAAGACAGCGCTGGAAATCGCCCTGGAAAGAACTGAAACTGTCAAAAGCGACAGAGCCGGCATAGACCTGTTCGAAGCCAAACAAAGAGGCAAAAAACTGGCAAACGCATTTTTGGCGGGAGAAGCGGACTTGGCAAAAGAGATTAAAAAGTGCGATTTGAAGGACAGCCTGAAACAGGGGATTTTTGACGTGCTTTTGGCTCAAATCAACCTTCCCGCAAAAGAGGAAGATGAGGTAAAACTGAAAAAGGCAGGCGAGGGTTTCAAGGCGATTGTCAAACACAAGGATTTTGAAGAAATGTACAATTCGTTTATGCTGATTGTTTCCCAGTACATAGGCGAAGCGTCCCAATATGACAAATTGATCCGAAAGCAGTATGAGCCAAAGCTCAAGCAAAAAGAAGAAGAAATGTCACGAAGAATGGGAAGGGAAGTGCGCCTGGATCCAATGCAAGACCCAGAATTTGTCGCCTTTTACAACCAGAATGTAAACGCCTTAAAAGGAAAATACGAGCCTGTCGTGGAGCAGGCAAGAGAAGCCGTCACCGAAATGTTTAAGATTTAAATCTGACGTGTTCCGCCGGTTCTTAAACCTGCTTCGTACAGTTTGCCGCAGGAAATGAACATCGGAAGCTTTGTTCCCGCAAGAACGATATCCGATTCATCCGCCATTTCTATCATGTCGCGGCTGGGAATTTTCCCGCGGACGAAAATAATCGCGTGAATATCCAGAAGCTCTGCGGTACGGATAACCTGGGGATTTACAAGACCTGTAAGCAGAAGAACCCTGTCTTTGACAAAGGCCATTACATCGCTCATTAAGTCAGCGCCGCAGGCAGATTCCACTTCGCGCGCTCCCTTTTCCGCATCGTTAAAAAATTGCCCTTCAAGCAAAGTAACTGCATCAGATACTTTCATTATTCCCCCTAGACATTGTCCTACTCTTATTATTATACTATTTTAAACTTATTGTAAAGCCCAAAGGGAGGATATTATGGCAGAACATGTAATGCACAAAAAAGAGGCCAAAAAAGCGCCTCAG
>WQSP01000145.1 GCA_009787795.1 Treponema sp.
TGCGTAAACTCTTTTTGCTCCACTGCGACTATGTTCTGTTTACGGTCAAAGAGAATCGCCCTTGAACTTGTGGTTCCCTGATCAAGCGCCAATATGTATTTACTCATATATTTTTCCTCCAAGGGTATTATAACATGGTTTTACATGAAGGAGAGAGAAGATTTCAGACATGGTTCACGGCAAAAATTTTCTTATTTTTTGCAGACGGCGATAAGTTTTGCGGCATGTTGATTGTACGCGCTTTTGTCCCAGTCGCCGTAGATTTCGATTTTTTCGAAACCTGCGGAATTTAAAATCGCACGCAGCTCACTGGCGCTGTAGAGCCGCTGTACAAATGTTTTTTCGGTTGTTATACCGTCTTTTATGATTATCCAACGGTTTTTCAAAAATGTCCATGCGTCAAGCGGCTCGTATTCGGTGAGCATAAAACCGCCCGCTTTTTCGAACCATTCTGCTTCGACAAAATCGCGGACGGTTATTTCCTTGCCCAGGGTTTCGATTATGAAGGTGCCGCCCTTTTTAAGGGAATCGTAGGCATTGCGAAGAAGTTTCAAATCGTCTTTTTGATCGGCAAAATAGCCAAAAGAAATGTATAAATTTACGACAGTGTCAAAATAATCGGGACGGACAAATTCCCTGGCATCAGCCTTAATGTATTCTATGTTTAAATTTTCGTATTCGGCGTCTTCTTTTGCAACTTTTAAAAAACTTTCCGTTATGTCGACGCCTGTAACTTCAAAGCCCATCCGCGCAAATTCGCTGCTGACTCTGCCAAGGCCGCAGCAAAGATCAAGAACCTTCGGCGCTGATGCCAAAGGTTCCTGCCATTCTTCACTCGGCGTTTCGCCGTAAAGATTGAATTGAGACAGACTTGTGACCGCGTCAGCCACGGCGGGAACTTCGATCCAGTGAGCATCATCGAACATAATGGGAGCAAAATGCTCCCAAAATTCAACGTCCTCGAACCAGTCCCGCACTTTTAAGGCTTATGCGACAGAACTGTCTGTCAGCGGATTGAGGTAACCGGTCTGAACACAGATATTAAAAAGATGACGAGTAATTGTCTCTTCGGTCGTTTTTATGTTGCCATTATTATTGCGTGTGAAACGAACGAGATATTCGTTATCCATTTCTTTCAGAATATCGATGTATTCTGTATTTCCCGGTAAACACCTTATACTATAACGTTTCATATTATATTAATCGGTATTTATACAAAACACTTGAGATTTTTCGGGTTTTTTTTTACAATATATACATGAAAATCAGGTTAAAAATGTTTCTGGTCGTTCTGCCGCTCGTTATTGTCCCGCTTTTTCTGGCTCAAACCGCTTCCTATTTTAACGCGGTAAACGGCACTACCCGCCTTGCCCGCGACCTTCTTGGCTTTAAGCTGGGAGAGCTCGAAAAATTCGCAAACCTCCAGTGGTCCCTTTTGGTCGACAACGGCTTTGCGGGAAGGTCCGATATGGTCGATGCCGCCAAAAAAGCCGTTGAGCAATATTCAAGAAGCATCCTTTTAAGCGGCTCGGAAATTATTTTTGCAATTGACAATTCGGGCGGCATTGGCATGAGCACATCAAGAATCGTCTTTTCGCCCGACGAATCAAAAGCCTTGCTTGAAATTCTTGAAAAGGAAAATCAGGGGCTTCAAAGCTTTGCGCATGGCGGCGAAAAATACATTTTCCAATCGTTTTATTTTACGCCTTTTGGCTGGCATATTTTGATAAGCGAAAAAGAAGCCGTTTTCTTTGAAGACGCAAGAAAAATAACTTTGGAAACTCTCATTTCGCTTGGCGCGGCATTGTTTGCGGCTGTGCTTTTGCTCATATTGATAACTCACCGCCTTACAAATCCGCTAAAACGCATTGTGACCGCGATGGAAAAAATAATTGAAACCGCCGATTTAAGTTCCAGGGTGGATATTGAGTACAATGACGAAACGGGAAAGCTTGCAAGAACATTCAACAAAATGACAGAAGAACTTGACAAGGCCCATTCTCAAATAAAGCGTTATGCGTTTGACGCTGTCCTTGCCGGAAAAAAAGAAGAGCGCATCCGCCAGATTTTCCAAAAATATGTTCCAAACGACGTAATCGAACGCTTCTTTGCATCGCCCGAAAAAATGCTTGTGGGCGACAATCGCAATTTGTCGATTTTATTTTCCGATATCAGATCTTTCACCACGATTTCCGAGGGCATGGCGCCGGATGACTTGGTAAGCTCGCTTAACCGTTATTTTTCGGGTCAGGTTGATATCATTTACAACAGAAAAGGCGTTGTGGACAAATACATAGGAGACGCCATCATGGCGTTTTGGGGCGCGCCCGAAAAACACAACGATGACGCGTTACAATCCGTCATGTCAGCCATCGATATGACGGATGCCGTAAAAAAATTCAATGCAAACCAGAAAAAAATCGGCAAGTGCGAGTTTCAAATCGGCATTGGACTGAATTACGGAGAGGTAACTGTCGGCAACATCGGAAGCGAGCGCAAGATGGATTATACTGTCATAGGAGACGCCGTAAATCTCGCCTCGCGCATGGAAGGACTTACAAAAACATATCATTCCGAAATATTGATATCGGAGAGCCTCTTTGACGAACTTCGAAAATCGTCACCTAACAGCGGTCTCAATTACAGGCTTTTGGACACTGTCGCCGTAAAGGGAAAAACCAAGGGCGTAAGAATTTTTACAGTCAAGCAGACTGTAACGCCTGACGAACAAAAAGCGTGGCCCATCCACAATCAGGGAATGAAGCTTTACTACAACCGCTCGTTCGCCGAAGCCGTTCAAAAATTCAAGGAAGTGTTGTCCATAATGCCTGACGACTTTAACGCAAAGAATTTATTGGACAGATGCACGGAATATGCGTCAAATCCGCCGCCCGAAAACTGGAACGGCGTGGAGGTAATGAAAACCAAATGAACAACGAAATAATTTTTTCCAAAGAAGAACAGGATGAGATTCTGTCTCAGATAAACAGTATCGCCGAAAAAAACCGCAAGGCGATTTCGCAGAACACGGCTCCCGAATCGAATAAAATCGAGGCAAAAAAGAACGGCGCCGTTTTTCCGCTAATAGTCAATATTGCCGCCATCGCTCTTTTGTTGGGCGGCGCGTATTTGTTGTTTTTTTTCAACAGCAAAATCGAAGCGCAGGTAAAAACTGGAACTGCCGTTTTTAACGTAACGGAAAAGGCTCTAATCGACGAAATACGAAAAGACACCGCCGAAGCGTTAGCTGCAAAAGAAGCCGAGATTTCCTCGATTGTTTCGCGCTTGAGCCAGGTGGACGACGATCTTTTCAATCTGATATCCAGCAATCAGACATTGACAAGCGAACAGCGCGCGGCTCAGGAAAGGTTACTTGCGATGCAGAATGCATACCGCGAAGAACTGTCGCTCTTGCAGAATGAGAGAACTGATATAATAGAAAGCGCGCGTTCAAGGGAAGCGCGTCTTCGCGCCCAATTGGATGAAAGGGCAAGAGAATTTGCCGTTATGCAGCAGAAAACCACAAGCGAGTTGGACGCGGCAAGGCGCGAACTTGAAGCGCTCACGATAGAAAGGGAAAGGCTTGCGGCAATCGAAGCGCTCTTTGCAGGCGGCGTTGCCGTAATCAACGAACAGGGTGAGGTTGAACAGGCCGATTCATCCGAAATAATCGCAAGAAACATCGAATTGCAAACCAGAATGGAAGAAATGCAAAAAACAATCGACGCATTAAGCTCGGGCGGTTCGGGGCAGACGCGCAGAATCACGGAGCTTCAAAGCCAGATAACGGCGCTTGAACACACCGCAGGAGAAAAAGACAGCCGCATCTCGTTACTCGAAACCGAAAACAGCTCAAGCGGCTCCACCATTACGCAGCTTCGAAGCGCCAATGAAAGGCAGGAACAAGAAATCGCAAACCTTAGAAATCAATTAACGGTTATACGCCAGGCTTTACAAGAAGATTAATATAGAGAGTCCACGGATTTTCACGGATTTTCACGGATTTCCACGAAGGAAGAGAAGAAGACCTCTCGCCAAGAACGCCAAGATCGCAAAGGACGCCAAGCTGCTATCGCAGCAATAGTATAAGCCGTTGGTATTTTTTGCCTCTGCCCCTGTAATAATAATTTTAATAATGTTAAGCATAATGTATATCATTATAAAAATAACTGACATTTATAATAATTTAAACGAGAGCGCGGGTAAAAAGTTCCAAAAAATTAATTATACCTTAATCCACGGATTTTCACGGATTTTCACGAAGGAAGAGAAGAGATATCGTACAAGGTTCGTGTTAATCCGTGTGAATTCGTGGACTAGGTTCGTGTTAGGCTCTTCTTGTAATAATTATTTATTTAATATAATGTTGTATAATGGCTTACATAAAAAACCTTTTTGACCGCAACTTTTTGGAGTATGCTTCCTACGTTATTAAAGACAGGGCTATTCCCGACCTTGAAGACGGCTTAAAGCCTGTCCAGCG
>WQSP01000146.1 GCA_009787795.1 Treponema sp.
ACCAACCACACGAACTCGCGCTAAGACTCTTATTCTTAAACCTAATAAATCTCTGATAGCTAACAAATATTCTTTAAATTTAAGATTAAGATATCGAATAGAAGGTTCGTGATTGTTTGTGTGGTTCGTGGTTAAATTCTTTAAAATTAAATTCTTCATATCTGGATTTTCTCCACTGTGGCGGTGATTTCGCCTTTTAATGGTCTTATTAATAATTTCTCGCCATGTTTTACTTTTGCGCTATTACGGACGATTTTGCCGTTTGAGTCTGTCACGACAGAGAAACCTCTTTCCATTGCGGCTAACGGGCTTGATGCGTTTATTACGGCGGATACAAGTTCAATTTTGCCGCGAAGTATTGCGCATTTTTCCGATACTGCGTCTATGAGCGCTTCTTTTGCGTCATCCAGGCGAATCAGGCGCGGCTGCAATATCGAGCGGATGCGGTATTCCATGTCCTGTATGTCGAATGGTTTTAATAAAAGCCGCGCCCTTTCCATGCGCGTTCTTATTACATTAATTAAATCTGCGTACATTTTTTGCACAAGGCTTGCGATTATGACAAGGTTTTCGCTTACAAGTTCTGCGGCGGCGGAAGGCGTTGGCGCTCTCAAGTCCGCAGAAAAATCGCATAACGCCCAGTCGATTTCGTGTCCCACGGCGCTTACCACGGGTATTTTTGAATTTGCGACAGCGCGGACAACTTCTTCGTCCGAGAATGGAAGCAAATCTTCCAAAGAGCCGCCGCCTCTTCCAACGATTAATACATCGGCAAGTTTCCATTGATTCGCCTGTTTTATCCGCGCTGCAATCAAAGAAGCCGCTTCTTCACCCTGAACGGGAGCGGGAAGAATAATTACCCTGACGCCGCTTGCGCGTCTTTGAAGAACGTTTAAAATGTCGCGTAACGCAGCTCCCGTTGGAGAGCTGACAACGCCGATTGTCCCGGGGAAGCGCGGAAGTTCTTTTTTTCGATCTTCGTCGAACAATCCTTCCTGCGCCAATTTTTGCTTTCGTTTTTCCAGCATTGCAAGGATTTCGCCCGCTCCCGCGATTTCCATTTCTTCGCAAACGATTGAATACGTTCCGCGCGGAGCGTAGACGGAAAGACTTCCGCGCACGCGCAGTAACATGCCGTCTTTGGGCTCGAATGTCAATGAACGAAGCCTGTTTTTAAACATTACGGCGTCAATTTTTGCGCCTGCGTCTTTCAAACTGAAATATAAATGCCCCGAGCTTGCGGGTCTGCAATTGGACACTTCGCCCTCGACACAGACAAATGAAAACGAGCCCTCTAAACTTAAACGAATTTGTTCCGTAAGTTCGCTGACCGTTAGGTGCTTTGCGTTCATCATTCCTCCTTTTCAGGAGTGTCTTTTTTCCAGTTGTCTTCGGGGAATATTTTTCTTTCTATTAAATGGAGAACGATTAAAGTGATAAGCGCAAATCCCACAACGACTGCGGCTGTAAGGAACATTCCGGCTCCTATTGTAAGTCCGACCGCCGCCATGAGCCAAAGGGATGCCGCTGTAGTGAGTCCTCTTATGTTGTTGCCAAGTTTGATGATTGCGCCCGCTCCAAGAAATCCCATGCCTGCGACAACTTGCGCCGCGATTCTGCCCGGGTCGCCGCCTCCCATTTGCTGAGGGAGCCAAAGGGAGAGCATCATTAGGCAGCACGCTCCAAGGGTGATGAGTATATGGGTTCGAAGCCCTGCGACCTGACGGCGGCTTGAGCGTTCAATGCCGATAATAAAACCTGCGGCAAATGCGAGGCTTAAACGGATAATAATGTCAAATTCTGTCAATGTGGCTGCCATTTGGACATTATAACGGAAAATAGAGATTTATGCTATAATATGGAAATGATTACATTTAAAGACAGCATCTTTTATCTGCAAACAGAAAACACATCCTACATTTTTCGTCTTACTAAAAATATGCACCTTGAGCATGTTTATTATGGCACAAAAATTGCTTCGGCTGAGGCAACGGACGTTGCAGCGCTCATTCCTAAACGTACCGCGCAGGCAGGCGCTACAACCATTGTCTACGATAAGGATGATCCGTTTTATTGCCTCGATACCATGTGCCTTGAATGGTCTGGTATAGGCAAGGGTGATTTTCGCTTTTCTCCGGCAGAAATTAAAATGCCGGACGATGGCTTTATTACCGATTTTATTTACGAGAGCCACAGGGTGCATGAGGGAATTATTCCAATGAAGGAATTGCCGTCTTCTCACGGAAAGGAAGACGAATGCGCTTCCCTCGCCGTTAAATTGCGTGATAAATCCTGCAAAGTGAATCTAACATTGATTTATACAGTCTATGAAAAAGCCGATGTAATAACGCGCCGTGTCATTTTGGAAAATAACGAAGAAAACGCGCTTGTTATCCGCCGTCTTTTAAGCATGTCTTTTGACATGCCGAATATGGGTTTTAATTTGATCACTTTTGACGGCGATTGGGCGAGGGAAGCGCACAGACACGACCGCCCCCTGCAATACGGCGTTTTTGTAAATGAGAGCCGAAGCGGGGCAAGCGGAAACAAGCACAACCCGGGGTTTTTGTTATGCGAAAACGGAACATCGGAAAGCTGCGGTAAAGTATACGGCTTTAATCTCGTATACTCCGGTAATCATTTTGGTTTTGCAGAATTAAACAGTCATGACCTTGTCCGCGCAGGGATCGGAATTAGTCCTCATTGTTTTGAGTGGACGCTAAAGAATAGTGAAAGTTTTGAAACGCCCGAAGCTGTCTTTACATTCAGCGATAACGGTTTTAACGGTTTAAGCCGCAACTTTCACCAATTTGTAAATGAACATATTGTAAACGGCGAATGGAAAGACAAGGAACGCCCCGTTCTTTACAACGCATGGGAACCGTGTTTTTTCAATTTTAACGAAAGCAAATTAATGTCGCTTGCCCGCCTTTCCAAAAAACTCGGCATGGAGCTTTTTGTGCTTGATGACGGCTGGTTTGAAGGGCGCGATAACGACAAAACGGGGCTTGGCGATTATTCGGTTAACAAAAAAAAGTTTCTGTTCGGGTTGGCTCACTTTGCAAAAAAAGTGCGCAAACTTGGAATGGGTTTTGGGATTTGGTTTGAGCCTGAAATGGTGAACGAAAACTCAAATCTTTTTCGCGCTCATCCCGATTATGCAGTCCGCGCTATCGGGCGCGAATCGACTTTGGGACGCAATCAGCATGTCCTTGATTTATGCAATAAAGAGGTGCGCGATTATATCGTCTCTTCTGTCGGCAGGATATTGGATGAAACGGGCGCATGTTATGTGAAATGGGACATGAACCGTCATATCAGCGAATTCGGATCAAAGCATATTGCGTCCCAGGGAGAGTTTTTCCATCGATACATTTTGGGGTTATATGACGTACTGCGCCGAATTTTTTCGCCGCGCCCTCACATTTTGCTTGAATCGTGCGCGTCAGGCGGAAACCGTTTCGATTTGGGAATGCTCACTTTTTCGCCTCAGATTTGGACATCGGACTGTACCGATCCTGCCGTACGCCTCAATATTCAAGGCGGGCTTTCATACCTGTATCCGCAGTCTGTTATGGGAGCGCATGTGTCGGATGCGCCGCACCAGCAAACATTACGCGAGACGCCGCTTTCGACGCGTTACAATACCGCCTGTTTTGGAAGCCTTGGCTATGAGCTTGATTTGCGCTTTTTAACGCCTGCGGAAAAACTCGAAATTAAGGATCAAATTGCATTTTATAAAGAGAGGCGCAGAACCTTCCAGTATGGGAAATTCGAGCGTCTCCCTGTCCCCTCGAGCCGTATGAAGAATAAAATGCTCTGGCTTGTGCGCGGCGAAAACGAAAGTGTGGCAGGGTTTTTTCAGCTTCAGGCGGGAAACGGCGAGGAGAGCGACACCCTGCGCATCCCCGGTCTTAAAAAAGGCGAAAATTATCAAATTACGACAAGGGCGCAAAAACTCTACATTAAACGATTCGGCGGTCTTGTAAAGCACCTCCTTCCCGTAACCTTAAATCCGCACGGTTTTATCCTTAGAACTGCCAATCGTCATTATGCCCTTACCGATTGTGTAGAAACATATTTATGCAGTGCGGGCGTATTGACGGCCGGAATAAGGCTTAACAATCAGTTTATGGGCACGTTTTATAACGAAAAAACAAGGCTTCTTGGAGATTTCGGCTCCAGTTTGTATACAATTAAAGAGGCTTAAAAACAGGCAATTTTTGGATTTATATGGCAAAACCTGCCTTATTTGGCATATATCAGTATTGACTTTATGGCAATTTTAGAGGATATTTATAATATGAGTGATTATCTTGATCCCAATAATGAAGAACTTCTCAAGGACTTTTTCAGCGAAGCACAGATGCAGGTGGATACGATGG
>WQSP01000147.1 GCA_009787795.1 Treponema sp.
GCGCGTATAGAAGAAATCGTCATCAAGGTAAGCAAGGACATTTCGCAGAAAATTTTTGAAGAAGGCGAAAAGGTTCTCTTTGACCTTGGCATCCACAATATCAAACAGGATGCCGTGCGCGCGCTTGGGCGGCTTTATTTCCGCACGAGTTACGGTCAGAACGTGCTTCATCATTCAAGGGAAGTTGCGGTTATCGCCGGCATGCTTGCCGCAGAGATCGGCTGCAACCGCGATCTTGCAAAACGCGCCGCCCTGTTACACGACATCGGCAAAGGCGTTGAATCCGATTCCGATCTTAACCACGCCGAAATCGGCATGGACATGGCGCGAAAAATGGGCGAGGACCCGCGTATTATCAACGCCATTGGCAGTCACCACAACGACATCGAACCAACATGCATCGAGGCTGTCATTGTGCAAATCGCCGACGCAATTTCCGCGGCACGCCCGGGCGCGCGCAAGGAAACCCTTGATAATTACATGAAACGCCTGGAGAACCTTGAAAGTATCGCAACAGGCTTTAGCGGCGTTGATAAATCATTCGCCATTCAGGCAGGGCGCGAACTTCGCATTTTGGTCAACAATGAAGCGCTCAATGACGACCAAACCCGCGAGCTTGCAAAAGAAATTGCAAAGAAGATCGAAAACGATCTTCGCTATCCGGGACGCATCAAGGTTACGATGATCAGGGAAACGAGGATTACGGAATATGCAAGATAGGTTGACGTTTTCTAAATATACATCTTCAGCTTTTCCAGCACTGTCTCCATATCTACAGGCTTGCCGATATGGTCGTCCATGCCTGCGGCAATGCAGCTTGCGATGTCTTCCTTAAAGACATTCGCAGTCATTGCTATTATGGGGATATGTTCCCGCGAAGAATTGGTCTCGTATTCGCGGATGCGGCGCGTTGTTTCAAGGCCGTCCATCTCGGGCATTTGCATGTCCATGAATATAATGTCGTAATTGGAATCGGGCACCGTTACCATGTCAAGCGCAATTCTGCCGTTTTCCGCAGATTCAATAAATAGTCCCGTCTCTTCCAGAAGCGAAATTAATATTTCGCGGTTAATGTCGATATCCTCAACGATAAGCAGTTTCTTTTCCGCGAATAAATCGCTGATGTCGTTCATAGAGAAATTTTTGTCCATATAAGGATGATCGATGATTGAATCGCGCAACAGTTTGACTGTAAAAATGAATTTTGCTCCTTTGCCAATCTGCGATTCAATCCACATTACGCCGCTCATCAGTTCTATAATGTGTTTTGTTATGGGAAGCCCAAGTCCCGTCCCTCCGAATTTGCGCGTAGTGCCGCTTTCCGCCTGTTCAAAAGCGTTAAAAATCCTTAATTGCTGTTCAGGCGATATTCCTATTCCGCTGTCTGATACTTCAAAATGCAAAATGGTATATTGATCAAGCTGACTGTTGAGTTTTACATTGACGCTGATTTCACCGTTCTCCGGTGTGAACTTTGCCGCGTTGGAAAGCAGGTTCGTAAGCACCTGAGTGAGCCGCTGGTCGTCGCCGATGTAATAAGAAGGAACATCTTCATCAACAGTTATCGATAAATTTTGCCTGTTTTCGTCTATGCGGAAACGCACTAACGATTCGGCTTTTTCCAAAACGTCTTTTAAATCAAACGGCACTTCCGAAAGATCGAATTTATCAGCTTCAATTTTTGACATGTCCAGTATGTCGTTGATTATTCCAAGCAAATGTTTGGACGATTCTTCCACTTTGGTAAGCGCGTATAATTGCCTTTCGCTGTCATTCGATTTTTTTGCGATTTCTACCATGCCGATAATCGCGTTCATGGGGGTGCGCATTTCGTGGCTCATGTTGGAAAGAAACCGGGTCTTGGCGCGGCTTGCCTGTTCCGCGTTCTCTTTGCGAATACCCATTGCTTCCCTTTCAAAAAATCCCGACAAGGTGTTCGCAAAAAGCGTAGCTAGACTTATTTCGCTGTCGCTCCATTCTCTGGCCGATCCTTCCTTGGAAAAATCAATCGCGCCGATTATTTCTCCTTTAATAAAAACAGGCGTTGTAATGTAATTGGCAAAACTTACCCTGTACGGCTCCATTGCCTTTTTAATGACAGGATCATTGGAAGACAAATACGAATCTTTTCCGCTTCCCGGCACAAGACTTTTTACAATCGAAAGCATCGATCCTTTAAGAGGCAGAATGCTTCCAATGCGCGACGAAAGCCCGAGTTTCGGATTGATCCATTCGTTTCTGCATTCCATGATGCATGTTTCTTCGTTGAACCGGAAGAAAAGCATCTGCGAAACTTCCATGAACTCGCCTATCATCTGAAGCGTCTTTGTGATCAACAAATCGGTATCGGAATCCGCCAAAAAGCTGCGTGAAATATCCGCCATCAATTTTTGCTGATTCTGCTGTTTTTCCGCAAGGCTGGAATATTTTCGCATGATTCTGTTGGTAACAATTAAAAAAGAAGCCGATACAACAAGCCCGATAATAACAGAAGAAATAATCCATCTGTTCATCATGCGCTGAGCGTCTATCGTGGGGCGAATGTCTACGCCTGTAAACAGCATGCCGATTACATCGTCCCCAACAACAAGAGGCGCGTAACAAACGCCGTAGATGCTGCCGTACAATTCCAAAGTTCCAAGATATTCTTCCGCTCTTCCAAGAACTTTTTCCGCAATAAAATCATGCTTAATGGCACCGGAAATCCTGTTGCCGTTTTCATCAACAAGAGTGCTGCTTATGCGTTCGTCGTCCAAAAATATCGCGGCTTCGCATCCGTTTCTTTCCTTAAAAACATCAACATATTCGTGTCTTTCCAAATCGTAAAAACAATTTACAATGCCGATTAATGTGTCTCCGTCAAAAATCGGGGCGCTTGCATAAACGGAAAGACGGCTTCCGATTGTATCGATTTCTTCGATCATGGTTGCCGTTTTTCCGGTTTTTAATACGGAAGTAATGCCTTTGAACCTTGAGATGTTGTCTCCCCTTGTATCGTTAAGCGATCTTGCAAGCGCGACTCCCTGCGCGTCGCAAATGCTTAAAAAATCGATTCCCTGAACAAAATTTGCAAGATATTTTGCAAGCGAGGCATAATCCCTGTTTTTTACTTTTTCGGCAACCGCTTCGTCCCCCGCAATTACTTCGGCTCTTAAAATAACCCTTTCCTCAAGCTCCGAAAGATAATTGATAAAACTCCGATTCGCCGATTGAACCCGATTCAGCGTCAATTCCGAAACAATGCTGTTGGTTTGATACTGCACTATATGGATCACAGCGGCGATCGTCAAGATAAATATCAAAACTAGAATGAGATAGAGATTGATTTTCGGTTTTCCTGTGGACATATATTAAATATAAGAGTTTTTCTATCGAAAACCTATAAGATTTTTTCATTGAAAAATAATACAAAAAGCTTGACATCCGGTTATTAAGTGTCATAATTTATAGATGAATATTACAACCATACCTAAAATCATTCAAATGAATGTAAAAAATTACCCAAACAATATTGCACAGCTAAGTAAGGATAAGGATGATGTTTTTCATCCCACAACCTATACTGAAATGTACAATGAAATTCTCTGCTATGCCGCAGGGCTTAAGGAAGAGGGCATCAAGCGCGGAGAGCATATCGGATTCGTTTCGGATAATAGAAAAGAATGGCTAATCACGAGCATGGCTCTTCATTGTCTTGGAGCCGCCGATGTTCCGCGCGGATGCGATTCGATGGCGGAAGAATTGGCGTATATTATTTCGTTTGCGGACTGTAAAACCGCAGTACTGGAAAACGAAGCGCAGTTGGCAAAACTACTGCCGGTGCGGGATAAAATGCCCATGATCTCAACCTTCATTCTAATTGAAAATGATTTTGACAAAGGAAAATATTCCTCCTCTCTTTCGGGAATCAATATTCTTGGCTACAAGGATATAATGGAAAAAGGAAAAGCCATTGTTGCCAAAGACAGCGTAAAAGACATCGAGGCGGAAATTGATATGGGCAAGGAAGACGACCTTGCAACGATAATTTTTACATCGGGAACGACAGGCGAGCCAAAGGGTGTTATGCTTTCCCATAAGAGTATTTTAAACATGGCGGAAAATGCTCCAAGGGCTATCGGCAATAAGGCGGGCGATATATGGATAACCGTTTTGCCGGTCTGGCATTCTTTTGAACGCGCTGTTCAATATATCGCGCTTCATCCCGGCGGAGGACTGGCGTATTCCAAACCTGTCGGCAAAATCATGCTCGCGGATTTACAAAAAGTGCATCCGAATTTCATGTCGGCAGTTCCGCGTCTTTGGGAAGCGCTTCGCGCAGGCGTTTACCGCAACGCAGCCGCAAGCGGAAAAACAGGCGCGCTTAACCTGTTTGT
>WQSP01000148.1 GCA_009787795.1 Treponema sp.
TATAANAGAGAGAGAGAGAGAGAGAGAGAGAGAGAGAGAGAGAGAGAGAGAGAATTTGAATTCATCTGCTGTTTTGAATCAAAACGCTGTATTTTGCTCATTTGTCGATTTTTCCTGTCTAATGTAAAATATATCTACATTAGTTGAAAATGTCCATGTGTTAAGCAATATTTCAAAAAAAAATCAAAAAAAGAAAAACGGGCGGTTGCGACTGCTTCGATCTGTTCCTTATTCTTTTCCCAATTTTCCGTTTTCGCGATAGCTCCACCATGTGTTTTCCGAGAAAATGATATGGTCTACAAAATGAAGACCCAAAATGCGGGCGGCAGAGGCGAGCCGTTCTGTGATTTCGTCGTCTTCTGCGGAACTTTCAAGCTGACCCGAAGGATGATTGTGAGCGACACAAAAGGCGGCGGCTCTGTCCTGAATCAGGTCTGCAAAAACTTCGCGGGGATGAACGATAGTTTTGTTCACAAGGCCGATAGTGACAATGCGCACATTCATCACTTCATGAGCGCCGTTTAAGGAAAGACTGATGAATTTTTCCTGTTTCCGGTCTGCGTAATGACGCACAAGGGTAAAAATATCGATTGGCTGTTTGATACGCGCAGAAAATGAGCCGTAACGTCTTCTGCCGTACTCGAGCATGGCTGCAATGGCGCATGCTTTTGATTCGCCCAACCCCGACAGGCTTGAAATTTCCTTTACGGACGGGATTTCCCTGTTTCGGTCGAGGAATTTCTGCAAATCTCCCGCAAGGGTTTTTACATTTTTCCCTTTTATGCCCGTATTGAGGAGGACTGCCAGCAATTCCCCGTCGGAAAGGGAAGCAGGCCCGCGACAGAGCAGTTTTTCGCGCGGACGGTCTTCCTTAGGCACATTTTTGAATGCATTTGGTTTGTTGTTTTTCATACCCTTATATGGCATGAGAGTGCCGTTTTGCTTTAGCGAAAACGAAAGAATTTTTAACTTTTTTCAGTTTTACGGCTATTTCCCGATAAGGCGATTTACCAATTTAAGCATAATGTCAATTTCCATGCGCACCCTGTTTAAAAAGGAGTTGTCGTTCATATTGGGTTTTCTGCCGCCTGCGCAATCGGGAAAATGAGCCCACAGGTAATCGCATTCAATTATCAAAGCATCCAGCCGTTCTTGTTTTGCTTCGGCTTCACCTGTAAGTATCCCGCGAAGCTCTGTTAACATATTTTTTTCATTTTCATAAAAAGAATTTATTCCGGAAGAGTTCTCACAAAGGCACAAAGGCACAGAGGAGGAATTTTGATTATTATTTTTCTCCTCTCCGTGCCTCTGTGTCTCCGTGTGAACTTCCTCTATATTTAATTCTTTAATCGCATCCTGCATTGAAAGTGTCCTAACGCCCAAAGGCAGTCCCGTGCCGTCAATATCAAATATACGTTTGTCGCCGCCGAACTCCTGTTCAAAAAGCGCTCGGTAATTTCTCATTATCGGGTTTGTGCAAACATTTTCGCCCGATTTTGAAACAGCGGTTATTGCGGTCCCGCCAAAAGCCGACGTGTCAAACAAACGCAAAAGACGCGTCTGTTTGTTCATTTTTGCGCGATGACCCGGAGTTCCGCGCGCATGGTAAGAATCATAAGTAAACGAAAAATCCAGTCCTGCGCAAATGATTTTTCCGCGCGTCAGGCGCTTTGCAATGTTCACCGCCGTAAGGCCGACAGAACCAAGCGGCGCAAAGACAGACGGAAGAAGAGATGCATTTTTCAGTCTTTCAAAAATTTTTAATTGCGTCCACGGCGTAAAAAAAAGAAAACCCTCTCCGTTTAATATTCTTGCAGTTGCAGGAAGCGACGAGATGTCGATTGCCGCAGAATATTGACAGTCTTTGCTTCCAATAAAATCGCGTATGTTCCAATGTTGGCTTTCCAAAATTACAACCAAGTCGGGCTCGATGCCCCTGTCCCTTAATGCGCCCAAACAAGTATCAACGCAGATAATTTTAAAATTGCGATTTTCTCTTTTTTTTATTAACTGATTTTTTTTAAACACCGACTCAAGAAAAACGTCGAGCGAAGGGCCTGCGCCCATTACAAGAACGGGAGCTTCGTCATAAGACAACTGTGAAATGGAAGGATAAATTGCCGCAAGAGAAATATTTTGCATGCAGTTTTTAATGTAAAGTCTTCCCAATTTTGCAAGGGTAAGCGCATTGCCCCAATCGAGCGCCAATTGACCGGAAAGCGTTTCGTACAAAGAATTGTACAAATCCGGGAAAAGCTGCCAACCGCCCGTAAAGCGCAATATCTCGATACGGCGAAAGAAAAGCGCGCCCCAAAGATCGCAAACAAGAGAATACAAACCTTCTTCTTCGCAAACATTTGTTATGTGCAATTTTTTGCCGTTTAAAAGGGAAGCGTCGATGTTTTTTTGCGCCAATTCAAACAATTCGCCGTCGGCCTCAATGCAAAGAACCGCGCAGTCGGGCGCTTCGTTTTCGATTCGCTCCAAAAAACGCGAAAGCCCGTAACCGTAAATGGGAGACGGGCAAAAATAAAGCGTTTTATTTTTAATGGAAACAGAGTCCGCAGTTTTTTCGGCCCTGCGGACAGGATCAATTCCGGAAAGAAGAGTCTTACCGTTTTTAATCATGCATTTATCGCGGCGTCAAAAAGCGCGAATAAGCATCCCAGAAAAATTCATCATTGCTTGCTTTTCCGTTATGAAGGAAATACTGTATAAGCGACTGTTCGGACGCTTCCCTTACCCAGTTGGACGCATACATCGACTTGATATAATCCTGATACATTTCGTTGGTATCTTCTTCCTGAGTGGGAATGAACACCAGAACATTGCTTCCCTGAACCAAAGGTTCTGTCGGAGTGTTTATAGGCGCGGAAAAGGCGATTCTCCAGAAAGTTTCGTTACGCGAAATGCTTTGCAAATCCTGACCCGTCAATCCCTCTATTGTGGAATATTCCAAAGCGGGAAAAAGATCAACGCCGCCGAAGTTTATCGGAAGCGGACCAAAGCTGTGTTTTTGCAAAAATCGCGCTCTTGCAGCATCGTCAAAATTCGATTCGCGCACTTCTGCGATAAAATTGTTTGCTTCGTTTATTGCCCAGTCTTCCATGCGTCCCCTTTCGGAACCGCTTACATGCATACGAACCCTTTGCATAACGCCAATATCGTAAAGATCGGCTTCTTGCAGCGCATTTTCCACCCTGAAAAACGCCCATCCGTTTGTTACTTGAATAATATCGCTAATTTCGCCGTTTCTAAGTTTAATAATCGAATTGCGTGTATCGGCATTTGGAATTTCGGCATTTAACTCATAAACAAATTTATTTCCCATGTCGCCGCCTCTATCGGCGTAACCATCCTGCGAATTGGCTCTTGCGGCATCTTCAAAAGTTGTGCTTCCGTCCTTGATTGAAGTTAGCACTCTTCTCGCTTCCCTCTCGCTTCCCGCAACGGTTATCCGCGACAGATGAATGGAACCGAACAAAGCCAGATTCTCCTGCGCAAAAGCGACATACTCGCTTTCGGGATACGCATCAACGCTGAAAGAAACCACGTCGAAATATCTTACAGGAGCCGCCATATTGGAAATGAATTCAACTTCGCCCGCAGGAACAAACAACCTGGAAAAATCGCCGAAGAAATGAATCTTTGCAAGCTCGTCCCTGGTTTGACGCCAAAGAGAAAGACGGCGCGCCTCGGACATCTGTTCGAATCTTGTTTTGGAAAAACGCCCGTTGTTCTGAAACTGCGGAAGCTGAGCGACCGCCCTGTCAACATGCTTTTCGGGCGCAACATAGTTCGATTTTTTAAGCATATTCAAGACGGCTACATGCACCAAGGCTTGCTCGTAAGCCTGCCGCCAGATTCGGGCGGATGTCATAAAGTCATCGACATTGCTTCCCCGCATCTGAAACGAATATTTTATCTGATCGTAAAATTGGGAAAACATATTCCCCGCCACCCACGAAATGGGGACTTTGTCATAATATCCGAATACATAGTCATCCCCGCTGCCCCTAAAACCGCCGCCCGACAGAAAGTCGCCGCCTATAAATGTAATGGTTATAAGAATAAGAATAACAACGGATCCTATATAGATGCCGGGTCTTTGTTTGAATTTCTTGGTTATCGCCTCGGAAGCGGTTTCCCGCTCTGCAGGGGCTTTTTTATCCTTCTTTGCCATATATACCTCTAAATTTTGATAAGACAAAAATAAATTATCATTTTTTTGCATTTTTGTCTAGTTTCACTAAAGCAAAACGGCACTCTCATGCCATATATAGGCGGAGGTAAAATTATGAAAAATTACTTTTTGGCGCTGGGAGCATGCATTCTGCTTGGCTCCTGCTC
>WQSP01000149.1 GCA_009787795.1 Treponema sp.
CTTTTTCATGTAAAGCTCCTTTAAAAACACTTCTTAAAAATAATTTTCTTATCTTACATTTTATAAAATTTAAAATGTTTTGTCAACGGCAAAACATTAAATTCCCAAATTTTATGGTTTTTCCGAAAATTCGGGAAAACCCGTCAAATTTCCCTTACAGGAAATTATCTGTAAAGATAGCCGTTCCTTCTATGAAAAAACGCACATCCTTAACATACGAAAAGTTCCTCATTATACCGGCATGGAAAGTCCGAAAGTTGTCAATCGTCTTTCCGCCCTCGACAGGAGGCATGGCGGATTCCGACGACAAGTCGATATAAACCACACCCTCCCTGTATAACAGGGACCTAAGCTTTGTTCCCCTTGTTACAATGGGAAGCAGCTCCGGGGATACGGGCCCGGAAAGAGCCTCTTGCACATATCGGATAATATCGTCTTCCCTGGATTGGGCGTGTTTTACCATCCGGTCTTCTACGGCAATTACCCCGTCCTTTATAGTATAGAACACTAAAGTCCTTCTTGCAAGCCCCAACGAGAAAAAATCGACCAATGCAACTACCAAAAGCACACTGATCAGAAGAAGGCAGCGTTTTACGGGGGAACCCAAAAAATCGGCAAAGGGTTTGAAAATACTGTTTATAAAGGCACTCATTATCGTTCTCGTTCAAATATTCCAATGAAATTGTTTATCCCATTGTACAATGAAGCGGTAAGTCTTTGCAAGCCCTCTTCGCCGGTCATTAGAACGGCATCCTGCCTGTTGGATACAAAGCCAAGTTCGACAAGAACTGCGGGCATGCGGCTGTTTCTTACGACAAACCAATCGTTGGCTTTGCGTCCTCTGGAAGGGAGGGTATTGCCGAAAACGCCCTGAAAGCCCTGAAGAATGGAGTCGGCCAAAAGGATGCTTTCGGAGGTGAATTCCTGATTGAGCATTCTGTTTAAAATGGCGTTAATGTCGGGGGAATAGCTGCTGCGGGAAGTGTCCAATAAGGACCTTGGCTGACCGCTCGATGTTATATGCCATACTTCGTAACCCCTTGCGTTGGTGTTCAATGCCGCATTTGCATGAATCGATATGAAGATGATGGATTCGTTGTCCCTTACGGTTACCGCATTTGCCATATCCGAACGGTAATCCAGGGTGCGGGTAACATCGGAATCCCTGGTCATTAAAATCCGTTTGTCGGGGTATCTTTGGATCAGCTGATCGCGAAGACGCAGGGCGACATTGAGGACGATGTCTTTTTCGCGGACTTGGGTGTTTTTGCCGTTAACTGAAATGTTACCGACGGCGCCCGGGTCTCTGCCGCCATGCCCCGGATCGATGATAATGACGGCAACGCGGAAACGGGACATGTCGTTTTCGCGAAGACGCGAAAAAGTGCCGGTCAGGGTGGAGACAAAACTTTCGGGAAAAACGAGTCTTCCGTTGTCGTTGTACGGGAGAGCGACATTGAAAAGCTCGCGGTTATTGAACATCAAAAAGCCGGTTTCGCCTTCGCGCCTTGCCACCGAAAACGCGCCGTAATGATCGCCTATGGTAAAGACACCGTCCCTGAAAAGCGGATCCCATCGGAACTGCACGGTTTGATTCATGGAGACTCTTGAAAGCGAATTTATGGTTTCATCCAGAGTGAGAGCATGCAAACTAAAAATAAGAAATAAGAAATAGGAAATAAGGAATAATGGTTTTTTATTGATGATTTTCCTTATTGTCAATTTTTGCTCCCAATGAATCGATATAATAGACCGCGCCTTGATAACCGCCGCGAATCAGGGCTTCCCAGAAGGATTTGCCCAGTCTTACTGTATTTTCGGCATTTTCGCAGGGATCACTAAGAGTTTCACACGGAGCCGCAGAGGCACAGAGGAAACGTACGGCTTCCAGGGATTCCTTGACAGTTCTACCCATGTAATCGGTCAACCCCGAATTCTCAAATTCAGGGAAGGGAGTAAAAATTTCAAAATTATCTTTCGGAAGCTGCGACAGGGCTTCATGGAGCTCTTTTGTAAGCTCGAAGGCGTTTGGCGGGAATTTTAAATTTTCTTCGTGTCCTCCGTGCCTCCTCCGAACCTGCGGTTCGATGTCTGCGTGAAGTTCTTCAGCGAGAAATTTTCTTGTCTCCAAATCCGAAGGATCGAGTCTTATAAGTATTGCGCGGGCAGCATCTTCTGCCGCTTTAATAGCTGTTTCCCTGTCGGGAGCCGAGGCGATAATATTTCCGCATTTGGAAACATTGTTCTCGGGAAACGATACCTTNTCGCCTTCCTTAATGCGCATAAAAACATCGTTAATATAATTNGTATTTTTTTCATTCTTGTTCTTTATTTCTCTATTTCTTATTTCTTTTACTGTTCCCGGTATCGAGATAAACGCTCTTTCCGCGCATGTCCATTTTTTAATCGGTACAAGTCCCTCAGGCTCTTTTCCCATTGCGGCAAGGATTGCGCCTTTTATGGGAAGAGCGCCCGATGAATAGGGGTATGTCCAGCCCGACATGTAACCGCCCGAAAGCCGAGCGGCAATTTCGCCAATCATTGGTCCTTTTGCCGTCATTTTGATATCGCCTTTTGCGGCTCCTATGTTGTCTTTTCCTGCAAGGCCGAGAGAATGAATGCCTGCGCAAAAAGTGTCGAGCATTGCGCATTTCATTTCTTCATTTATGACGGTCGGCATTGTGTGGCCCATTTCGATAAAATATGGAGGGAAAAAAATGTGTCTGTCCGCGATGCCGCAGATTGTAATTTCGCCTTTGTACACAATTGCGTCAACCGAAAATTCGGGGCCGTCCATGAAATTTTCCACGATTGCGCGTCCCGAGCGTGAAAACCCGATTGCAGTTTTTGCCGCATCGGGAAACTCGCCGATATTGTCAACGCGGCGGCAGCCCCTGCTTCCCATGTTATCGACAGGCTTGATAACCAGAGGGAAGGATAGTAGATTAGCTTCTAAAAAACGTTTTACTCCTTGTTCTCCGTGCTCTCTGTGGTTAAATTCTTCCTGAGAAATTGTAAAAAAATCCGGCGAGGGTAAAGCTGCTTTCTTGAAACATTCGCGCATGCGCGATTTGTCTGAAGCGTTTAGAGCCGCTTCGTAAGGAATGCCCGGAAGACCCAGTTTTTCTGCCGTCCAGGCAACGCTTGCAGAAAAATCCGTTCCCGCTGTCATTATTCCCAAACGGTTATATGAGCTTTGAATTGAACGCGCAAATGTTTCGATGCCTTCCTTGTCTTTCAAATCGATTTGCTCGAATTTATCAGCCAAATGAACGCAGGGAGCGGCAGAGTTGCCGTCAAGCGCGATTGTATAATAGCCAAGCTCTTTTGCAATATTGATTGCAGGCCCCTGCATGACACCTGCGCCAAGGATGATGATTGTTTCTTTCATGGAAATTAATGGGATGCCGCTGCAACAGGAGTCTTATTTTGCTTAACTCTGCTGCCTGCAGATTTGAACAATTTTTTCGGTGTTGGTGAAATACAGTCATTATCAAAATTTTTCATTTCATTTTCGTCAATTACACCAAGTTTAAAAAGGTTCTGCGCCGATTGATGGCAGACTTTTAAGGCTTCGCTTTCATAATTCTTTTTCATTAATCGGTTCTCCTATATCTCTATAATTTCGCCAATTTCCACTGCCTTGGCAATCTGTTCATCTGTCATTAAAAAATATGCTTTAGAAACCCGTTTAAAGTTTCTTAGCTCTTTTTCACTGATATTTGAAAGTAAAGACTTTGGATAAGCATAGTAAAAGAAGGTTTTATTTTCACTTTTATAAAACACAATGACTCGGTACCCTCCCGATTTGCCTTTTCCGCTACGGGCAAGACGAATTTTATAAACATTACCGCCTAAGTCTGCATTTGCCAAGTCTTGCTCAAGTATATCATTAACTAAAGCTTTAAGACTAGCATCCGTTATACCTTTTTTTGCGGAAAATTTGGCAAACCATGAGCTTTTGAATACCCGCATCTCTTGATATTCTCATAAATTAATGTTTTTTACAATAACTTCGATAGGTTAAAGCAGTTTCGTGAAAATCCATGTTTTCTATATCAGTATTTTTTTATTTCGTCAAAAGCGGTTTGAATTTCGTTTGATACAGAATCAATCAGGTTTTTTTGCATTGATTCCAATTGCCTGGTACGCGCCGATTTTACCGATTTTGAGGTCTCGTTAAAAAATAACTGGTAAGGTTCAATCTGAAGCGCGTCCGCAATTTTTCCGATAAAAGCGAATGAGGGACTTCTGTTTCCGGTTTCAAGTTGCCTTATATAGGAATGTGCTGTTTTACATTTTTCCGCCAGTCT
>WQSP01000150.1 GCA_009787795.1 Treponema sp.
ATTTCGCCTGTTTACAGGAATCGGTAAGCATGATATTAACATAACATGGATTATGTTGGAATGAAAGCTCTTGTAATGGGACTTGGTCTTCACGGCGGCGGCCTTGAATCGGCGCGTTTTCTTCTTAAGCGCGGCGCGGATGTATGCGTTACAGACTTAAGGGACGAAAAAACCCTTTCTCCCTCGATTGAAAAGCTTGACAGTTTTGTCCGCGAAATCGGAGCGAAACCTGTGCGCTATATCCTTGGCAAACACGAAATCGAGGATTTTAAAAATGCCGATATGGTGATAAAAAACCCGGGCGTCCGTCCCGACTCTCCGTTCCTTTTGGCATCCAAACGCATCGAAACAGACCTCTCTCTTTTTTTATCGATGTCCCCTGCATGTCTTTTTGCGGTTACGGGAACAAAGGGAAAAAGCGGAACAACATGCGCCCTTCATTGGATTTTGTCGAAAGACAGAAAGTCGGGCAAAGCGTATCTTGGCGGCAACATTACTGTCTCTCCTTTGACATTTTTGGACGAGCTTACAAACGAAGACGATGTGGTTTTGGAACTGTCGAGCTTTCAATTGGGTGACATTAAAGGAAAGCCGTTTAAACCCAAAGGGGCAATATTGACTTCCATCATGCACGATCATCTTGACCGTTACGCGACAATGGACGAATACATTGACGACAAAAGAAACATTTACAGGGGACAGGATGCAAGCTGCATTACTGTTGCAGGCGACGATTCATGGGGAAAAAGTTTTCGCGCAGAAACAAAGGCAAAAACTCTTGTGTGGTCGCAGAATAAAGTTTTAAAAGAGGGGATAAGCGGCGGCTGGATAGACGAAAAAAGCGGATGCGGCTTTGCGCGTCTTTATAATTTTGAAGGCGCAAGCGAAGAAATCACGGAATTGGTTCCGCAAAAACTTCTTACGCCGGGTGTACATCAGAAAATCAACATGCTGATGGCATCTTTGGCATCTTACGGAACCGGCGTAAAACCCGACACAATCCGCCGCGCGTTGGCTGATTTTAAGGGAATCGAGCATCGCCTTGAACTATTCCATGAAAACGGGGGGGTGCGTTTTTACAATGACAGCGCGGCAACTATCCCGGAAGCCGCCGCCGCGTGCATGGAGGCATTAACAGAGAACGCGTCCCTGGTATTGGTTACGGGCGGCACTGACAAAAACCTTGATTTTTCTCCTGTCGCCGCGATTGCAAAAAAAGCAAAGGCAATTATTCTGCTTGCAGGAACAGGCAGCGACAAATTAAAATCGATACTGGATGGAGCGGGCATTTCGTATTCAGGTCCGTTTGACAATCTTGACGAAGCGGTTAAATGCGCAATCGGGAAAGCTTCACGCGGCGACAATGTCGCGTTATCCCCGGGGTGCGCAAGCTTTGGCATGTTTTTAAATGAATTCGATCGCGGCCGCAAATGGAAAGAAACGGTAATGCGACTTGGTTAATAGAGAAGATGAATATGGATTTGGAGATATTACAACAGAGAGCCGCGATAATAAAAAACATACGCTCATTTTTTGACAACAAAAACTATCTTGAACTGGACACTCCTCTGCTCTGTCCCGATTTAATCCCAGAGTCCTGTTTGGAAGTTTTTGAAACAAAGCGGCTTTATCCAAACGGAAGCAGAAAAGAAAATTCTTCCCTTTATTTGATTCCATCGCCTGAAATCTGGATGAAAAAAATAATCGCAAAACACCGCGTTAATGTGTTTCAGATTTGCAAATGTTTTCGTAACGGCGAATCTATAGGAAGGCTTCATAACCATGAATTTACGATGCTTGAATATTACACGATGGATGCCGGTTATATGGATTCTCTTGCATTGACAGAAGAACTTTTTAATTTTTTAACCGCGAACCACAAAGACGAAGAATTTTTACCACGAACCACACGAACAATAGCCTTCGGCACGAACCATACGAACGAAAAATTTCTATTTGAGCGGATAACGGTGGCGGAGGCTTTTAAAAAATACGCGGGCTTTGATTTGTTTGAGGCGGCGGCACAGGGCGCGGATTCCATGGCAGCGCAGGCAAAAAAATTGGGGCTTGAGCCGATGCCTGACATGACAGTTGCGCAGTTATACGATTTGATTTTTATTCATGCCGTGGAGCCTCATTTAAAAACGGACAAGCCTTTCGCGCTTCTGGATTACCCTGCGTTTGTACCGTGTTTGGCCAAATTGTCAGCTAACGGGCAGACAGTTGAACGCTGGGAACTGTATTGGGATGGGATTGAACTTGCAAACTGTTTCAGCGAAGAAACAAATGCGCAAAATGTAAAAGAATTTTTTATAAATGAAGAAGCAAAGCTAAAGCAGCGTACACAGCTAAAGCAGTGTGCGCAAAAAGACAAAGATGCTGTTGTCCTGCACAAGGTTGATCATGATTACTGGAAAATTTTTGAAAATTTTCCGCGCTGCAGCGGCGTTGCGATTGGACTGGACAGGTTAATCATGGCTTTATTGGGAAAACAAAGCATTGACGGGGTAATGGTAACTTAATCCCGTGTTGCTCTTCGTTTGACTTCCGACAAACCGGAGCAGTCGAACGCGACAGAGAAAAACGGAACGTCAGGGAGTGCAGGGCGTACTTCCGCATTGCCCTTAAAGCGGTAATTAACCTGACGCATGGCGATTACATCGTCCAATAACGGTCTTGACATGTTGATAAAATTCATTTCGAAGCGGAATCGCGTTTCTTCTGTGCTGTTTGCAGGTATGCGCATTATGTCTGCAACTGAATGTCCCGCCCAGAAACGGCCGTTGCCGTACAGTTCGTAAGATATCGATGACAGTTCAAGCGCAAAATCGTTTGGGTTTTCAACCCTTAAAACCGCTTCAAATTGTGTGACCACAATATCAGCCTGAATGATATAAATCGACGTTACGTCAAATGCCGGCTCCAGGATTTGCATTCCTTCGGGAGCTCCCGCCTGAGGCGGAGTTTTGCATGAAAAAAAAGCGGGAACAATCAATAAAAAAAATAAAAATTTGCGCATGTTTAATTATCGGTTTTTAATGCATCAGCCGTAGGACAATTCGCTGTAAAAAACGGTGCTGTTTTCCGAGCTTACGGCGCTTACCATATTGTCCGCGACCGAGCAGGTACGGGTTTTATCCAAAAGACCGCTTTCGAAAAGACCCGCCGCAAGTGCGCCGCCGCAGGCATTTAAACGTCCGTTCAGGATGGCATTGGCAAGAGCTGGTGAATTCCTTTCCGCAAAAAGTTTTAATACTTCCTCGGCCAAAACACGCGCTGTTCCCTGATCGTTATCGTAGGACAAATTGCATGAGACAATTATCAGCGTTTCGTCCAAAACAGGCGTTATTACGGCTTTTAAAGCTTGCGCAAGGTCATATATGTATTGTGCTTTGGGTTGTCCCATCAAAATCGGAACAATCGAGGCTTGCGGAAAGCAATATTTGACAAAAGGAAGAAGGATTTCGATGGAATGTTCGCCTAAATGCGGAATATCGTTGATTTCGAAGAACTTGCCGCAAAATGCGAGCTGTTCGGTCATTTCCTTGTCTACCAAAATATTGCCCAATGGCGTATGAAACGAGTACGAATTTGACAGAAAAAGCCCTTTTTCCCTTTTATCGTGGATAGGACCTAAAATTACCACCCTTTTTATGTTCTCGCTCCTGCCCATTGCAGAATGAAAAGCCTCGGCAACGAGCTTCCCCGAATAGCTCCAGGCTCCATGGGGAGCGATTATCGCCTGTGCATGCCCACCCTGACCTTCCTCAAGCTCCAATGAACCAAGGTAATTCAGCGTTTCTTTCCTGTCTTCGGGATAAAACATACCGGCACCAACCGGACTTCTGACCCGTCTTTTCTGGGCAAGCATAGCTTCCATATATATTAACTCTAGTGTTTGCAGGAGCAGGATGCAAGGAAAAATGAGAGAATTTAGAAAATACTTTTAGTCCGCAGATTTCCCAAGCATAATATTGATTATTTTTTTAACTTGAAATTTTTCTTTAACAGATTGATAAGAGATGTCAAATTTTCATCAAATTTGTCTTTTATTCCGGCGGCGTTTAAAAGATCGCTTCTTTCACGCCCAAGCCAACTGTAAAGACGGCCTCGAACCTCCAAGTCGCTGCCTTCGCCATATACGACCTTTACCATTGCGGTGATTTCTGCTGTTGTAAAGGAAATCCACTGGTTACAGCATCGCATGTGATACCCTGCGCCTTTTTCGGACATTTTAAT
>WQSP01000151.1 GCA_009787795.1 Treponema sp.
AAAAACATGGAAAAAATAATTGAAATCAAGGAACTGGAAAAAAACTTTGGAAACTGCAAAGCTCTGCAAGGCGTAAACCTCGTTATACCGTCCGGGCAGATAGCAGGGCTTTTGGGACCGAACGCTTCGGGGAAAACCACTTTGTTAAAAACTATTGCGGGGCTTCTTCAGTCGTCTGCAGGTGAAATGCATTATTACCAAAATGCCGCGCCGGGTCCATCTGCAAGAAAGACAATCAGCTTCTGCCCTGACGCTCTTTCGTTTCCGAATTGGATGCGCGTACATGACGCTTTTACTTTTTATCGTGAAATGTACGGCGACTATTCGCAGCAACGCGCGGACGAACTTATGCGCATCCTTGAGCTTCAGGCAATTAAGAGCGCGCATATTAACAAACTTTCCAAGGGAATGAAAGAACGTTTAATGCTTGCTTTAACATTTTCGCGCGAAACAAAGCTGTATCTGCTTGATGAGCCGCTTGACGGGATCGATCCTGTCGGGAAGACGCGCGTTATAGACGCGATCCTTGCCATGCAGCCGGACGGCGCATCTACGCTTGTGTCCACTCATTTGGTTAAGGATATCGAGCGCATTTTTGACAGCGTGCATTTTTTGTCAAAAGGGAAAATTGTGTTTGACGGCGACTGCGATAAAATGCGCGAAGAGCGCGGTCAAACCGTCGAACAAGTTTATTTGGAGGTATTCAATAATGAAAACTCAATTTAAGTATGCGTTTCTAAACGGGCTTTACGTCAGAGGCGTTACCTTCGCAATTATCTTTGTGATGAATGCCGTATTCATCATACTTGGTTCTGTATTAAAGCTTCCGTTTGCGGTTCATGTTGTTTTTTTAACTCTTGGCGGAATAGCGGTCGCGGCAATGTTTGCGGCAAATGTCGGAAGCGACATAATAATGATTCGCCGCGTGTTTGCTTCCAAGGAAGCGTATCTGCAGGCTCTGACTCCTGTGCCGCGATGGAAGACCCTGCTTGCCAATGTTACAACGATGATGTGTTTGGATATTTTTACAATGTTCATTGCCTCTGTATCGATAACATGGATAACCTTCAATTTTATCGGCAACAATATCTGGCAAAATTTTTGGGATGTATTATCAAGCGAAAATTTTACCGTTTACATTATCCTGTCCGTTAAGGCGATGATTGCCTGCTACCTTCTGCTTGTAATGATGATTCTGTTTTGCATTGCGGTTAAAAAATCATTTTTCTTCAAATTGCCTGCGTCCGGATTATTAACATTCCTGCTTGCTCTGGCGTGTTTTTATATCGCAAGCCTTTTGCAAATTGTCCTATTGCCGATAAGCAGCGTGCAGGTTTTTGGTATATTCGTCATGCTTACGCCAAACAGTTTCGCCGCGTTTCCAATTTTGATTCTCCTAACCATTTTGGAAGCCGCAGGATTGTTTATTCTCACATCAAAATTAATCGAAAGGAAGATAAATATATGAAAAGAATATTGATATTAACGATTGCCACGGTCTTCGTTTGTTTTTCCGGTTGTATTATCGTAAATCTCGGCGATTTAAACGCGGTTAAGCCTGAAGGCAGACAGGAAATTTTTGAAATCTATGTCGCCGAGTTTTCCAAGGTAAAAGCAAACGGCTTTTTTGACATTAATTATTACAGCGAGCCTTCCGACACAATAGAATTAAAGGTTCACCCCAATCTGCTTGAATATTTTATCTTTGAAGTCATTGACGACGAGCTTGTCATTCGAACTTCCAAAAGGATCAGTTACGGCGAGAACGAAACTGCGGTTGTATCCATTTCAATGCCAACGCTGAACGGCATAACAATCGACGGCTTTGGAAGAAGCTTAGGCGGATTTGGAAGCATGAATACATTTACAGCTGTGGATAAAATTTCCTCCGATTCATTTTTTATCACGATAGCAGGCGCAGGCGGCGGCAGGGTTGAACTGGATGTTGACAATCTCATTGTCGATGTTTTCGGCGCGGGAAAATTGGAACTGTCCGGGAGGGCCGGTACCTCTGTTTTAAATCTTTCGGGTGCCGGAGAGCTTGACGCATTGTCGCTTCAAACGCTTAACACTACAATAAACCTTTCAGGCGCAGGCACGTTAAGCATATACTGTTCGGACAACTTGACAATTAACGCAAGCGGCGCAGGAAGCGTTGTTTACAGGGGAGCACCTAATATAAACTTAAACACGGGAGGCGCGGTAAATATCAAGCAGTTAAGTTATTAACATACTTTATATAACATTGACATAAAGCCATCATCATTTTATGCTTTAAGCATGACAACACTTTCCGAGTTTGGCATTCGTACAAACGGCGAAACCGATTGGGTCAACATCACAGGGCAGGTGCAAAAAATTACCGCCGCTTCCGGCGTGAGCGAAGGAATCTGCGTGGTGTTTGTGCCGCACACCACAGCGGCGATCACAGTAAACGAAAACGCGGATCCCGACGTACCGCGCGATGTCAACTTTGCGCTGAATTGTATCTCCCCCGACCGAAGAGAATTCCGCCACGGCGAAGGCAATTCCGCAGCGCACACCAAAACAAGTCTTGTGGGACCTTCACTCACATTGATCGTTACAGGCGGAAAACTGCTCCTTGGCACTTGGCAGGGAATATGGTTTAATGAATATGACGGTCCGCGCACGCGCAAGGTTCATGTCAGAGTGATAGGAGAATAAAAATGAAAAAAGCTTTCGTAATTATTATTTTGCTTGCCTGTTTTACAGCGCACACGATCGATGCACAGGAAACGGGTGTCCCTGTCACATCAAGCGGAGAACTTGTTCTGCAAATCTCAACTTTGCCGGAAGCAAAACTTGGATATACTCACAGTTTTACTCTTCCCTTGTTTCGAAGGGATAATCCTTTAATGGAAAACAACAGTTTAAAACTGCACCTTACCGCAGAGGCCACGCCTGTTAACATCAACGCAATTTTTAAAACGGTTGTAACGCCGATTGCTTTCATTGAATTGTCGGCAGGCACAAGGTTCGGCGCAGGATGGTCGGTTAATCTTTTTGACAGTGACATTTACGGCACAGGATTAAATCTTCCCGGCATTGCCAACACGCAAACATACAGCGGCAGCGCATTTGACGCTCTGCTTTGGAAAGGATTTTTGGGCGGCACTTTTCAGTTTGACTTGGCCGCAGTCGTTCCCGGCGATTGGAACCATGTTGTTTTCCTTACCTACCACGAAATAAATTTTCATACAAACTCGAGCGCGGGTCACAATGAAGCATGGTACTTTGAAAACGATGACGGCGAAAACATGAACGGCTTTAATTATTACGGCAACTTTGTAATTGGATACCAAATGCCGATTTTTTTAAGCATGGTCGCGCTTCTTGCGGAGATGGATCTGCACCTGTACGACACTCCGGGCCGCGCTGTTTGGGGAGACGACTTGATACGCTGGCATTTTTCGGGAATTTTAAATTTTACAATTACGGAGAAACTTGGCGTTGCGGTAATCACACAATTCAGAACGCGCAGAAACTTTACCAACTTTGACGAACACGGCAATCAATCATTGCATTTTCAAAGCCGAATCCTCGACACTCAAGACCCTTTGCGTCTTGAGTTCTATCGCGTTGCGGCAATAATGACGTACAAGTTTTAACGAACCGCATTTAACGGCTATGCAGCCCCGCCCGAAATTGTAACGCCGTCAAAGCAGCACCAGGGCAGAATGTTAATACCGTTCATGCAGCGCTCGCTTGATATGTCGATGTTCTTTATCACGTCCAAAATATTAAAAGATACCATCGTCTCTTTTAATGCGCCTATAATCTGTCCTTTCTCTATAAGGAAACTGTTCTTTGCCACGCCTGACACGTCCCCGCCGGGACCGGGTGATGCGCCTGAAAAACGATTAAGCAAAATGCCGCGATCTACGCCCTTGATCATTTCTTTAAGCGGTGTATTGTGCGGCAGGACTTCGACAGTTTGCGCAAGGTTTAACGCGCGCGGTTTTCCGGTTTTACGCGAACCGTATAAAGAAAGGGCAAATGAGTTTAATACGCCGTCTTTGATAAAGTCTGCGTCCCTGCTTTCGTAGCCGTCAAAGGTAAAACGCTCGCCTGCTACGATGTTTGGGTTAAGCACAGAGGCGCGAAACGTAAGCTTGCTGTCTGCGACTTTTGTGCCGAGCGCGTCTTTCCATAAACTTGAGCCGTCTATTAGCGATGACTCGGAAAGGAAACAACCCATAAGCGTCTGCCATATCAT
>WQSP01000152.1 GCA_009787795.1 Treponema sp.
ATTGTTGTCATAAGACCTGTTTCGATACCGAAACCTTCTTTGAGAAGGACGTGTACGATAGGAGCAAGACAGTTTGTGGTGCAGCTTGCGTTGGAAATAACGTGATCTTTTGAAGGATCGTATTTTTCGTGATTTACGCCCATTACAAATGTATTGATGTGTTTGTCTTTGCCTTTCGCTGGAGCTGAAATGATTACTTTCTTTGCTCCTGCTTCGAGGTGATCGTAAGCTCTGTCGTCGCAGAAAAGACCTGTGCATTCAAGAACATATTCAACGCCCAGTTTGCCCCACGGCAGGTTTTTAACTTCCCTTTCCGCCATAACGCACTGGATTTCGTGACCGTTTACGATAAGGATATCGTCGTGATCCGATCCTGCCGATTTTTTTGTCTTGATATCGGCTTTCATTTTGCCCTGAGTTGAGTCGTACTTGAGCTGATAGGCAAAATAATCGGCATCGGTGACAATATCTGTAACCGCTACAACGTCAATTTTATCCTTGCCAAGCAAATTCTGACCTACGAGTGATTGAAAAACGAGGCGTCCAATACGCCCAAAACCATTAATTGCTACTTTCATTTTTAAACTCCTTATTATAGAATAGTTTTTAGAAGACTACAGGATTTCGCCATTTTAGTCAAGATAAGTCAATAGGGTCCACGAAATGCCACGGAACAAAAAAATCATCTTTCTTCGGCAATAGTTGTGGGTTCGCCGTGACCAGGATAAACGCCAATATTACCGTCCATCCCGAATAATCGCTTTAAACTCTCGAATATCTCCTTATTGCTGCCGCCGGGAAGGTCGGTTCTGCCGTATCCGCTCCTAAAAAGGGTGTCCCCCGTAAAAAGCACACCAGCCTCCCTGTCCCAAAAGGCGCTGCTTCCGGGCGTATGCCCCGGGAGATTCAACACCGTAAAGGGACCTATCGCACTGCCCTCTTCGAGCAAAATATCGGCAGGAGGCAGGTTTTCCCATATTGCATCGATAAAATCAGCGCTTCCCATTGCGTATTTTACGCTTCTTTCATGAACCTTGAACGATTCGGGACCAAGGTACTGCGCATCTTTGCCGTGTATCGCAATTTGCGCATCAGGATACTGTGCCTTTAATTTTGGCACTGCTATGATATGGTCAAAATGACCATGTGTGAGTAAAATATATTTGGGCGAAAGAGAAGCATTTTGCAAAGCGGCGATTATATTATCCGCTTCATCGCCCGGATCGATGATTGCGGCGCAGTCTGCATTAAAACGGTATATCCAGCAATTTGTCGCGATTGGACCTACTGTCAATTGAATGATATTTTTATTCGGCATGGAGGGATAATACCACGAGGCTTTCGATTTTTCTAGTTATCATTTTGATAGTCGCGTTCTGGTACGGAATTGTCCCGATTGCAGGCGGTTTTTTCAACCGGTACAGATGGCGCAAATTCAGAAACCGTTTTAACGACATGCGATTAAGCCCCCTTTTGGATTACAGCCAATACAGAAAACTGGACAAGGAAGGCGGCATATTCAGATTTTCGGGAAGCATCGAGTCCATCACGGATGCGCGAACCCTCTGGGTAAGGGGTGACGACCTGACCATTCCCGTTTCCCTTGCAAATACCAAATGCTACCTTTTGCCTGTTCATCAGGGTGAGGGGCATCCGGAAGCGCCCGAACAGATTCGATGGAACAGGGTTTCAACATTGACCGAAGGATCAAAAGTTTTTATCGGAGGACAATTAAAAACACACGATGAAAGATTGAATTTCACTTCTTCAAAGGAACATCCTTTGGTTGTAATTTTTTACAATTGCCCCGATTCACAGCTTCCTTCCGAGATAATAAAAGCGGCAAGAACAAAAAACGAATACTGGAATACTATCACTCCCGTTTCGATTGCAACAGGCGCGCTTATCCTTTTATACATCGCGGCATCTTTTTTAAACCGTCCCGCATTTCGCCTGACTGTCATCACATCGCTGGCTGCGGTTTTTATTCCCATTCTTCCCATTTTTCCGCCCGGTTTTTTATTGACATCCCTTTACCGCCGCCTTACATGGATTGCAAGAAAATTAAGGGCAAGTTACGATCTTGCGCGTTACGGTCTTTTGCCGAACTCTTCCGATCGCCTTGCAAGACATTACGGTTTTCGCGCCTATTCTTTGGAAGCGCTTGCCTGGGTATTAATGATCCTTGGGATATGCATTAACCTGGTTTTTGTGTTCTTGATATTGTTTTTGTTTCAGGTTATTACGTTTTAATTTAATTAAATTAATTTTCTTCCGGTTCCGTTGATTTGGGTTTTGCGTAATTGACGGTAAGAGTTCTCCCCCGGAAACGATGACCCGTAAGAGCCTCAATTATTTCGTCGGCTTTGGTGTCGCGTACCTGTACAAAGGAGTAATTGTCAAGGATTCTTATCATGCCGATGTCTTCCCTTGGAGTTGAAGTCTTGGACATTATCAAAGTGATAACCTCTCTTGGAAAGAGACGGCGGTTTTTCCCGATGCTGATAAAAAGACGTTTTGATTCTTCTTCGCCCAAATTTATTTCTACAGGCTGCTTGTCGGCCGCATTTTTTGCAAACTGGGATTTTTCCGCAAACCCGGAAGAATTTGAAACATGCGAATTTTTCGCCGACGAAGCGGACGACTGCGATTTCATCGCCGATTTCTTCGCCGTTGAATTTTGCGACAAAGCGGCGCTACGCACAGGAGGAGTTTCTTTTTGATCGTAATACATAAAAAGCCACGCGGCAACTTCGGTGCGTCTTAAAAAAAATACGTCTTTCTTGAAAAGATTTTTGTATTCTTTTAATAAAGAAAAATCGGTATCATTATGCAGTTTGTCGATAATCGATTCAAGATTTCTTTTTGCTTTTTCTTTGTCCAAATTTTATATCCTTATAATAAAAGCTAATCGGCTTCCCAGTATCCGCCGCCATCAATTGTCTGTATCGTTCCGTCGCCGTTGTACTTCAATTCCGTCACCTTCAAACTGCGAAGCCATGTTTTTCCGCCCGACGGAGCGCTATCATGATGAAACAAATACCACTTTCCCTTAAACTCCGTTATGCAATGATGGGTTGTCCAGCCGCAAACGGGCGTAAGAACCACACCCTGATAAGTAAACGGTCCGTAAGGACTGTCGCCTGTGCCGTAACAAATATTGTGCGTGTCGCCTGTCGAATATGAAAAATAATACTTGCCGTTGTACTTGTGAATCCACGGAGCTTCAAAAAAACGGCGCTGCGTATCGCCTGCCGTGATTGGCTTTCCGTCCTTGTCAAGAATTAAAACCGCACGCGGCTCTTCGCCAAATTGAAGCATGTCGCCCGAAAGTTTTGCAACTCTTGGAGCAATGGCAGGTTCGTTATCCTTGGGATAGGTTCCGCCGCCTTCAAGAGCCTTGTTATCCTTGTAACGCTGAAGCTGACCGCCCCAAATGCCGCCAAAATAAAAATAATATTCGCCTTTTTCTTCCAAAATGGCATAATCGATGCTGTAACTTCCGCGTATCGGGTCGGGCTGAGGTATGAATGGGCCTTCGGGCTTGTCTGCGATTGCAACGCCTGTCTTAAACACGTCATTTTTGTCTTTAAGCGGGAAATACATGTAATATTTTCCGTTTTTATGGGTAACTTCGCAGTCCCAAAGCTGCCTTCCCGCCCAGGGAATATCCTTTGTGTCCAGAATTACGCCGTGATCGGTGACTTCGCCCGATTCGACATCGTCCATGGAAAAGACATGATAATCCTTCATGTTGAAGTGATCGCCATTGTCGTTCTTCGCTACGCCGCTTTCCCAGTCGTGGGAAGGGTAAATGTAAAGCTTGCCGTTAAAAACATGCGCCGAAGGATCCGCCATGTAATACTGTGGTGTTAAATATCTCATTGGAAAAAGATAACAGGAAAACGGGTTTTTTGCAAGGGAAAAATTTGGGGGAACTTTGCTTTGAATTCCATGTTATAATTGGCAATGGAAAATAAAATCAAGGGTGCGCACCTGCGCATTTGCGATTCGGGCATCACGGACAAACTGATTGGGTACATTCGAGACGGACTCGCCCCATTGGGTGTCAATCTTTTGGTTCTTGAGTTTAATCCCGGTTACAATTACCGCTGTTTCCCGGAACTTGCAGACGGCAGTTTTGGAAGAGACGAAGCGCGAAAAATCGCGGCTGTTGCAAAAGATGCGGGCATCAAAATCGTGCCGCTTTTTATGTGTCTTGGGCATCAGGG
>WQSP01000153.1 GCA_009787795.1 Treponema sp.
ATTCTAAGACCGATTTTTTCCGCATTCTTCATTCCGATTCTTTTTGGCACAAGTTCTCCAAGAACTAACGTAAAGTAGGATAAAATCAATGTAATTATAATAATTGATGCCATATTTAACAAATTTTTTGGAATATTAATACCGCTATTTAAAAAATAAACCACCAATTTTTTTGAAAAATTTTCTGCGGCAAAAGCGCTGCCTAAAAAACCGGCAAGCGTAATTCCTACTTGAATTACAGAAAGAAAACGCGCAGGCTGTTCTGTTAGTTTCTCCAATCTAATGGCTCTTTTATCGCCGTTTTGAGCCAATTTTGCAAGTTTGTTTTTATTTAATGAAATTACCGCAATTTCCGTACAAGCGAATATTGCGTTTAAACCGATTAATAATAGTTGTAATAATAACATCCATATTAGAGGGTCCTCGTCTTCCATAATCTTTAGTTCTCCTAAAAACAAATATTTTTATAAATATTAATTTCCGCTTAAATTACCCAATTTGATTGGAAATTTTAATGCCATTCCAAAAGAAAATGGTATCATGCTATCATTATCCGTATAATTAGTATTTAATGCAAAATTCAATTTTAATAATATTTCAAATTTATCGCCTAATAAATAACCAATATCTGCATAAATTCCCATATAAGGAATGAAATCAACTGTATAGTCCGAATATTGAGCAGATGCATATAATGGAAAATTTGCATTAACACCGGTTCCCAATGTTAAATTTCCGTTAATATTGGAAATATTAAAACGAAGTCCTAAAGGAACTGAAAAACAATATGCATAATAATTTCCATTTTCTATTGAAATGATATTACCGGCGAAACCAAATCCTGTGTTAAGTGAAAACCAATTAGTAAAATAATAATCTACGGTTGTTTGCAAGGAAATGTTTATACCTTGCGTATTTGCTTCTGAAATATCAAGAACAGGTTTTTCATAACCTATATATGGTTCTATAAATAACACCACATCACCTTTTTCATGATTTATTGTTTCACAAGAAGTAAATATAAATATCAATGCCACTAATATACAGAATTGTTTCATTGTATGCCCCTATTATTTGTATACAACATTTTGCCATTTTTGTCAATAAATATGAACTGTAAAAAACAATTATCTTATCGCGTCTTTCATTTCTTTCACATAACGATAAATATGCGGCGAGGCATCTTTGCCGTACTTGGCTGCAATTTTTACAATTGCGCTGCCGACTATTACGCCGTCTGCAATTTTTGACATTTGCGCCGCCTGCTCTGCCGTGTGAATGCCAAAGCCGATTGCGACGGGCGTATCTGTTACGGATTTGATTGCCGATGTAATCGAGGCAAGATCTGTCGTAATTTCGTTTCGTACTCCCGTAACGCCCATCGAAGAAACAAGGTAAATAAAACCCGCTGCGTTTTTTGCAATTTCTTTAATGCGTTCCTGCGAAGTCGGCGCAATCAAAGAAATTAAATCAATGCCGTGTTTTGCTGCCGCTTCTTTAACAGGAGCCTGTTCTTCAAACGGGACATCGGGAATTATAATGCCGTCAAGACCAACATCGGCGCAACGTTTAAAAAACGCTTCATATTTATAGTGGAAAACAGGATTAACATAAGTAAGAAAAACAAGGGGAACGTCAATTTCTTTTCGTAAATCTTTAACAAGCGCAAATAATTTTTCTACGGTTGCGCCTGCTCCCAATGCGCGGTTGTTTGCTTCCTGAATTACAGGACCTTCCGCGATTGGATCAGAAAAAGGAATGCCGATTTCGATTAAGTCTGCGCCCGCTTTTACCATTTCCAGAACAAACTCTTTGGTTTTTTCGATGCTTGGGTCTCCGCCTGTTACAAATCCGATAAATGCCTTATCGTTTTTAAATGCGTTTTTTATTCTGCTCATGATTTACTCCTGTATGCTCTTTCCGCGGTAACGGGCAATTGATGATACGTCTTTGTCGCCGCGGCCTGAAAGGCAGATGATTATGCTTTCTTCGCGGGAAAAGTTACGCGCAATTTTTTGTGCGTGCGCGACTGCATGAGCGCTTTCTATTGCGCAGATAATTCCTTCGGTACGCGACAAATATTCAAAAGCGCAGACGGCTTCTTCGTCGGTGACAGGCGTGTATTGCGCGCGTTTTGTGTCGGAGAGCCATGCGTGTTCGGGTCCAATGCCGGGATAATCGAGCCCCGCCGATATCGAGTAAACGGGAGCAATTTGTCCTTCTTCGTTTTGGCAAAAATAAGATTTCATTCCGTGAAAAATTCCGACAGAGCCTTTTGCGATTGAGGCTGCGTGTTTTTCTGTGTCGATGCCCGAACCTGCGGCTTCGCAGCCGATGAGCTTTACGTCTTTATCATTTATAAAATTGTAAAACATGCCCATCGCGTTACTGCCGCCGCCGACGCAAGCAATTACAGCCGCGGGAAGTTTGCCTTCAGCGGCGAGTATCTGCTCTCTTGCTTCCCTGCTTATAACCGCCTGAAAATCGCGAACGATCATCGGAAACGGATGAGGACCCATAACGGAACCAAGCACGTAATGCGTGTCGTGAACGCGGCTTACCCATTCGCGCATTGTTTCGTTTACCGCATCTTTTAAAGTTTGCGTGCCGCTAGTTACGGGATTTACCTTTGCGCCAAGAAGTTCCATGCGGTAAACATTGAGCGCCTGCCTTTCGGTGTCTTCCTTGCCCATGAAAATTTCGCATTCCAATCCCAAAAGAGCCGCCGCAGTTGCCGCCGCCACGCCGTGCTGTCCGGCTCCGGTCTCGGCAATTATTCGCGTCTTGCCCATTTTTTTTGCAAGAAGAGATTGACCAAGCACGTTGTTGATCTTGTGCGAGCCTGTGTGGTTTAAATCTTCGCGTTTAAGATAAATTTTTGCGCCGCCCAAATCGCGGCTCATTTTATCTGCGTAGTAAAGAAGGGAAGGGCGTCCTGCGTAATCGTTCAGCAAGGCGTTTAACTCCGATTTGAACGCATTATCTTCCTTATAATGATAATATGCCTTTTCCAAATTGATGATTTCGTTCATCAAAGTTTCGGGTATGTATTGACCGCCGAACTCGCCGAATCTGCCGTCGAACTTGTTTGAATTTATTGTGCTTGAGTTACTCATCGATATATCCTTACCTTTTATCTTGCCGCTGCAACTAATTCTAATATTTTTTTTCGATCTTTGATACCGTCAGTTTCGACGCCGCTTGAAACATCAACAGCAAACGGATTAAGTTCTTTGGCTTTATCAATATTTGTTATATTGATGCCACCCGCAAGAAACCACGGGCGTTTGGTTTTTAAAGTTTGAAACTTGCTCCAATCAAAAGTTTTTCCCGAACCTGCGCCCGAGTCCAGCAAAATATAATCTGCGCTTTGCGGAAGGGAAATCTTGGGTTTAATTTCGCCTTGAATAATTGTTTTTATCACTTTAAT
Source organism: Treponema sp. (assembly GCA_009787795.1). Classification (GTDB taxonomy): domain Bacteria; phylum Spirochaetota; class Spirochaetia; order Treponematales; family Breznakiellaceae; genus WQXQ01. Next base: position 3,431 of record WQSP01000153.1, read on the forward strand.
CGGCGGAATTTGTTTTTGCCGGATATTTGATATGCTTTGTTTTTTTAACTGTGCGACGTAACTTTCGTCCTCTGTGCCATGAAGCTGCGCCATCGATATAACGCCGTTTTGATAAAGCTCCGCAATTATTTGGATTGGCGCGTTTACAAAAACGCCGACCGGGGTGATATCCGGCGAAAGCCTGAAACGCAGATATTGAGCAAGAGCGGTGGAGACTTGCCGTGGGCTTTTGGCAAAGACAAAGCCGACAAACTCAGGTTGAGCCTCATTCACAAAATCGATGTCTTCGTCGCGGAACAGACCGCAAATTTTTATACGCATATTTTATAATATCACAGTATAGTAAAAAATAAAACCGGTTATGCGGAAATAAGTTCTTTTAAAAAGTTAACCCTGTCGGCGCTTCGCATCAAACTTTCTCCGATTAAAACCGCGTCTGCGCCTGTATCTTTAACGGCGCGAATATCATCTGCATTGTTTATTCCGCTTTCTGCGACAGTTAAAATATTTGCAGGTATTTGTTTTTTAAGGCGGGCGGTCAATCCTGTATCAACATTAAAAGTTGTAAGGTCGCGGTTGTTAATGCCGATGATCCGCGCTCCTGCGTCAATTGCTTCGTGCGCTTCTTCTTCGCTGTGTATTTCTACAAGGCAGTCGAGCGCAAGTTCATCGGCAAGAGCGATAAATTGCGTAATTGTTTTTGGCTCCAAAAGAGCGCAGATTAAAAGCACTGCGCCCGCTCCCCATAATTTTGCTTCGTATATTTGATA
>WQSP01000154.1 GCA_009787795.1 Treponema sp.
TTCGAGAAATGGACATTATTTTTCAGGTTTGCGCAGGATCCTGTACACAGGGGAAAAATCAATGATATAATAAAGGAGAAGGAGGAGATTAATATGGCAGCTACATTATTAAGGGAAATAAGCCAGGACGAACACGAAAGAGCCAGATATCTCAGCCGTATGAAGTTCGAGACCGACCAATACTCAAACCTGCACACAGCCGAAAAGAGAGGTGAATTACGTTCAGATGAAAAATGGCAGGGCGTTGTTGCAGACAAAGAAGCAGAAATTGAACGGCTTCGCAAACAAATAGCAGATATGGAATCAAAGGGTTAAGTTACTTTTAAAGGAAATGTTCGAAACGAACATTTCCTTTAATTTATAAAATGCTATAAGTAATTGTATTGGATAAAATTATTTTCGGCATATTAGTGATGGTTCGTGGTAAAAATCTTTAATCTAATCCGCAGTCTCTATGCCAATCCCAAACAATGCAAAATCATATTTAACCGGGTCTTCTTTGCAGTATTCGCGTAATTTCTCCGTTAGGGCAACAACTGCCTTTTTATCATTGGATTTGCGTTCCAAAAGACCCAGTTTTCTTGCAATGCGCGCGACATGTACGTCTAACGGAATGTAAAGCGCGGCAGGTTTGATTTTTTTCCAAAGACACAAATCGACGGGTCCTTTGCGCACAAGCCAGCGAAGCGCAAGATTTAATTTCTTGCAGGCGCTTCCGTTTTCGTCTTCGCTGCCGGGGTTTGCGATATGAATTGAATACTCACCCTTGTTGGGTTTTGACATTTCTTCGCGAAAAAGAGCGATGCCTTCCCAAATATTTGAACATGAAGCAAAAAGATTTTCCAGGTTTGCGTATTTGGCGTAACAATGTTCAAAACCTTTACAAAAATATTTTAAGTCTTTTTCAAAAAATGTGCGGTGAATGTTTTTATTTTTAAGTTTTTTATAATCGCCGCTTGTAACAAATATAAAAGGGCCAGGGGTCATAAGCGCAAACATTTTTTCCGCAGAGCGAAGAATTAAATCGCGTCTTCCCCATGCGATAGTGGCGGACAGAATGGCGGCAATTTCGACATCTTCGCGTTTTTTAAAGCGATGCGCAAACTGCACAGGATCTTTTTTTATAAAATCACCGGTGCAAACCTTTTCATACCATTTATCAAGCTTATCTTTCATAATATAAATCTAGATTTCTTTTCGTGAAAATCCGTGTAAATCCGTGGACCATATGTACCAAGCTTAGATTCGTGAGTAATTAGGGGCTTCTTGGGTTATTTGCACGTCATGAGGATGGCTCTCCCTTAAACCTGCCGCCGTAATTTTTACAAAGTTGCGGTGTTTGTTCAATTCCGCTATGTTTTTACAGCCGCAATAGCCCATGCCTTTTCGCAAGCCTGCCACCAATTGATTCAAATACGAACGAAGCTCTCCTTTATACGGAACGCGGCCTTCGATGCCTTCGGGAACAGGTTCTTCGTCTTTGCCGATTTGGTAACGGTCGCCCGCGCCGTCTGCAATTGCGCCCATGCTGCCCATTCCCCTGTATTCCTTGTAAATTCTTCCGTCAAAAATAATTTCGTGCCCCGGCGCTTCTTTTAATCCCGCAAAAAGACTTCCGATCATTACCACGCTTGCTCCCGCGCCAATTGCTTTTGTTATGTCGCCCGAGAATTTTATGCCGCCGTCCGCAATAACAGGTATGTTATGTTTTGCCGCTTCTTCGGCGCAATCCAAAACTGCCGTGAACTGCGGAACGCCGATTCCTGCAACTACGCGCGTTGTGCAAATTGATCCCGGCCCTATGCCGACTTTTACGGCGTCGGCTCCGGCTTCTATAAGTTTTTTTGTACCTTCTTTTGTGGCGACATTTCCGCCGATAACGGGAATATCGAATTCTTTTTTAATTTGACTAACAGCTTCCATTACGTTTTTTGAATCGCCGTGCGCGGTATCAAGAACGACAAAATCGACTTTTGCTTTTTTTAACAAAGGAAGACGCACTGCAAAATCCTGCGGAGAAATCGCCGCGCCAACAATCAATCTTCCGTTTTTATCGACAGCCGCATTTGGAAAGTGAAGATTTTTTTCCATGTCGGTTACCGTAATAAGACCTGTCAATCTTCCTTTATCGTCAACTACGGGAAGTTTTTCTATTCTGTGTTCGCTGAACAATTCCCTTGCTTTTTCTACAGTCGGTTCGCCTTTTACGATAATAAGATCGGTCTTCATTACTTTTGTAACAGGAAGAGAATCGTCACGGCAGAAACGAAGATCGCGGTTTGTTATGATTCCTTTTAATACGCCGCTTTCGTCAACAACAGGAAAACCCGAAACGCCGAAAGTATCTACCAAAATTCTTATATCGCTTACATGAGCCGTCTGCGAGACAGTAACGGGGTTCTCGATAATCCAGTTTAAAAATCGTTTTACGTTTATAACCTGATGCGCCTGTTCTTCGGGATTCAAATTGCGGTGAATGACTCCCGCGCCGCCTTCAAGGGCAATTGTAATGGCAAGTTTTTCTTCTGTGACGGTATCCATAGCTGCGGAAATAATTGGCACATTAAGATGGATTCCATCGCACAGAACGGTTTTTACATCGCAGTCTCTCGGAAGAATTTCCGAATAACCCGGCTGTAACAAAACATCGTCGTAAGACAAGCCTTCGCTAAAAATTTTATTTGCTTCCATAGTCGATAATGGCATATAAAAAAAATAGTGTCAATAGCGCAATAGTGCTTTGGGAGCCGCTTCAAATTTATAAGTATTTATGATACTATCCAATTATAAAACAAGGGAGGAAATTGTGAACAGTTTGGAAATTACCGGTGATAACTTCGAGTCCGAAGTGATAAAATCGCCTGTTCCGGTTTTAATTGATTTTTGGGCGCCCTGGTGCGGACCCTGCAAAATGATAGGCCCTGTAATTGACGAGCTTGCCGGCGAATATTCGGGTCGGGTAAAAATCTGCAAAGTCAATGTCGATGAAAACCCCGCCCTTGCGCAGCAGCACGGAATCAATTCAATTCCTGCGCTGATTGTCTACAAGGACGGGGAGATGGCAGCCCAAAAAAACGGAGCCGCCCCCAAACACGACATAGAAGCTCTCTTTAAGAACTTAATTTAACTTACGGTGAATACCGTCTTGCATCATTCGCTCTTCCCGGCGTTGCGCCGCTTGTTGCGGTGACGTACCAGTCTGCGGCGGAGTTGGTATTCTCTTTTGTTTCATCGCGGCATATTGTGCGCGTGTTTGTTGTTCCCGCAGTTATAAAAGCGCCGGAAGTCCATGCGTTCTTTTCCGACAAGAAAGCCGAGGCCTGCGCCAAATAATCCTTTGCCAGGGACGCTTCGTCGTTTTCGCTCAGAATAAGGGCGTTTAGAACATTGTCATCCTGATCGAGCACATAAATGATTGAAGTCTTGTGAATCCGTTTGTCTGTTCCCGGAATCCAAAAATCACGCGCATTGGGCGAAGAATTCATCCCGCCCGATTCGCTTAAGTTTGAGCCGTATTCGTTTCTGCTTGTCTCGTCATAAGTGCGCATATGAAGCACAATATAATCGCCTCTTCTGACTTCTGCAGGCGAGAACTCGTAAATCGTTTCCTTTGCCGCATTCGAATTTCCGTGAATGACTACGCGCATTGCTCCAAGATTCCCCGCCGACTTCATTTTAAACTCGATGAACTCAGCCTTTTTTCCTGCCGTCGCACTGGCATATTCTGTGCATACCTCGTTTATAACAAGCTGCGGCATCCTGTCATTTCTTGTCCTAAGCGAAATAAGGACGTTGATCGAATTCCTCCTTTCGTCCTGTGCTACAATGTCGGCTTTAATCAACCTGCCCGGTTCCTGATTTCCCGCCAGTTTTACCCTGACAGTGCCGCCTTCTTCCACCGATTCGATTTGCAGCTCCGGTTCGAAGCTTAGGCTTTGGATTGTAACAGGCCGCGAGAAGACAAACTCGACCTCATCCTGGGCCGTTGCCCGGCAGTTTAGGAAGGTGAGAGCCTGCGAACTCCCTCCCAGCATCCGCGACATCGCAGCGTCGCCCGTGGAGCAGGAGCCAAGCAGAATGCATGCTCCCAGCGCCAAAAAGTAATTTTTCATAATTTTACCTCCGCCTATATATGGCATGAGAGTGCCGTTTTGCTTTAG
>WQSP01000155.1 GCA_009787795.1 Treponema sp.
TAAAAATGCTGAAAAAATAAATTTCAGAACTTTTACAAATGTATTAAATTCTTTGGGATATAAAGTAAGTATAGAAAGAATATAAACAAGATTAGAGTAAACGAAATTTTTACTCAACTAGCTCTTTATTTTCTTGGGTTGGCAGAAGTGAGCGTGCAGAATTCTGGCGGGTAAAAACTCCTATTCTCCCTTAGCGTTCTTGGCGATCTTGGCTTTTCAATTGCTGCGATAGCAGCTTGGCGAGAGATATTCCTCTTGTCTCACTTCTAAGAAGAAAATTTCTCGCAGAGACGCGGAGACACGGAGATCGCAGAGAAGAATTAAGATTTTTACCACCAACCACACACCTATATAGTTAAATCGTAATAAATTTCTATAAAAAAGCAAAAATCTTTCGTTTTCACTAAAGCAAAACCGCACTCTCATGCCATATAAGGGTATCATTTTTTGTAAGTGAAACAAGTGGTGTATGGATAATGAACCTGTGTATCACTATTTTGGGGATAAATACCTTTTTTTTATGGAGGATAGAGAAATGAAAGAGAAAAAAAATGAGCTTATCAGCGGCATGATCTACGAGATTAGAGGACAGAAAGTCATGTTAGATCGAGACTTGGCGAATTTGTATGATGTTGAACTAAGAGCTTTAAATCAATCTGTAAAACGAAACATTGAACGGTTTCCATCTGATTTTATGTTTAAATTGACTCAAAACGAATGGGATTTTTTGCGATCACAAAATGTGATCGCAAAAGTTAATACTTCAAAAATGCGTTTCCTTCCTTATGTTTTTACAGAACAAGGAGTTGCAATGCTTTCAGGAGTTATTAATTCCAAGTGGGCAATAGAGGTAAACATTGAAATCATGCGAGCTTTTGTGCAATTAAGGCGCTACGTTCTTTTACAAGGCGGAACAAGCGAACAAATCGCGGAACTGAGGAAACTTTTAATGTTGTATATCGAGAAAAACGATAAGCGTGTAAATGATATTATAATCGCTTTAAATAACCTTATTGAAAAGCCAAAAGAAACAAAAAGAATTGGATTTACCGTAGATTAGTTTTGCTCAATAATCTTCTCTCTTCCTTCGTGCAAATCCGTGAAAATCCGTGGACAATTGTATTCAATAGGAACAGTTGACAAAATCTCCCAATATAGTTTAAAATTTCGCTTACGGGGGCAAAATGAACATTTTTCCTATGGTTATAGGCATATTATGCATCGGGTATGGTCTTTTTACGCTGATAATCAGAATAAAATCGCCTAAAAAGTTTGGAAAGCTGGAAGCGATGAAAAGGAAATTCGGGGAAAAAGCGGGAATAGCCATACATGTCACCGCATATACAGTTATCCCCCTGCTTCTTGGCACTGCGCTCCTTATATGCGGAATATTAGGAATAAGTATTATTTAACTGTTGTTGGCAGGAAATTACGTTATACTGACAATCAAGAAGGAAGAAAAATGAAAAAAGGCCGTTCCTTTGTTATGTTTTTTTTATCGGCGCTTGCAGCAGGTTTGCTTGCCTTTTCATGCGCTCAGCCTTTGGATGATTTTGCCTCTTTTGATACAGGAAACGCAGGAAGTTTGCCCCAAGCCGGGAGCGGCGGATTTGATGAATCTGAAACCCCTCAATTTATAGAAGAAATTAATAATATGGGGGAAATTGGAAAAACCGTTTGGATAAAAGATGGGGCGAACAATGATTATGAATATGGGAACTTGCAAGCCGCTCTTGATTGGTTAAGAACCAACGCCGTCAATAACGGCAGTTATACCGTTTTCTTGGATACGGACGAGATTATTGCCCCACAAACCCTCAATTACGGCGACATTAACAAAAACATCAATATAACATTTGCTTCTGCTGACAATAACGAAAAACAAATTCGTCTTGCAAACCCCGGCACTCTTTTTCAGGTCGGCGCATTTATTACGCTGACTCTGGGTGAAGGAATTACATTAAAAGGACGAAATGACAACAATTCAGGTTCGTTGGTTTCTGTTCAAAGGAATGCAACCTTTATAATGAATGACGGCTCCGCCGTAAAAGACAATGCAAGCAGATCGCACAGCGCGGTTCTTGCAGAAGGCACTTTCGTTATGAACGGCGGAACCATTTCCGGCAATCGCGGGAGTTGGGGCGGCGGAGTGCAGGTATCAAACAGCGGAAAATTTTATATGACAGGCGGCTCCATCACCGGCAATTTCGCTCATGTAGGCGGCGGCGTATGCATATTTGGCGCGGTTTGGTCTTCCGGCGAATTTATAATGACAGGCGGAATAATCGGCGATAATGTCGCAGAACTGAACGGCGGCGGAATTTTTTCTTCGCAAAATGTATCGAAAGGCAAATTGGTGATAGGTGGGAATGCCGTTATTTCCGGAAACTCGATTATGGATAATCCTTTTCCGGGGAACGGTTACGGCGGCGGCATTTATTCTTCGGGCTTTGTAACGCTGCAAGACAACTGTATTATAGAAAACAATTCGGCAAAAGGCGGAGCGGGCGTATATCTTACCCTGCATCAGGGTTCAATAATCGAACAAGCCTTGGTCATGACAGGCGGTACGATTCGCGCCAATGTTGCAAGGGATTTTGGCGGCGGCGTTGCGCTGTCCGTTTCTTCTCCTTACATTCAATTCCATAAAACAAGCGGAACCATTTACGGACGCGACGGCAGTGCAAACGCGAATATCGTTATTAACACCCCTGTTGAAAACGGAGGGAATCCGGCAGTTGTTCCGAAACCAAAACCCAATGAAAACGATCAAGGCGAAAACGACAATTCTCAAGGTAATAATAACAATCAGGGGGAGAACGGAGGAAATAAAAAACCCAACCAGCCTCCCGTTCCTGACAATAACAATGTTTTATCGGGTTACGGTCAGGCGATAGCGATAGTGGAGTTTAACGCCGATAACAGTTTTGTTGTAAATCTTCGAAAAGAAATCACCTCGGGGACGAATGACGCGCTTTCATCGGTAACAGCGGCTCAATCTGCAGGTCTCTGGAATTAACCGAATTTTAACAATTCATTCATTCTGACTTAACACTCCGTATTTACCATTTCTTTATGTTTTATACATAAGGAGAAAATTATGAAGATTAAAATTATTGCTGTGTTGTTGACGGTTCTGGTTTTGGCGGCAGGATGCACAAGAAGCGAAGGCGGAAGTCAGGCTAGGTCAGCGCAGCCTTACACAATTGAAATCGGCGGTTCAACTTCTGTTACGCCGCTGATGGAGTTGTTTAAGGAAGAATATGAAAGATTAAACCCGCATATCAAAATCAACATTAATGGAACAGGTTCAGGCGACGGCATCAGAAACGCAGGCGTTATGTATCAGATTGGCATGTCGAGCCGCGAACTTACGCCTGCAGAACAGGGACAGGGTCTTAATGCAGTAACAGTCGCGATTGACGGCATCGCTGTAATCATGAATAAAAACAGCCCTGTTAGCAATCTTTCCATGGATCAGATTCGCGGCATTTACACAGGCGAAATCACTAACTGGAGCCAGGTATCGGGCGGCGCAAAGAGTGGAAGAATTGCGGTAATCAGCCGTGAAGAAGGTTCGGGCACAAGGGGCGCGTTTGAAGAACTTGTCGGCTTTCAGGGAAAACTTGTCGCAGGCGCAAATGAATCGACAAGCACAGGCGCAATCAAAGCCGGCATCGTTCAGAACACCGAAGCGATCGGCTATATATCGCTTGGTTCTGTCGATGACACAATTCAGGCGATCTCCGTTGGAGGAATTGCGCCTGCAAACGATAACGTAAAAAACGGCTCGTACAGAATTGCGCGTCCTTTTATCGTTTTAACAGGAAGCAATGTACATCCCGAGTCAACCGCTTTTGTCGATTGGATGCTTAGTCCCGAAGGACAGCAAATCGTAAGCAGAAGCTGGATAACCGTAAGGTAAATTTCAGGTTATATGAACCGTAAATTTTCGGATGTCTTTTTTAAGCATCTAGTAAGCATTGTAGCCCT
>WQSP01000156.1 GCA_009787795.1 Treponema sp.
CATCAGACTGCGGACGGCGATAGCGTACCCTGCGAAGTTACGCTTACGCGCGTTAAAGATGAAAATGAATTTATCGGAATCGGGTTTTTGTACGATTTGCGCGATATAAAAAAATTAACGGGCGATCTTGAAGACGCCTTAAAACGCGCAACATTGGCTTCGGAAGCAAAGGGCGTATTTCTTTCCAACATGTCGCATGAAATGCGAACGCCGCTTAATACAATCATGGGCATGGCGTCAATCGGAAAAAACGCGCCTGCAATGGAAAGAAAAGATTATGCACTTGGAAAAATCGAGGAAGCGTCTTCGCATCTTCTTGGCGTTATAAACGATGTTCTTGACATGTCAAAAATCGAAGCGGGAAAATTGGATCTTGTGCTTTCCGATTTTTCGTTCGAAAAAGTGCTTAAAAAAGCGATAAACGCGATAAGTTTCCGCATGGAAGAAAAAAAGCAGGAGTTTTACGTAACGGTTGACGGAAACATTCCGCATCTTTTGGTAAGCGACGACCAGCGTCTAACCCAGGTTATAATCAATTTATTGAGTAACGCGGTAAAATATACGCCGGAAAGCGGAAGCATCCGCCTTAACGCGTATCTTTCCGAAGAAATAGACGGCATCTGCACAATTGTTATAGAAGTAATCGATACGGGCATCGGAATTAATGACGAACTTAGAACAAGAATCTTTGACGCTTTTGAACAGGCGGACGGCGGAACGTCGCGCAAATTCGGCGGCACGGGTCTTGGGCTTGCGATTTCCAAGCGCATTGTGGAAATGATGGGCGGAGAAATAACCGTAACATCAACAGTTGGCAAAGGTTCAAAATTTGATTTCCATTTTAAGGCGGAGCGCAGCAAATCGGAAAGCTCCGCAATGCTGGATCCTTCCGTAAACTGGGAAAACGTAAAAATTCTTGTAGTGGACGATACTAAAGAAATTCTTTCGTATTTTATTGATATTTTAAAAAGATACGGCGTCTCCTGTGATATCGCAGAAGATGGAAGGGAAGCGATCAAACAAATTGAAAAAGCCGGCGGATACGACATTTATTTCGTTGACTGGAAAATGCCCAACATGGACGGCATCGAGCTTACAAAAAAAATCAGGGAATACGACCACGGCAAAAAAAGCGTTGTCATTATGATTTCTTCTACAGATTGGAATGTGATACATGAAAAAGCCGAAAAAGCGGGCGTTGATAAATTTTTAATGAAGCCGCTTTTTGCTTCCGACATAATGGATTGCATGAACGTATGTCTCGGCGTAGGCGGAACAATTACGCCTCGTCAGCAAAAAAATGTAAAGGCAGGAGAGCTAAAGGGCTGCAGGATTTTACTTGCGGAAGACATCGAAATAAACCGCGAAATTCTTCTTGCAAGCATGGAAGAAACAGGCGCACAAATCGACTGCGCCGTAAATGGAGAGGAAGCTCTTCGCGTAATTAAGGAAAACCCGAATAAATACGAAATGGTGTTTATGGACGTTCAAATGCCCGAGATGGACGGCCTTGAAGCTACGCGCAATATACGAAAGCTCGGCAATGAAATACCGATTATCGCAATGACAGCTAACGTATTCAAGGAAGACGTTGACCAATGCCTCGCTGCCGGTATGAACGATCATATAGGAAAGCCTCTTGATATAAGCATTGTCCTTGAAAAGGTTCGCAAATTCAGAAAAATAAAAAAGAATAAATTCGGCTGATAAGCTGCAAGCCTAATTCGCGGTAAACTTAGTTTGCACCGCGCCTTAATCTGTCGTTTATCGCTTCTCCGATTCCGTGATTTGGCGCTTCTTGCGCAAATATTTTTTCCGCGCCGCTTTCGTCAATTTCGTGTAACATTTCAAAAAGATTGGAAGCCGCTTCTGTCAAATTGCCTGTTTTTGAAAGCACTTTAAAAATTAAAGCGTTTTTTTGGTTTTGTTTAATAAACCATTCGTCCTTTGTTTTGTCGTCAAAAAAAAGAAAAGCGCATGACGAACCTTCGTTTGGTATTTGGACAATTTCCTTATCGGTATGAACGGAAAGCGAAGCGTGCGGCGCATAATGGCTCTTTAACATCCCGGGCGATAATAATTCATACTCGCTTTTGTCTGCTCCATGTTCCCTGTCAACTGACACTTGCAAAATTTCTTCAATCGCTTCCCTTGGCGTTCCTCCCGGGCGCAAAATTTTTATGCTCTCCCCCGAAATGTCAAGCACGGTAGATTCAACGCCGATTCGCGCAGCGCCTCCGTCAAGAATCAAATCGACTTTCTCTCCAAGTCCTTGACGCACATGCTCCGCCTTTGTCGGGCTTAACGCGCCGAAAGGATTTGCGCTGGGAGCGGCCACCGCTCCCGTTGAAAGCGCGATTAGTTTTTGGGCTGCTTCATTGTCGGGAAAACGAATGGCGGCAGTCGAAAGCCCCGCAGTCGCCAAATCGGGTATTTTTTCATTTTTGGGCAATATTATGGAGAGGGGGCCGGGCCAAAATTTTTGCGCAAGCAGGAAAAGCTTTTTTCGCGTATCGTCGCTTAACCTTGAAAGATCTGCCACCTTTTCCAAAGTTTCGATTGCGGCAATATGAACAATTAACGGGTCAAAACGCGGACGGCCTTTTACCTCAAAAACCTTCGCAAGCGCCATTGGGTTAAACGCATCGGCGCCGAGCCCGTATACAGTTTCGGTTGGAAACGCAACAAGCCCGCCGCTCTTTATAATTTTTGCGCCTTTTTGGATTGATTCCTGCGAAACAGGCAGAACGTTCATGACTTGATATTAATGGAAAGATGAACTCTCGCCAAGATAGATTTCGAGGTATCATAAAATCCCCCTTGATTTCCACGCTGTATATGGTGTACACTTAAGGCAGTACCGCTACTTATGTGGTCATCTGCATTGTTATGCTTAAAAAAGGGTTTGGGGATGAAAGTACAACGTTTCTTCACTGACTGCGAAAGCGGTCCGTATTTTGATATTGTCTGGGAAAAACGCAAGAGCGAAATCCGAAACAGCAGCGGAAAAGCCATTTTTTCCGAGGAAACTGTCATAGTTCCTGCGTATTGGAGCCAGATCGCCGCCGATATTATCGCTCAAAAGTACTTCCGCAAGGCCGGAGTGCCCAAAGATCGTATATATGAGTGGAAAAAGTGGGCAAAACTGGGCAACAAACCGGAAGATCCGGGCAATATTCTGCCTGAAGACGGCGCAGAACACGATGCAAGGCAGGTTTTTCACCGTTTGGCCTTCACTTGGCTCGAATGGGGCAGGCAAAACGGCTATTTTGACACCACCGAAGACGAAAATGCCTTCTACGACGAGACTTGCTACATGCTCGCGCATCAATATGCCGCGCCAAACAGCCCCCAATGGTTCAACACAGGCCTTTATTCGGTCTACGGAATCGACGGACCTGCGCAAGGTCACTATTATTTCGATGTCGAGAAGGGCAAAATCGTAAAATCCGACAGCGCATACAAGCGCCCGCAGCCTCACGCGTGTTTTATCCTTTCCATCGACGACGACCTTGTAAACGAAGGCGGCATCATGGATTTAATGACCCGTGAGGCGCGTCTTTTTAAATACGGCTCGGGCACGGGCTCAAACTTTTCAAGTATTCGCGGCATGAACGAAAGCCTCTCGGGCGGCGGTTTTTCATCGGGGCTTTTATCGTTTTTAAAGGTGAGCGATCGTTCCGCATCGGCGATAAAATCGGGCGGCACAACCCGCAGAGCCGCAAAAATGGTAACGCTGGATATCGATCATCCCGACGTCGAAAAATATATCGGCTGGAAAGCGGGCGAAGAGCATAAAGTTGCGTCGATGGTGACAGGCTCGCTTGTTTTAAAAAAACATGTCGATGCGATCAAGCGCGCGCTTTCCGGTTTTCGCGGCCCCGAAGACGACAAGTTCAATGCCGAAAAAAATCACGAGCTTGCGCTTGTGCTTAGAGCCGCGTTAGGTGATAAAATTCCGCCGTCGTATCTTTATCAGCAGCTTCG
>WQSP01000157.1 GCA_009787795.1 Treponema sp.
AAAGACACAAAGAACGCAAAAGAAGAAGAAAACAAGGAATTAAGGCAAAATAATTCCTCTCTTCTTGGCGAACTTGGCGAGCTTAGCGCCTTGGCGAGAAAATCTTCATCTTCCATTTGCCTTTTGCATTGTGTTACGGCGTATCCTGCGCCTGAGACCGATTATAATTTAAGGGTTCTCCCCAATCTTGCATCGATTTTTGGGGTCTCTGTCGGGGTGAGCGATCACAGCGCAAGCCCTGACCTTATTCCGGCGCTTTCTGTTGCCATGGGCGCGTCTGCAATAGAAAAGCATTTTTGCCTTTCCAGAAACGATCCCGGTCTTGATGACCCTATTGCCCTTGAGCCCTCCGATTTTTCCAAAATGGCAAAAGCTGTGCGCCGCGCCGCAAAAGAAGGAGCGGACGAAACAATCGCGCGTTTTAATACGGAAAAAGGAGCGGAGTTTGTCGAACAAATACTTGGAAACGGCGTAAAAGAGCTCGCCTTGTCCGAAGCGGCAAACTACAACCGCACCAACCGCTCGATTCACGCGCTAAGGGACATCAACGAAGGCGAAATTTTAAAACGCGGCGATTACGCCGTTTTAAGAACGGAAAAAATTCTGCGCCCGGGTCTTGAACCGTCCTTTGAAAAATCAATTGAAGGGCGAATTGCGCGTAACTTTATACCCTCGGGTGAAGGGATTCGTTTTGAGGATATATGATATTCGTTATATTAATAATATACAATTTTTATTAATATAATACAATTTAAATAAAATATGTTACACAAATCTTTGATAAGTTGTTATATTTATTATTGACAGTTTGTGATAGTATATGGAAAAGAGGTTTTTAAATGTCTGCAAATTTAAATCACAGGAAAGCGTCTGTAAGGCTTAGGCTTTTAAAACGGGACGGAACCCCTGCTGCAAATCAGGAAGTGAAAATCAAGCTGAAGACCCACAAGTTTCTTTTCGGTGTCGGGTGTTTTGAAGCTGTCGAAGTTGCAAGCGGAAGACGGCTTACCGCAAACCCGGGCGGAGACCCTGTAAGCGACGAGCGAAAAACGCTTCTGACCGAAAAAATCGACAAGCTGCTTCGTTTTAACAATTACGCGACATTGCCTTTTTATATCGGAAGATATGAGCCGCAGGAAGGAAAGCCCGAAGAAACCCTTTTAAAAAAGGGAGCGCGTTTTCTGGAAGAAAGAAACATTATCGTAAAGGGGCATCCCCTTTGCTGGCATACTGTCTGCGCCGATTGGCTTATGAATTATTCAAACGCGGACATTTTAAAAAAAGTAATCGAAAGAATCGAGCGCGACGTATCGGCATTTAAGGGACTTATAGACATTTGGGATGTAATAAACGAAGTTGTCATAATGCCCGTATTTGACAAATACGACAATGCCGTTACGCGAATATGCAAGGAATACGGACAGGTCAGAATCGTAAAAGAAGTGTTCGAGGCGGCAAAACGCGCAAACCCGGATGCGCTCCTCCTCCTTAACGATTTTGACACTTCCAAAGATTACGAAATTTTAATCGACAAACTTTTGCAGGCAGGAATAAAAATCGACGTTATCGGCATTCAATCGCATCAGCATCAGGGGTATTGGGGAGCCGAAAGATTAAACGACGTTCTTTCGCGCTTCTCGCGTTTTAAACTTCCGATTCATTTTACGGAAAACACCCTAATTTCGGGCGATATTATGCCTTCGCATATCGAGGATTTGAACGATTGGGTGGTTGACGATTGGCCGACAACTCCCGAAGGCGAAGAGAGGCAGGCGAAAGAAATTGCCGAAATGTACGACATATTGTTCGCCCATCCGCAGGTGGAGGCTGTCACAACATGGTCGGGCGGCGACAATGCATGGCTTCACGCTCCTGCGGGATTCCTTCGCACCGACAACAGCGAAAAACCTTCCTACAAGGCGATTTACGAAAAAATCAACGGCGAATGGCATACCGAAATTTCCTCCAAAACCGATTCGGACGGCTGTGTTGACGCAGAAGGATTTAAGGGTGTTTATGAGTTGTCATGTATGCAAAAAAATGTTACCTTTAATATTGACGGAAAATATCAAAAGATGGAGCTAAAAATTGATGACTGAAACAATTTCAAATGAAGATTATACCATAAGCGACGAAGCTTTTTTAAAATTCTGGGCTGAAGAAATAGAGAAACAGGATACCATATCCAAACAGGTTATTGAAAGCGAAAGAATTTTAAAAGAGCAGACGGAGCTGAACTTTCGCCAGATCGAAGAGAGCGAAAAAAACTTCCTTTTATTTTTCAAAGACCTTGTTACATGGATTAGGGGCAAGCCCGAATGAACGACAGTATAAAGTCAAATGAAGATTTTATTGACAGGATTTGGTCCGCGATAGTAGAAAGACAGCAATTGCTTGAAAGGCAGCTTAAAGAAAGCGAAAGCAGAATGAGGGCGCGCAACGAGAAAGGCAACCGCCTTATGGAAGAAAGCGAAAAGAAGTTTTTTAACCGCGTCGGCAAGAGAAACCTGGAAATGAAAGAGCTTGACGAAAAAATCATCAGGCAGCTTGAAGATCACAAAGTGATAACAGATGACGAATTTGACGAATACGAATATGAAGGCAAAAAAGGTTCCAGGAAAAAACACGGCAAAAAATCAAAAAATCTGAAGCAGATAGGCGACAAGACAGATTCAAGATACGACGATTACAGTATTATTCACGATGCGATTGCAGACTCCGATTTGGGGGACGAGGAAAAACAGGCTCTTGTGCAAGCCGTGTCCATGGTTTTCGAAAAATTTACAAGCTTGCCATAGCCTGTTTGAACGCTTCCTTTGAAGAGGCGATGATTTTTTCGTCGATACAATATGCAAAACGAAGCCACCCCGGTTTCCCGAATCCTGTTCCCGGCACGCCAAGAATCAAATGCTTTTTCAAATGCTCGACAAACATTTTGTCATCTCCGTTTCCCGGCACTTTGCAAAAAAGATAAAACGCGCCTTGTGGGGGTGCGTATTCGATTCCAGCCTCGTCCAATACTTTGGTAAAAGCGTCTTTTCTTTTTGCGTAAACTGAAACATCGACAGTTTCTTCCGTAAGACCTGCAACAAGCCGCTGCATGAGAGCGGGCGCGTTTACAAAGCCCAATATTCTTGTCGCATAAATTATTCCGTTTACAAGATCGTCCTTATCGGAAATTTGCGGGTTTACGGCAATAAAACCGATACGCTCACCCGGAAGGGAGAGGCTCTTTGAATAGGAGCTTACAACAATCGATTCCTTATAACAGCTTAAAACAGGCGGAACTGTACACTCGTACGCAATTTCCCGGTACGGCTCATCCGAAACAAGATACGGGTATCTTCCGGTTTTTTTTCCGTGTTCGTTTAATATTGACGAGAGCGCATCCAAATCCTGCGCGCCATAAATTTTTCCTGTCGGGTTATTTGGCGAGTTAATGATAACGGCGGCAGTTTTTTCGTTTAACGCGCTTTTTATTTTTTCCAAATCCAAATCGAAGTTATCTTTTGAGTCTACCTCGATTAATTTTGCGCCGTGATTTGCGGTATACGCTCTGTATTCCATAAAATAGGGACGGCTTACGATTACTTCGTCTCCTGCATTGCAAATTGTCTTGAAGACTGCGTTAAGTCCTCCCGCAGCGCCTGATGCCATTACGATATGTGTACCGTCCACGTTAACATTTTGCTCTTTGCAGACTTTTTTTGCGAGCGCCTCGCGTACAAACGGATAGCCTGCATTGGGCATATATCCATGTGAGCCTTTTTCGTCCTTGTTTGCGATCTCAACTAAAAGGTCATGAAATGCTTTTGGCGGCTCGACATCCGGGTTTCCAAGCGAAAAATCGAACACCTTGTCCGCGCCGTGCTGTTTTTTTAACTGCATGCCTTCTTCAAACATTTTGCGTATCATCGAAGAAGACGCAAGAGATGATTTTATATTTTCTGCAATCGCCATACCTACTCC
>WQSP01000158.1 GCA_009787795.1 Treponema sp.
CCGACAGAATCTGCAATCATGCGCCTTTCTATAGAAAAGGGAGTGACACGCGAAACGCTTAGCGGCGAGTACGAAAAAGTTGCCGAGATTCCGTTCTCGTCCGCAAGAAAAATGATGACGACAATTTTAAAAAAGTCCAATGGTCGTTACCTTGTTTTAACCAAGGGCGCTTTTGACAAAATCCCTTTCATTAAAGACGACCTTAACTATGTAAAAGAGCTTGAAGATGTTCACAATTCGTTTGCGCAGGATGCCTTGCGCGTCATTACGCTTGCTTCCAAAGAAGTGGATACGCTGCCTGCCGCAAAAGAAGAACTTGAAAAACTGGAATCCGATTTAAAATTTGAAGGCTTCATCGGCTTGATCGATCCGCCGCGCCCGGAGGCTGCCGCTGCAATCAGCCGCGCAAAGAAAGCAGGCGTACGCACAATCATGATCACGGGTGACCATGCTTTAACCGCGACGGCAATCGCAAGGGAACTTGGCATCATCTCCGCGAAGGAAGGCGTCATCACAGGCGAAGAGCTGTCCTTGCTTTCCGACGAAGAGTTTTTTGACAGTATCGAGTTCTATTCCGTTTACGCAAGAGTTTCGCCGTCGGACAAAATCCGCATAGTGCAGGCTTGGCAGCAGAAGGGCGCGGTTGTCTCCATGACCGGGGATGGCGTTAATGACGCGCCGGCTTTAAAAGCAGCCGATGTCGGCGTTGCGATGGGTATCAACGGAACGGAAGTTGCAAAGAGCGCGTCGGACATGGTTCTGACTGACGACAAATTCTCCACGATTGTAGAAGCTGTCAGCGAAGGGCGCAAGGTTTTTGCAAATATTAAAAAGCTTGTTTACTTTTTAATCGTGTGCAACATTTCAGAAATCGTTGTAATGATTTTCGGGCAGGTATCGGGCTGGGGCGTTCCCGTAACGCCAATCATGCTTTTAATCGTCAACGTAATTGCGGACGGCATTCCCGGAATGGCGCTTGCAAAAGAGCAGACCGATACGCGCATTATGTCGAGGAAACCAATCGACCGCGAAGAAAGTTTTTTTGCGGGCGGACTTATGGAAGTAATCATTCAGCAGACTGTAATGTGCAGCATTGTTGTTCTTGCGGCTTTTTATATCGGCAAGTTTGTGTATCTTCCGGGGCATCACATCCCTGCGGATGCGGTTTTTAATCCCGACAATCAACATGAATTTTTCCACAGACTTGGGCAGACGATGGCATTCCTTGTATTGGGCTGGACATCGGTAATCCACATCTTTGTTGTAAGAAGCAGAATGTCGATTTTTAAACGTTCGCTTAAAGACAATCCCCAACTGGTGATTAGCGCAGTGTGTATGCTTTTTATGCTGGCAGGAATGGCGGCAATTGCTCCGCTTGCAAAAGCGCTTGGCTTTGTAGCAATGGACGGTTTGCACTGGCTGATTTGTATCGGCATTTCGCTGCTGCCGCTTATGGTCGCCGAGTACGGAAAGTTCTGGGACAACTACAAGTATCACGAAGCGGAGAGGCTCAGGGTTAAGCAGCAGAAGATTTAACAGCGAAATACCTCAATGATATTGTAAATTTATGGATAATTTACACTTGATATGTTTCTACATGTTGTATATACTTATTATCAAGGAGAATATATGACACAGGCGTTAATAACCAAGTGGGGTAATAGTCATGCTTTGCGAATTCCATCAAAAATCATGAAAGAAATGCGTCTTGATTGTAACGATAAGGTTTATCTGGAAACAAGTGATGACAAAATCATAATTACAAAAACTCCTGCGCCCAAAAAGGGTACTTTAGAATATCTGTTCAAGGATTACTCAGGCGAATCTTTTCAGACAGCATTGATTAATCCAACAACGCCTGCAGGAAACGAAAAATGGTAAAAAAAATTCCTTTACAGGGCGATATAATAAAAATTAATCTCGATCCAAAAAAAGGGCATGAACAGACTGGCTTTAGACCTTACGTTTGCCTTTCAAATAAAATGGTCAGCGATTACGCGAATGTTGCCGTCTTTGCTCCAATCTCCAACACTGAACGAAAGTATCCTTTGTATATTCCTTTACAGAAAACAAAAACAACCGGCAGTGTTCTTTTGGATCAATTAGTTACCATTGATTACAATGCCCGGGATTTTAAGTTTGTTGAATCAATTCCCTCTGCTCTTTTACGGCATTTACTGTCTATTACAGTGATAATCTTCCAAGCAAATGAGGAATAAGGCACACAAGGAAAATCTTTCTGCGGTTTTGGAGTATTATACCGTATCATCTCTTAATTATGAAAAAGAGGCAGTTAAACTAACCGCCTCTTTTTTAACTTGTTACCTAAGATTCAAACCGCGTGTAACAGCGTTTCTAAAATCTGCGAGTGCCTGAGCTTTAGATTTATTACCATCAACATATTCCAATAAAGCTTCATTAAAAAATGTTTCAATTGCCCCATCTGTTCCCTGTGTTAATCTGCCGTCTACATTCATTGCCATTTCTGCAAACATCGCATAATGATTCTGCCCGCCAAGAAAACGTTCACTAAAGTTGTTTTTAATTCTGTTCATTACAGGAATACTGCTGACTATATCGCCTGTGTCTCTTGCCCATGCTTCCAGGAAACCTTCGTTTGTTGTCAGCCATTCAATCATGTGCATTGCCTGTGCGGAATTTGCGGCTCTTCTGTATGCGCCAATCCATGTGCCGCCCCAGCGATATGAAGAAGGGTCAGGGATCATTGCCCAGTCGCCGGCTGTATTCGGAGCATTAGTTTTTAGAACATAGTGCAAACCCCATGTTGGAAGGAAGTAAGCAAAAACTTCTAAACGATTACCATTCTCATCCCTAAGATTATCGTTCATTCCTGCAAACCAGCCTTCTGACCATTGTCCAACTCTGCCTTCATATCGGTTATCGCGTAAAGATTTTGCGATGTCCATGTAACGTTCCATGCTGGGATCAATATTAAGTCTGCCGTTTACAACCCATGGCGTTGAACGAGCGCTAAGGAATACGTTATAAAGATCGCCGATACTGGAAACTACAACGCACCTGCCGTTTGAACGATTTTTAAGATCCTGTGCTGTTTCAAAAAATGTTTCAAGATCTCTAAATCGAGTTTGTACTACCGCAGGATCATCTGTGCCAAGGTATCGCCTTGCAAGACTTCGGCGATAGAACATGCCGCCGGGACATGCCTGCCATGATAATGCGTACACTCTGTCATTGTGTGTGCCGATATCAACTGTGTACTGAAGCAGCTTGCCTCTGTTTCTTTCATAAATTGGAGAAATATCCATAAGCATTCCCGATTCGACATACTTGCGGACAAAAGCAGATTCCAATGCAAAAACATCAGGTGCTCCGCGGCCGGAAGCTAAAACAGGATCCAGTCTGGCTTCAAATTGTTCTGTTGGCGTTAAGGAATAATTTATCCGAACGTTTGGAAATGATCGTTTGTAATAATTGTTAATCATGTTTTCCAATTCATCAGTGAATGACCAAACGGTCAATCGGCCGCTTTGAGCAAATAATCCGCTCACAGTTGGCATAAATGCCAACATGAATACAATTGTCAATAAAATAACTCTTTTCATTTGTTGTCTCCTAACAATTCTTTCGCCTTCTTTACCATGCTGCCAACATCAAGGCCGAAGCGATCTACGAGATAATCCTGCGTGCCCACTTCGCCGAATTCGTCATTAATGCCGATGCGCGCAAACTTGCAGCAGCCATCCCTTGAGATACAGCAGCTCTCCGCGAGAATTTCCGCGACTGCGCTGCCAAGACCGCTCATCATTTGCGCGTTCTCCGCGCTGATGATTGCGCGCACCTTGCCGGCTTGTTCAAGAATTGCGTCTTTATCAATCGGTTTTAATGTAAGCACATCAAGCACGCCCGCGCTTATTCCGTCTTTGGCAAGTTCTTCGCATGCTTT
>WQSP01000159.1 GCA_009787795.1 Treponema sp.
TCCATTCCGCGCAGACGAAAAAGAATGTGCGGGTTTGCGTCAATTTCCCTTGCTATTATATAGTAGAGAGCAGCCATGTGTTTGCACGGGTCGCCGTTATCGGGGCATGAGCAGGACCTTTTCATTTCGCGCCATTTGGTTGGGATTAGATTGATATCGTATTTTTTTAATTTCTTTAAAAATGATTCGGGTAACTCGCCTGCGGCAATCTGCGCCATTAGCGGAGGGTCTTTTTCTATCAATTCATAAACATTTTCCGCTTTGTCCAACGGCGGAAACCCAATAACAACGCGGTAAAACGGACTTGAGTTCCCCTCAACTTTTGCCATTGCCTTTCCGCTGACCAATTCCAGCGAAAGCACCCTTCCCGCGTTTGCGTACCGTCTGCCGCGTTCAAGGCGCTCTCCCATCTGATAGCTGTCAAGAATATCGACGAACCAGCGCCCCCATGGAGTTACACCGTACAGGTTTTTCATGGGGTAAGTATAACACCGTCCGTATTAAAAAAAAGTGGTACTGGTTATAAATATGTGCTATAATATTAAATATGGAGTTGGTATGAAACAAAATAGACTAATTTTTGGGATTGTTTGCGTTATTATCGCGAATTTCGCCGTGAATTCGCTTTTTGCCGAGGATCCGGGAAGGCCAACGCGCAGGTTTGGGGTTTTTATCGGTTCCAACAGCGGCGGTCTCGAACGCGATATGCTGAATTTTACCGTAAATGATGCCCGTTATATACAAAATGCAGTTGTTGAAATGCGTATAGTCGACAGAGCCGATTCTTTTTTGATTTCGGAGCCAAACATAGGCGAAATCGATGCGCGTTTTGATGAATTATATCAATTGGTTACAGCCGCCAAAGCGGTTAACATGCGAACAGAAATCATTTTTTATTATTCAGGTCATTCCGATGAAGAAGGATTGATGATAAACCGGGAAAAATACAAGTTTGGCGATCTTCGCGAACGGCTAACCGGCATTCCTGCCGACATGCATATTGTAATTATGGATGTCTGCGCTTCGAGAGCATATTCGGCTGTTAGGGGCGGCGGAAGAAATTATCCTTTTGCCGCCGACGGTTTTGTGTTTTTAACGTCAATCTCGGAAAACGAAACGGTAAAGGAATCAAACAGAATCGAGGCTTCGTTATATACGCATTCCCTTATCACCGGTCTTCGAGGCGTTGCCGATTTTGACGGAGACGGACATGTCACAATAAGCGAGCTTAATCGTTTTGTAAATGCAGAATCCCTGGTACGTCCCGAGCTCGCGTTGTTGGGAATACAGCGTTCCAGTTTTGATATTCAAACAAGAGGGCCTGGCGGACATGTGCTGACCGATGTTACCAGAATTACCGTAGGAATTATTTTTGATGCAGATTTGATAGGGCGAATTTCCATTCGTAACAGTCATAATTTGCTTGTAGCGGATTTTAACAAGACAGAACGTTTGATAGAAATGGGACTTGTTCCCGGAAGATACCGTCTTACGATGGAGCATAACGAAAAGTATCTGTTTGCCGAGGTAACCCTTACGCAAAGAAATCGAGCCCAAATTTCTCTTGCCGATTTTACCGCGTTGGATCCGGAAGATAATGTTACCATATATACTTTTTTCTACAATGAAACCTATGAACCGTTCCCGTTCCCGACAATTGGATTTATTAACAGGGCAGTTGGAGATCACAGGGATATTCAGATTGGATTGGTCAATTTGACTACAGAAAATTTAACCGGTTTTCAAGCTGCGTTTTTTAACATGACAGGCGGGGGCTTTACAGGTTTTCAGTCCGGATTTATTAATGCGGTTGGTTTGGATTTTAATGGCTTCCAATCCGGATTTATAAATTCAAACGGAAACACAAGCGGTTTTCAGGCAGGATTTGTCAATACTAATTTTGGAAACACAAACGGTTTCCAAGCGGGATTTGTCAATGTAAGCGCCAAAATAATGACAGGCATACAAGTAGGTTTCTTTAATTACGCAGAAAGTTACGAGAGCGGCATTCCAATCGGCGTTATAAACATTATAGAAAACGGCGGCTATCGATCTGTTGAATACAGCATTTCCAACTTCTCCATTTTTAACTTGTCGTTCAAGCTGGGTCTTGAAAGGTTTTACACAATCTTCGCCGCTTCCTATGAAGACGCAGGCGACTTCACATGGGAAAATATTTCAGTCGGACTTGGTTTTGGTTCGATAATTCCCTTATTGGGCAGTTTCCTCTGTATAAATCCCGAGTTTACCCATTTCTATCCGTTGTCGCAAGATACGTCATACAATTACAACACTCTTGGATTATATCTTGGCGTTGCCATCTGGAAATTCAGCATAGCGATAGGACCGACATTAACATGGGTACATTCACCCGGTTGGTTTGGCGATAAAGAACCTCTGGGAGCCACATCGCAATTTTTCAATTTCTACGAGACCGACATTGACCCGTATAATCGTCTTATTGTCGGCGCCAAAATTGCGTTAAGATTTACGTTTTGACGCTTAAGAGGTTTTTCACGAAGAAGGAAGATCTAAGAACATTACCACTTTACCGGGCGCGCTGCTTAAGCTAAAGCTTTCGCATATTTACAATCTCATTGATTTGGTCTGGCGCCACGCCTTCCTAAATGTTCACAACAACACGCCTTCGCGTGAAGACTTGGGCGCCACACGAAAAATACCGAACCTGTTGTTCGATGTCTTTTTTTCTTTTCCAAAGTAATTGTGGTTTGCAATCAGGTCTTGTTCGTGGTTTATGGAGTTGTTTTTTTACAAAAAAAAATGTATAATTAGTTGTATGAATGAATATACAGTAACTTTATCATTTGATGATGAGGCACAGAAATGGTATGCTCAAAATGACGAAATCCCAATAATTCTTGAAGATTCATCTCTTGACATGCTGATCAAACGTATAAAATTAGCTGTACCAGAGATGCTGGAAATTAATAATTTACCCAAAACCGATATTTACTTGGCATTTAAAATGGAGCCACAGGCGGTCTTTGTTTAATGGCAGAATATGAGAAAAAGGTTCGGCAGATATTAAATGAAAATGGCTGTTATTTTGTGCGTCATGGTAAGGGAGATCATGATATTTGGCATAGTCCAATAAACAATAAAAGTTTTACTGTAGATGGAAAAATAAACATTCGGCATGTAGCAAATGAAATTATGAAACAAGCGGGTATTAAGTACCATTTTTAATGGTTCCCTTGCGTTAGTATCGATAATTATTTAAGCTTTTTTCAACCATATGTCTACGGATTTTCACGGAGGGGGAAAAGCTAAGAACATTACCACTTTACCGGGCGCGCTGCTTAAGCTAAAGCTTTCGCATATTTACAATCTCATTGATTTGGTCTGGCGCCACGCCTTCCTATATGTTCACAACAACACGCCTTCGCGTGAAGACTTGGGCGCCACACGAAAAATACCGAACCTGTTGTCCGATGTCTTTTTTCTTTTCCAAAGTAATTGTGGTTTGTAATCAGGTCTTGTTCATGAAGGAATTGCAGATTCCATTCGTGGTTAAACTCTTTCATATACCGTTTGTTAGGCGACGTTTTGATTAACGTTATATTTCTTTCTTTGCTACAAATTCAATATTTGTTGCAAAATATTTTAAAATACTATAATTACATAACCAATTATCAATTCTTTCAATAACATGATAAAATGGAAGTATGAATTTTCTTTTAGGAAATAGAGCTCTATGCCAAATATCCAATATTTCCATATTGGCCCTTTTTAATAAATTTATAACTTGTTTTTTTCCATATAATTTTGAATGATACCAATTACCGCCTAAGTGAGCAATGTTTTGCGTGTATGATAATGTATAAGGTAAATGAAAACAGAAAAACAATCCATTTTGCTTCAAGATACGGTTAATTTCTTTCAATGATT
>WQSP01000160.1 GCA_009787795.1 Treponema sp.
ATGATAAAAAGGATGCATCAGCAGGAAGAAAACAGATTATTGCAAAATATTAAATTTTTAACCACGATGCCCGATCTTGTTGATGCCGTGCAAAGATCGGACACAAATGCCATTATGCATAATTCGCAGATGGCATGGATTAGGCGCGATATTGATTCGATAGCTTTTACGGATCCCGACGGCATTGTTATTTTCAGGAGTCACGCCGATATAATCGGAGACGATATTTCAAAACGCAATGTTATACAATTGGCGCTTAGGGGATACACTTCGTCGGGGTTTTTCTTTGACGAGACCGCTCTTATTCCGTATACCATAAATTGTTTTGCGCCGATTTATAAATACGGCGTTCTTGTCGGCGCTTTGTCGCTTGGTTCAAACATCTGCTCGGAAGAATATGTTGACAGCATTTTCAATTTAACCGGCATACATTTTTCCCTTTATAAAAACGACGTTATTTTAATGACCAGTTTAAGGGATAAGACAGGTAAGCGCAATATCGGCGAAAAACTTGAAGATTTGCAAATAACGGATGCAGTTCTTCAAAAAGGCGAAAGCGTGATAATTCAAACGGAGATTCTTGATACTCCGTATATGGTAATGTACTGGCCTATCAAGGATTATAACGGAGCGACGATTGGCATGTGGTCTACCGCAATGCCCATGGACCTGCAAACAAGTGAAACAAACAGGGTTTTATTCATAATTCTTATTTGTTCGCTTGGCATTATTTGCATTTTTACCGTAGCCGCAGGAATACTTGGAAGAAAAATAAGTCTGCCTGTTAGAAAAATTACAGAATTCGCGGTCAGCGTGGCAAAGGGCAATCTTGACGACAAAATAACCGTTCAAAGCAATGACGAAATCGGACAACTCGCGGGCGCTCTTCGCACAATGGTAACAACATTAAAGGATCGCGTTAACGAAGCCGAGGAACAGCATGCGGCGGCAGTTGCGGCGAATAAGGCAAAGAGCAATTTCCTAAGCACCATGAGCCACGAAATACGAACGCCGATGAACGCAATTATCGGCATAACGGAAATACAGCTTCGCCGCGAAAACTTGGCGCCTGATGTGTTGGAAGCGTTCGAAAAAATTTATTCATCGGGCGATATGCTGATGAGCATTATAAACGACATTCTTGATCTTTCAAAAATAGAATCGGGCAAGTATGAGCTGCTGGAAAAGAATTATGAATTCGCAAGCATGATAAGCGACGCCGTTCAATTGAACATGATGAGGATCGGCAGCAAAAGAGTGGAGTTTGAACTTAATGTGGAAGAAAATATTCCCGCCACTTTGTTTGGTGACGAGCTTCGCGTCAAGCAAATTCTTAACAATCTTCTTAGCAACGCTTTTAAATATACGGAAAAAGGCAAAGTGACCATGTCTGTTGTGCTGATTGACTCCGACAATTGTGACAATGAGAAAGTGAAGCTTGAATTCACCGTAAGCGATACGGGTCAGGGAATGTCGCAGGAACAAATAGAAAAACTTTTTGACGAATATGCAAGATTTAATCAGGAAGCAAACAGCGTAAAGGAAGGCACAGGTCTTGGAATGCCCATTACCCTTAATCTAGTCAATATGATGGGCGGAAAAATCGACGTGGAAAGCGAAATCGGCAAAGGCACTGTATTTACAGTTTGTCTGCTTCAGGGAAAAGTCGATTCTGCGGTAATTGGAAGCGAAATAGCCGAGAATCTGCGCCGTTTCAGAATGTATAACCGCGCCTATTTGAAAAATATCCAAATTTCAATTGAGCCCATGCCGTATGGAAAAATTCTTGTTGTTGATGATGTTGAAACAAACATATATGTTTCAAAGGGACTTATGCTGCCGTATATGCTAAATGAAATCGACTCTGCAAACTCGGGAAAGGAAGCGATAAATAAAATAAAAGACGGCAAAATATACGACATTATATTCATGGATCACATGATGCCCGAAATGGACGGCATAGAAGCGGTCAGGCATATACGCGATGCAGGATACAAAGCGCCGATTGTCGCCTTGACAGCTAACGCAATAGGCGGACAGGCTGATATTTTCATACAGAACGGGTTTAACGATTATATTTTAAAACCGATTGACATACGGCAGTTAAACGTTGTTATGAATACCTATGTGCGCGACAAACAGCCGCAGGATGTTTTGGATGAAGCTAGAAACTTTGCGCAGCAGCAGGCGCGGCAAAAAGACAAAAACAATGCGGAAAAAGATGCGCAAAACCCGATATTTTTCGGCGCAGAGATTCCCGGGCTGGATATCGTAAGAGGTCTTAAACGCTTTGACGGTAACGAAAAGGTATTTCTTGATGTTCTGCGTTCCTATGCTGCAGGCGTAAGCTCCATGCTTGATAAAATCGAAGTCTTTGACGAAAATTCCCTTTCCGATTACATCATTAAAGTTCACGGAATAAAGGGCATAAGCACCGATATTTCGGCGGATAAAATCGCCAAAGAAGCCAAAGACCTGGAAGAAGCCGGCAAAGCAAAAGATATGAATTTTATTAATTCAAATCATGGCGATTTTATGAAAAACGCAAGGAGTTTTATTTCCGGCATGGAAAGCGCCTTGTCAAAACTTGTCACAAATACGGACAAACCATTAAAGGAAAAACCCGATACAAAAACATTATTCAAGCTTGTAGAAGCATGCAACGACTATGACATGGACGGCGCGGACAGAGCCATGGACGAGCTGGAGAAATACAAATACGAATCGGATGGCGACCTGATCGTATGGCTTAGAAACGCAATTGACAGAATGCAGTTTGAAGAAATTGCGGAAAAACTCAAAACTTTTGCATAAAAAAGGTTAAATTCTGTTTTTTTTGTCAAAAATTATGATATTATTAAGAAGTTAGGCATTATTACAAGGGGATTGTTTTTATGGGCCGCGCAGTCGATAAAGAACGCTATAAAATTATCTATGTTGATGACGTGAATACCAGCCTTTTGACGCTTAAAAGAAGGCTTTCCGGGTATCATGAAGTGTACCCTGCAGAATCCGCCGATATGCTGTTCAAAGCCCTGGAAAAAATCAAACCCGATATAATTCTTTTGGATATCAACATGCCGGATCATGACGGCTATGAGATCATAGAAAAATTAAAAAAAGATGAACGCTATAAATATATACCGGTAATTTTCATTACAAGCCAGCATGACAGGGATAGCGTTGTTCGGGGGCTGACTTTCGGCGCAGTGGATTTTATAGTCAAGCCGTTTGAGACAATGAGCCTTATTGAATGTATCGAAAGACATGTTACCGACAGCAGATCCGGCAAAAACAAGGAAGACAACAACAAACCGCACATTCTTGCAATTGACGATGTTGTAAGCGAATTGAAAATAATCAAAACCGCTTTGCATTCCAATTATAATGTGCACACAATTTCAAAACCCGAAACAGTAATGGCTTTTTTAAAAATAAGACGCGCCGATTTGATCATTCTGGATTATCTGATGCCAGTGTATAACGGATTCGAACTTATAGAAATGATACGCAAAACGCCGGATTACAAAGACATCCCGATAATTATGCTGACATCGGCGGGAACTGTAGATCAGGTAAAGGAAGCCATAGCATTGGGAGCCTGCGATTTTATGGTAAAACCGTTTAAGGACAGCGAATTAATCGAAAAAGTCGCCAAGTATTTAAAAACGCCCGTTTAGCGACAGTTGACTCGTTTTTTTCTTCATATTACAATGCCATGTAAATGCAAGAGGAGAATAGTATGAATAAAAACATAAAAATAATAATTATTGGTTTTTTTATATCTTTCCTTTTTGTCGGATGCGTAACAAAACCGCTTACAAAGAATGTCATAAACGATATCGGCGTAAACGATATTAACAGATTCCAGTTTTTCACATC
>WQSP01000161.1 GCA_009787795.1 Treponema sp.
AACTTCAGCCACGGCCATAAAGGTCCGTCTTCGTTCTCGGGCAGTTTGGGCAATTCAATGATAACCACTTTCAGATAATCTGTAAAGGTTCGATTTTCATCGTTTTTTAGTTCGTACACATTAAAATATTTGCTTTCTTCCCCCAATAAGACATGGTCGCATATTACTATGCTGACCACATGATACAGCTTGTCATAATCGTCACCCCATTTTAACTGATCTCCTATAAGGCGGGCGCCGTAATACAAAACCCTGTTTTTCATGTTTTTCCTTCTTTCCACTTGCAGCTCAATATGGAAATACTTACCCGATTTGGCTTTCAGTTTGATATCGACAATGCCTGTTTTTTCTTTCCTGAACATTTTTTTGAGGATCGGGTTTTTTACTGTCAGCCCGACATACTCCTCCCCCGGGATATTGAGTATTGTTTTCAGGAAAGCCCTTGTGTTGTCGATGTTCCTGCGTTCGCCGAAAATTTGCTTGAAAGCAAAGTCTTCAAGCGGGGAGACAAAATTGTCTTTTTTCATGATGTATCCTTGGTTCTTGATTTTCCCGTGGCGTCAAAAGATGCCCGGCAGAGAACCTTCAAAATCATGAAAATTCTCCACCCTTATATGGCATGAGAGTGGCGTTTTGCTTTAGTGAAAACGAAAAAAATTTGAAAAAAATGAGAAATTTTTTATAAAGACCTTTACCACGAACCATTCGAACCAATGCGAACTTGCTGTCCGGAAGAAAAGAGTTTCGCACAGAGACGCTGAGACACGAAGGAATTAATTACAATCTATTCTATTTCCCCCTCCGTGCCTTTGTGCCTCTGCGCGAGTTCTTTACATAAAATTTCCATTAACTACAAGAACCAATGCGAACTTGCTGTCCGCAGGCTCTTTTTAAACCTAAGAAAGCCAGATAGAAAAGTAAAAATTCTTGGGAAAAGAGAAAAGATATCGGACTATGTTCGAGGACGCGAGCTTGCGAGCGTATTTGTGATGGTTTGTGGTAAGAATCTTCCTCTTAGTCCGGTTTACCTGTTTCTTGCTGCAGGGTTCCAGCCGCGTCTTCTAAGGGATGCCTGCGCAAGCATTGTAAGCGCATTGCAGCCGACAAACGGGTTTCCGCGGAATTCTATGTTTGTGACAGAATCGGGTATTATTACCTCTGTTAGAGCATTGCAATTTAAAAACGCGCTGTTATGAATCGCCCTGATTGTCGAAGGAAGCGTAACCGAAGCAAGCGCAACATTGGTGTTAAATGCGTCTACAGCAATAATCGTAACGCCCTCGGGGATTACAATACTTGCAAGGTTTCTGCATTCCGCAAACAATCCCTGATTGATAATCGTGATCCTGGAAGGAAGAGTAATGGACGTAATGGCGGTTCTTCTGAACGCATTCATTCCGATGCTTGTTATGTTGTTATGAAGGGTAATCGAAGCCAATTGCTGACAATTGGAAAAAGCGCCGTCGCCGATTGATGTAATGCTTGAGGGAATGACTACGCTTGTAATGTTTCTGTTCGCAAAGGCATTGTTTGCAATTTCGGTAACGGGAAGACCTTCTATGGCGGCGGGAATCGTAACAGCTCTTGCGGCGCCTGTATAACCTGTGATCCTTACGCCTTCAAAATGCTCGGTAAATGTTACATTGAAATCGCCGGGACTTTGGGCAAAGCCAAAACCCGATATGGCAAACAAAATGGTAAGAAAGCCGATAATTCTCATAAAAACCCCTCTTTAATTGAATGTCAAGGCTATTATAACACCATACTTTCAATTTTTCAAGAGACATTCCTTGCAAAACGGCTTATGCATCCTTATACTGTATACATGCGGATAATTGGCGTTATTTTGGTTGTTTTCGTTGCATGTACATCTTGTGTCAGCCGCACGGAAAATAACAGGGGGGAGCCGCAGGTTGTAATTGATCCGCTTTACCTTCGTGCGCGGGAAATAGTTGCTTCCATGGACGACCGCCTGCTGACGGCGCACATTCTGATGAGCGCATCCGAAGGAAGGGACACCCTGAATTCCGGAATGCAGGAACTGTTCGCACAAATTCCTGCAGGCGGCATAATTCTTTTCAGACACAACCTGAACACTTCAAACGAAAATATCAGAAATTACCTTGCTCAGATAAAATCGCTCATAACCGAAGGAGCGGGTATCGCCCCGTTTGTTTCGGTCGATCATGAGGGAGGAACCGTTAACCGTTTCAGCAGGGGAGTTGCGGATCTTCCGAACGCTTCCTTCTACTGGAACATGTCGCAGGAGCAGGGAAAGGATGCGGCTCTTGCAAAAATAACAGAAGACACATTCAGGGCGGGAAGCGTAATTCACGGGCTTGGCATCAACATGAATCTTGCACCTGTGGCGGAACATCTAATCGACGACAACCGTTCCTTTCTTTCAAGGCGTTCCTACGGGCCGGACCCCGAGTTTGTTGCACAGGCGGCGATGGCATTCATAAAGGGAATGGAACAGGCGGGGATTATTTGCGTGGTAAAACATTTTCCGGGAAGCGCAGGCCCCGATCCCCACCATTCGGCGTCTGTCATCAATATGGAAAAACCGGATTTGGACATGTTGATATCTCCCTTTGCGGCAATAATCAAAAACGGAGCAAGGGCGATGATGGCGGCGCATACCGCAGTTCCCGTTTTGGACAATCGCATTGCAAGCCTTTCGCCTGTCATCATGGGAAATTGGCTTAGGGGCGAGCTTGAATTCGACGGTATAATCATAAGCGACGATTTTATTATGGCGGCGGCAGGAGGGCAAAGACCCGAAGAAGCTGCGGTTCAATCTGTCGCGGCAGGATCGGACATGATACTCGTATGGCCAAATCATTTAAGGGCAACCCATACGGCATTTCTGGAAGCTCTCGAATCGGGAGCTCTTTCAAGGGAAAGGCTTAATGACGCGGTATTCAGAATAATATACGAAAAATTGAAAATGGGGTTAATCGAATAGGCTTATTATCATAAGGCTTGACTATTTTCAACCAAAAACGGTAAAATAATAAAAAAAAAGTAAGACTGAAGTCTTGGGAGAATTATATGGAATTTAATGCCTTTAGCGTATCATTGGCGAAAAACCCGATAATCGAGATAAATGTAACCCCCGGTCATTTTACGACCAATAATGTTCATACAAACCACTATCTCGATGTCAGCACCCTAAAGAGCGACACAACTATTGCAAGAGATGTGGCAAGAGAAATCGCGATTCCGCATTTGTCAAGCACGCCTGTAGACACGATTGTTTGTATGGAAAGGACGGAAGTTATCGGCGCGTACCTTGCGCAGGAACTTGCAAGCGAGGGAACATCGGGGATCAACAACGGAAATTCGATTCATGTTGTATCGCCCCTGAATAATGCCTACGGCAAGCTTGTGTTTCCGGACAGCGTTGTAAAGTGGATATCAGGCAAAGACATACTTTTGCTTGTGGCGACAGTGTCTTCGGGCAGGTCATTGAACATCGCGCTTGAATGCATCAGTTATTACGGCGGAAACCTTACAGGCATATCATCAATATACCGCGCGTCCGATGTAAGCGCGGCTGTAAAAATCAACACATTATTTACATCGAACGACATCCCCGATTACAAAATATCTTCGGCAAACGAATGTGAAATGTGCAAACAAGGTAAAAAAATTGATGCCTTGATTTCAAGCGAAGGTTATACAAAAATCGATTAACATAACTGTACGTTAGGTTAATATATAAAAGGAGAGATTAGATTATGTTGTTAGAGAGCATTATTAACAGTTTGGGTATACTA
>WQSP01000162.1 GCA_009787795.1 Treponema sp.
GTCACGATTGGGAATAATGTCACAAGTATCGGCAGGGGAGCGTTTTCGTCTAACAGGCTTTCGCGCGTTACATTGGGAACGGGCATTCAAACAATCGGCAAAGGCGCTTTTTCCAACAACTTGATCGATTCGATTACATTGCCCGCAACTCTTACCGTAATTGACGATTATGCTTTTTTCAACAATCGTATAAGAGAGGTTGAGTTTCCCGCAAGTTTGACTTTAATTGGCGAGGGCGCATTTTCAGGCAACCGTTTAAGAGCCGTGGTTTTGGGAGCAAACGTCGCGACAGTCAGAGACGGCGCGTTTTATAATAATTTTATTACAAGCGTTACAATTTCCACTTCGATTGAAAATCTGGGGACTCGCGCATTTGATGCGCGTCAGTCGGACGGACGCATTAGGGGAAATATCGTTTTTGCGGATGTTGCGGGCAATGTCTTGTATACCACCGCGAATAATTTTGACGCTTTCTATGCGAGTAACAACAGAAGGGCGGGAAGATATACGCTGGTTGAAGGAAACTGGCGGATAGAATAAATATGAGCAGATTATTATTTTTTACATTATGTTTTTCTTTGATTCTTTTTACGCCTTTTTTTTCGGAGGCGCAAACTTCGCGCGTAACGATAGAAGTTACCAATGTTGTTGTTAATAACGGCAATGTAATAATCGCGATTTTTGCCAATGCAGAAGAGTTCAGAAGCGAAATACCGTCATCTTACGCAGTTATTCCGAGCACTGCCGTTGTTTTAAGACACGAATTTAATCTGCCGTACGGCGAATACGCAATAACAATTTTTCAGGATGCTAACCGCAATAACCGTTTGGATTTTAACATTTTGGGCATACCAAGAGAACTTTTGGGATTGTCAAATTATAACGGAAGGGGAATTCCCGCCAGGGATTTTAACAGATTAAAAATAAGATTTAATGCGCCTTCTGCTAGCGTGACTATCGGCCTGCACAGGTTTTAATTTTTTTTCATGACTGAAAATACAAGAAAAATTATCGAACAAATACTTATGGTTCCGAAAGGCAAAGTTTGCAGTTATCGTGACGTTGCTTTAAAGGCGGGAATCCCAAACGGAGCGCGGCAAACCGTAAGAACGCTTCATTCAATGAGCGAAAAGTTTAATCTTCCATGGTACAGGATAATCCGCTGCGACGGTACTATCGGTCTTGAAGGCGAAGGCAGAACGCTTCAAATAAAACTTTTAAAAAAAGAAGGCGTAAAAGTTTCTAAAGAAGGAAAAGTGGATATGGAAGAGTTTGGGTGGTGATTACTCCCACTCAATCGTAGCAGGCGGCTTACTCGATATATCATAGGTAACTCTTCCTACTTCTTTAACTGAGTTGGTAATGCGTGTTGATATTTCCAGTAAATCGTGGGATTCAAACGGGTAAACGTCTGCAGTCATGCCGTCTTCGCTGATGATTGCGCGTAACGCAAGAACGTAGCCGTATTTGCGCTCGTCGCCCGCAACGCCGACTGAGCGTAATGGGAGAAGGATTGCGAAAGCTTGCCATATTTCGTCGTAAAGATAAACTTCGCGCGGACTTTTGCGTTTTTTTAGTTCTTCGATGAAGATTGCGTCCGCCTCGCGCAGAATGTCGCATTGCGCTTTGGTAATTTCGCCTAGAATGCGCGTTGCAAGCCCGGGACCAGGGAAGGGATGGCGGCGGATCGCCTCTTCGTCTACGCCAAGGAAACGTCCAAGGCGGCGAACTTCGTCTTTGTAAAGTTTGTCCAATGGCTCTATTATTTTCCCCGCTTTGCGCTTTGCGTCCACAAGAGGGCTTCCGACATTATGATGGCTTTTAATTACGCGCGCCTTTTTACCTATGCCTTTTCCGCTTTCGATTAAATCGGTGTAAAGCGTGCCTTGCGCAAGTAAGTAACTGTCGGGCAGTTTAAGGCGCGCAACTTCGCGCTCCTGTATCGTAATGAACAAATCGCCGATAGTTTTGCGTTTTTCTTCCGGGTCTGTTTTGCCTTTAAGCGCAGATAGGAATTCTTCCTCGCACATAATTACATGAATATTTTTTGCGCCCAGCTTTGAGAGAATTGTTTTTACATTTTCAGTTTCGTTTTTTCGCATAAGACCCGTATCCATGTACATTAAATGCACTTGCTCGGGGTCTAGCGCTTTTAAAAGAGCTGCGCCTGCGACAGTTGAGTCTACGCCGCCCGAAATTAAAAGCAGCACGGGATTATTGCCTGCGCGTTCTTTTAAGCTTGTGTTTAATTCTTCTATATAGTGTTCCATGTTCCAGCTTTTTTCGCAGCCGCAAACATTAAAGACGAACGCGCCAAGGATGCTGTCGCCATTTTCGCAGTGGGTTACCTCAGGGTGAAACTGAAGCCCAAACCACGGCTTTTCGTCGTGAGCTGCAACAGCAGGATAGCCTGTCGCGCTTGTGCCAACTTCCTTAAAACCGGGCGCAAGTTTTGTAAGCGTATCGCCGTGGCTCATCCACGCAGTGAAGGAATCCCTGAATCCTTTTAAAAATTTTTGTATTAATGATTTTTTTTCTTGTTGATCCTTGATCTTCACCCCGATGCGTCCGTATTCAACATGAGGCAAAGATTCAACTTTGCCGCCAAGGTCTTGCGTCATTCTTTGAAGTCCGTAGCAAATTCCCAAAAGCGGCATTGCGCCGCCGTCTGCGCGGGTAAAAGTGTAGACATTTTTATCGGGAATGGCGCCTTCGCCGTTTACCGATTCGGGCGAACCCGAAAAAATTATTCCTTTAATGTCCGAATTGATAATATTGCCGGTTAATTCAGCGTCTCCCGGAACTATCTCGGTATATACGCCAAGGTCGCGGACACGTCTCGCAATAAGCTGGGTGGTTTGGCTGCCGAAGTCAAGAATTAGTATTTTATCCATGAGACAAGTATATAGAAAAAATCAAGGAATATCACTAGCGATACAATGGAAAAAGCCAATCATTTTGGCTATAATACCGATATGATTGGAAATAAAATGCGTACCGTCAAGCGGCTCTTTATGGTGCTGACAGGCGCTGTGCTTATGGCTTTTAACTTGATAACTTTTGTTCATGGAGGAGGGCTTCTTCCGGGCGGTTTTAACGGGCTTGCGCTTCTTATTCAGGAAATTTCTCATCGCTTTGGCAATTTTAAAGTGCCTTTCAGCGTAATACTTTATACATTGAACCTGGTACCCGCAATTTTTTGCTTTAAGTTTATCGGCAAAAAATTTACGCTTTATTCGTCGCTTATGATTATTGTTAGCGGCATATTGACGGATTTTATGCCTTCTTTTATTCCGTCCTTCATTATTAATTTTTTAACGACGCAGGATGTTTTGCTTTCGGCAATTTTCGGCGGATTTTTAAATGCGGTTGCCATTAGTCTTTGTCTTCATGCGGATGCAACTTCCGGTGGAACGGATTTTATCGCCATCTTTATTTCCGAGAAATACCGCAAAGACGCATGGAATTATATTTTTGCGATCAACTGCGTGATCCTCGCCGTTGCAGGAATTCTTTTTGGATTGGACAGGGCGTTGTATTCGATCATTTTCCAGTTTGCAACTACTGTCGCTCTTGGCGCTCTTTACCGCAATTATCAGCAAAGAACGCTTTTAATTGTAACGAATAAACCCGATGAAATATTTAAAATGATAAGCGAGAGAACAAGTCATGGAGCGACGCTGATCGATTGCTTCGGCAGTTTCGAAAAAAATACGCACACCCTGCTTTATTCTGTAGTTACCGCAAGTCAGATTAAGGAATTGATTCCTGCGATAAG
>WQSP01000163.1 GCA_009787795.1 Treponema sp.
TTGTCATCGTCACGCACATACACTTCGCCGCCGCAGTGGTCGCAAATGCCCGGTTTTGACGTTGGCGTAAATTTGGCATGAAAATTATAGCCGCATTTTTTGCAAACCTGACGTCCGCCGAGGCGCTCAAGAACGCCTGAATCCGGTATGTCAAAATTAATGACTTTTTCCACTTTGGAAAACGTATCAAGGGCTTCCGCCTGCGGAATTGTTCTTGGGAAACCGTCCAAAATGTAACCGTCTTTTACATCGTCTTTTGCAAGTCGTTCCTTTACAAGCGCGATTGTAGTTTCGTCGTCTACAAGTTTTCCGGCATCGATTATAGCTTTTACTTTTAACCCTAATTCAGTTTTATCCGCTATCGCGGCGCGGAAAATACCGCCTGTGCTGATTTGCTGCACTTTAAGAAGCTCTACTGCGCGTACTGCCAAAGTGCCTTTCCCGGCTCCCGGAGGCCCTAAAAATATTAATTTCATCATTATCTCCTTTTGAATATTGTACTATGAAATACTAATTCTAACAAGGTATTATTACAGAAGAGTTCACACGGAGGCACGGAGACACGGAGGATTTTTTCTAAATACAAAAATAATTGCTTTTTTACCGGAGAGCAGTATCGGTATTTGTTCATGAAATTCAAATGACGCAGAAATCGCATTTTTAAAATTTTCATCATTTTTATACAGTACTACTGCCCTTCCGCCTTCTTTCAGCAATTTGTCAAATGTTTCAAACATTTTTGGTAAAAATAAGTCTTCGTCGTATTCCTTAAAATGACCCCACGGCGGATCTGTTACAATCGCATCGATTGTTATTCCTTTAAGGAGCGCAGGCAGTTCGCAAAAATCGGTTTTGTAAAATTTAAACTTATCCTTGCAATCCATGCCGCTTGCGCTCTTTTGCTTTTTGAATCTTGCGGTTGAATATTTTGCGGCTTCGCTGTCATTGTCGCAGGCGATAAAATTTGTTATGTGAAAATATTTGAACGCGGCCTCGGGGATTGAGCCGTAGCCGCAAAAAGGGTCAAGAACTGTATCGCTGTGTTTTATATTTGCAAGACGGCACAAAACCCATGCAAGCGGAGGCACAAGCTCTCCCTTGTGCAAAGTTTTTTCCCACGACGGGCGAATCGTAAGGCGTTTCATAAATATCGAAAAATTCTGATTGTTGTTATCCTCATTTCTGTAAAGGAACCAAAACTCGGTGTCGGGCAGACTGCGGTTCACTTTAAGACCTGATAACTTTGCAATAAAATTTTCCGCTTCTGTGCGCAGTTTTTCGCTTATGGACGCAGGCACATTTTCATCGGAAGCAACTATTCTGAACGTATTGAATTTTTTGCTGTTGTTTTTAATTACATTCGTATTATTAATACCTTCTGTAACTTTAATAATATGCTCATTTAAAATATTTCCTCCGTGCCTCCGTGTCCCTGTGTGAGAATCTTCCAATACACTTATTACCGCAAAGATATTATTAAAACAAAAGAAATTCAATTTGTCGTAGGTTGCATCTGTTTCAAAAAGAACCGCGCCGTCAAGGAGTTTGTGAATCTTTACTTCATTATTTCGCAAACGCTCATTTATTGCATCGGCGATTACATTTTGCAGCCCCGGAATAAATGCCGCGTAAAACAAATTGCCGTCATTTTCGTTCACAATTTCATTTCTCTGTTACGAGCAACCCGTTGTGCCGCCGCAAGTGTCGCATTTCATGCAAGTGCCGTTTCTTACAAGCGTAAAAGAGCCGCACGACGAACACGGGTCGCCTTCGTAACCTTTGATGCGCGCCTGCACGATTTTTATCACTTCGCTTTCCTGCGGATACGATCCTTCAAACTTTGACTGTTCCATTACGGCAACCGGCGCTGTCATTACCTGCGGCGATAACGAAGAATGGGAAGAAATTTGCGCCTTTGGCGAATTGGAAACATTTTGCGGATTAATTATCTGCGGCTGTTTTACAACTTTGTTCGATGCGGGAACCGTAACACTTGACGGCCTGAAACCTGCAGGGCTGTTTTTTTCCGTGCGCGGTTTTGGATCCGACATTCCGGCATCGCTCTTTGTCGCAGTCGCAATCAAATCGTCGGGTTTTACCTGGCCCAGTTCCGAACGTTTCAGATAACTTATCGCAAGATCGCGGAAAACATAATCGATTACGCTTGTCGCCATCTTTACATAATCGTGACCTTGAACCAATCCGTTCGGTTCAAAGCGGCTGAATGTAAACGCGTCAACGTATTCTTCAAGCGGAACGCCGTACTGCAACCCAAGCGAAACAGTAATCGCAAAACTGTTTAAAAGACTTCTGAATGCCGCGCCTTCCTTGTGCATGTCAAGAAATATTTCGCCAAGACTGCCGTCTTCGTATTCGCCAGTCCTTATAAATATCGAGTGACCGCCGATTTTTGCTTTTTGCGTATAACCCATTCTGCGGTTGGGCAGGGGCTTACGAAGACCGCGCACGTTTGCCGATTTTCTTTTATCGGGCGCGGAAGGAAGGTCAAGCCCCTTTTCAACTTTTAAAATGGTGTCAGCTAACGGATCTGTTCCGGGCGCGAATGTGTTTAATGGCTGCGAAAGTTTTGATCCGTCGCGGTAAAGCGCGACAGCTTTTAATCCCGCTTTCCACGAAACCATGTACGCACCCTTAACGTCGTCGTAGTTTGCGCTGTTTGGCATGTTTATCGTTTTGGAAATAGCCCCTGAAATAAACGGCTGAACCGCAGCCATCATATCGATGTGCGCTTTCCAGGAAATCGAGCGTTTTCCTTTTTTGCCCGAAGGAGCCGCCGTATCAAAAACCTGATAATGCTCTTTTTTTAAACCCGGCGCGCCTTCCAAACCCATTGTTCCGCAGGCAAAAAGTTCCGCATCGTCAATGTCCTGAGAGCTGAAACCCAAATGTTTCAATATGCTGAAACCCTGAAGCGACCATGTCGATTCGGGAACTTTTAAAACTTCTTCCGTAAAATGTTTTCCTAGAATATACGGATTGAACACGCCCTCAAGATTAAGCGCGGTTTTTAAATTTTCTTCTATTATTGCGATAACTTCGGGAGAAAAATCTTTTGCTTTAAGAGTCTCGTGGCTAATCGCAGGAGCGCCGCTTAAAGTTTTTCTTCCTGTTGCGTACGCGACAATTTCTTCCGTTTCCTGATGTGAATAGCCAAGATTGTCAAGGGCTGGCGGAACAGACTGATTGATAATTTTAAAATAGCCGCCTCCTGCAAGTTTTTTGAATTTGACAAGGGCAAAATCCGGTTCGATTCCTGTTGTGTCGCAGTCCATCAAAAGACCGATTGTTCCCGTGGGAGCAATTGCCGTAACCTGCGCGTTGCGATAGCCGTGAATTTTTCCCAAATCCAAAGCTTTATCCCACGCTGTTTTTGCAGCTTCCAAAAGATACGCAGGGCATACTGCAGGATCAATTCCCCTTGGACCGGTGTGAAGATTTTCGTATTCGCTTTCGGTCGCGTTATTTGCGGCGCGCCTGTGATTTCGAATAACGCGAAGCATGTTGTCCGCGTTTTCACCGTAACGCTCGAAAGCGCCGTGTTCGGATGCCATTCGCGCAGACTGCGCATACGCTTCGCCCGAAAGAATTGCAGACAACGCGCCTGCGACTGCCCTGCCCTGCTCCGAATCGTAAGCCAAACCCATGATCATAAGAAGGGTTCCAAGGTTTGCGTAACCCAAACCGAGCGTTCTGTATTGATACGAAAGTTCCGCGATGCGGGGAGCCGGAAA
>WQSP01000164.1 GCA_009787795.1 Treponema sp.
GGAACAGATATGTCGCAGGCAATTCGTCAGTTAAACCAGGATCGCGGTATTCCTGAAGAACTGATACTGCGCACCATTGAAGATACGCTAATTGCCGCATACAAACACCGTTTTGGCAACGCCGAAAACGCTGTTGTGCAATTTGATGAAGAAAATCTGGAAGTATCCATTTTTGCAAAAAAGAAAGTTGTAGAACAGGACGGCGTATATGATCCTGTATCAGAAATAGATTTGGACGAAGCAAGGGAATTGAATCCGGAAGCCGAAATCGGCGATGACATTCTTGTCGAAATCGATCCGAAAATGTTTGATCGCACCAATGTGCAAAGCGCAAAACAAAAAGCGAATCAAACGATAAGGGGCATTCAAAAAGAAGGACTTTATTCCGAGTTCAAGGACAAACAGGGCGAGATTATTATCGGTTATTACCAAAGGGAGCGCAACGGAACAATTTATGTCGACCTCGGAAAAATGGAAGGCATACTTCCAAAAAAATATCAGTCTCCGCGCGAAATATACCATGTAAACGATCGCATCAAGGCGCTGATTCATGAAGTGAAAAAAGACGATTCGGGGCTTCAGGTTATTCTTTCCAGAACGCATACCGATTTTGTACGCGCAATTTTTGAACTTGAGGTGCCGGAAATTTACGACAAAACGGTAGAGATACATAAAATTGTGCGCGAGCCCGGCTTTCGCACAAAACTTGCGGTTTATTCAAACCGCGAAGATGTTGATCCTGTCGGCGCATGCGTCGGTTTGAAGGGCGTAAGAATTCAGGCTGTAATAAAGGAACTTGAAGGCGAAAAGATCGATATTTTAAAGTACGATCCGGATCCGAGACGCTTTATAAAAAATGCGCTCTCTCCTGCGGAAGTGCGCGATGTCATAATTTTGGACGAAGGAAAGAATCAGGCTTTGGCTGTTGTAAACGATTCAATGCTGTCGCTTGCAATCGGAAAACAGGGTCTTAATGTTCGTCTTGCAAACAGGCTTGTAGACTGGAACATCGACGTTAAGACAGAATCGCAGTTTGCGGAAATGGATATTGCCGCCGAATCAAGACGCGCGGTTGCAAACCTTTTCGGAGAAACCGAAGACAACGAAATTTCGCGCATTGCGGAACTTCCGGGCGTGGACAGCCGCACGGCTCAAGTGCTTCTTGACAACGGCATTGATTTTATCGAAGACTTCCTCGGCTTAAGTCAGGAAGAACTGGAAGCAAAAGGATTGTCTTCTGCAGAACTTGACGCTCTTCGCAAACTTATAGAAGAATATGTAGAGATAGTTGAAGAAGAACACTTCGAGGAAACTCAAAGCGAAAAAGCCGCAGCCGAAAGCGAAGAAGAGGAAGAAGAGGAAACTGGCGAAGGCGAAGAATACGAATGTCCCGAATGCGGAGCAAAGATCACGGTTGACATGACAACATGTCCAAGCTGCGGCATAGGCCTCAGTTTTGAATATGAAGAGGAGGAGGGTTAATTAGATTTATGGCGGAAGATTCCGACAAGAGTAAAAAACCAAAAGCTCAGCTGATAAAGCACACTTCAGGCGAACAGGAAAGTTCTGCAGGAAAGAATCAGGGCGATCAGGGTGAGCGGCGCAAAGTGAAGGTTGTAATGAAAAAACCTTCAGCGCCTGTCTCGGTAAAGAAAGCGCCGCCCAAAGTGGTTGTCAGCTCTCCTTCTGCAAAACCGTCACACCCAAAAAAATCCGATGCTCCGGAAAATAAAAAAACAAGTCAGGATGAGGCTGCGCGCGTAAGCTCGTTTCCAATCGCGCAGCGTCCTGCAGCCGCCGCAGGAAGAGTCGGCGGAAAACTGGTTGGAGGTCATCCCCAATCTCAGCGTCCTGTGCGGCCGTCGGGTACAGGCGGTCAGCCCAGAGGCAACAGGCAAAACAATGATGCGTCGCATAACAAGGGCGGAGGTTTTACACCGCGCCCTGGAGGCGGTCCTCAAGGACAAAGAAGCGGCTTCCCTCCAAAACCCGGCGGAAAACCCGGCTTTGGCGGCGGTTTTGGAAGACCGCAAGGACAGCAAGGACAAAGAGGAGGCGGAGCGGGCACTGCCGCGCAAGGTCCGTTACCTGAAGGAAAGGGNCCTGCAAAACGGAAGTTNATNGCAAAAAAACCCGTTTATAACCGCAAAGAAAAAGAACTCGAGATGGAGGAAAAACTCCTTCAGACAAAAAAGAAAATTACGCATGTCGCAAACCCTGTTCCAAAATCCATCGACATAATGGAAGTTATTTCGGTTTCCGAGCTTGCGCGAAAAATGAATTTAAAAGCATCCGACCTTATTCAAAAATTGATGAGTATGGGNCAGATGGTAACAATAAACCAGCAGATNGATGCCGACACCGCGACAATTCTTGCGNCGGAGTTCGGCGCAGACGTTAAAATAGTAAGCCTTTACGATGAAACTGTTATAGAAACTTCATCCGACGATGACGCAATTCTTCTTCCGCGCCCTCCTGTCGTAACCGTTATGGGACATGTCGATCACGGAAAAACAAAATTACTTGACGCAATCAGAAAAGCGGACGTAGTGTCGGGCGAGTTCGGCGGCATCACGCAGCATATCGGCGCGTACATGGTGGAAACGCCGCACGGCGCTCTCACTTTCCTTGATACGCCGGGTCATGAAGCGTTTACAAGAATGAGAGCGCGCGGTGCGCAGATCACAGACATTGTAATTCTTGTAGTTGCGGCCGACGA
Source organism: Treponema sp. (assembly GCA_009787795.1). Taxonomy (GTDB): domain Bacteria; phylum Spirochaetota; class Spirochaetia; order Treponematales; family Breznakiellaceae; genus WQXQ01. The sequence continues at coordinate 2,720 of WQSP01000164.1, forward strand.
CGGCGTCATGCCGCAAACAATCGAGGCTATCAATCACGCAAAAGACGCAAAGGTTCCGATTATTGTCGCGGTTAATAAAATCGACAAGCCGGAAGCAAACCCGGACAGGGTAAAAAGCCAGCTTTCGGATTTGGGTTTGATGCCCGAAGACTGGGGCGGACAGACAATGTTTGTCGAGCTTTCCGCTTTGCAAAAAACGGGTATCGACAAATTGATTGACGCAATTTTATTGGAAGCGGAGCTTTTGGATTTAAAATCGAACTTCCAATGCAGCGCGGAAGGAAAAATTCTCGAATCCAAAGTTGATCACGGACGCGGAATTGTAGCCACTGTAATGGTGGAAAGGGGAACCCTTGCGATAGGAGACGCGTTTGTTGCAGGCATATGGCCCGGCAAAGTGCGCGCGATATTCAACGACAAGGGAGAAAAAATAAACAAGGCAACTCCGTCCATGCCGGTTGAAGTGCTTGGCTTTGAAGGNATCCCGAANGCNGGCGATCCTTTGCAGGTAGTTCCTGACGAAAAAATCGCGCGCGAGTTTTCTTCCAAGCGGCAGGAACTTCGCCGTTTCGAAGACGCAAAGACGCTTCAAAAGGTTACGATGGAAACGCTTCATGACAGAATCAGCGACGGCTCGATTCAGGAACTGAAGGTAATCATCAAGGCGGACGTTCAAGGTTCCGCCGAGGCGTTAAAATCAAGTTTGGAAAAATTAAGCACAAAAGAAATACGTCTTCATGTAATTCAGGCGCTTCCGGGTCCTGTAAACGAAGGCGATGTTGATCTTGCGATTGCGTCAAAAGCGGTTATTATCAGCTTTAACGTGCGTCCCTTGCCAAAAGCAAAAATACTTGCAGATCAGGAAAAAGTCGACATAAGAAAGTACAACATCATTTACAAAGCCGTGGAAGAAATAAAACAGGCAATGGAAGGAATGTTAAAGCCCGATACAAAAGAAGAAATTATCGCAACAGT
>WQSP01000165.1 GCA_009787795.1 Treponema sp.
CTCGGGTGTAAGATATTCATGCTTTCGCAATTTTGCCTCATTATAAGCGGCGTCAATAATTGCCTGCACATGTCCAGATATTCTCATATTTATCCTCAGGATAAATTATAACACATGAATTAAAAAACGCGCTACTCACGATTTAGGCAGGTTCAACAATACAAAGTAAAGGGAATTGATTTGCCTTGGCGGCAGTAAGAACCTGTTCAGACTTTGTAACAGCTATATCCCAGGTATAGACCCCTACAATTCCCCTGCCCTTTTTATGAACATCCAGCATAATTTTATTGGCATCCTCGATACTTTTGTGGAAGATAACCATCAAAACTTCTATGACAAAATCCATGGTTGTATAGTGGTCATTAAGGAGGATTACCCTATATTGTTCCGGTTCTTTGATCTTTTCGATTGTCTTAGAAACGGCTTTTTCTTTTATTTTAGGTTCCAATCCATCCCCCCCATGAACAGAATATTATTTGAAAAAATTAAACTTGCCGAATTTGAAAAGCTTGCCGTTGTTACGTTTTGACAAATCATCGATGGACTTGTACATGAAAGAGGCAAAAGCGGCGTCATTTCCGGCATCGGACACGGAAAAACCTGCGGTAAAGTATTGATCATTGTGAGCGGCGGCAAGAAGACCGTTTGTAAGCGCGCGGAAGGATGCAAGCGCCGAAGGACCTAAAATGTCGACGGCGTCATCTTTCCCGGAGGAGGCAACATCCTGATAAACAAGCGCAAGGGTTCCCTGTCCGCGGTTCCTAAAAACAGCGGCAAGTTCCTTTACAAGGAAAAACCACCCTTTTACATGATCATTGAGCATTATTTCGACATCAGAAAAGGGAAGATCGGCAGCGCTGCTCCGAATTGACGGAGGTGAACATATCAGGATTGCGTCATCGATATGTTCAAGGCGGTTTTCCGCGGCAATAACCACAGTACGGGCAGAAATCGGGCTGGACGGATTCCATTCCAGGGAAAGGCGTTTTTCATTCTCAGCAGGAGAGTTTTTCGATGCTCCAGGCAGCCTATTTGGTATAAAAGCGGCGGCATATTGTTCTACCCGGCTGACAGTTTCCGCTTCAATCGCGCGGCAAAGCGCCGACTCGTTCCCTGCCAGGAAAATTCCCCTTGTCATATACGTTAGTTTACTAAATGTGGCTAATCATGGCAATATATAGCACATGCCGATAATATTGGTATGGGGAAGTACGAGTGAAAATAGTTAAAATAGCGATGATTGGCGATGTGGTCGGCGAATTTGGTCTTAGGACGCTGGAAGAAAAACTGCCGGTTTTAATAAAAGAAGAAAACATCGATTTTGTCACCGTCAACGGTGAAAACGCCGCGGCCGGTTTTGGTATGCTCCCAAATGATTATAAACGCATCATGGCGGCAGGCGCGAATGTTGTTACCTCAGGAAACCATATTTGGGAGAACAGGGAATTCTGGTCTGTTCTGGAAACCGAAGGAAATATGCTGCGCCCCGCCAATTACCCGAGAGGCTCCGCTGTTATTCAAAGCGTTTCAGGCGCGGGGTTTGCCTGCGTAAACAAAGAACACATCAGCTACATAGTATTAAATCTGCAAGGCAGGGAATTCATGACTGCGATCGACTGCCCTTTCCAGTCTTTCGATCATGTTTTAGGTATTCATCTTGGCAGAGCGGCGGATAATCACCCGCTTGTTTCAGGCGACGGCGTTTCCATTCCAACCGCTTTCCCGATTATCATCATCGACTTCCACGCCGAGTCCAGCCGCGAAAAAGAAGCTCTCGCGTATTTTGTCGACGGCCGCGCCTCTCTGATTGCCGGAACTCACACTCATGTACAAACAGCGGACGAGCGCATACTGCCAAAAGGCACCGCATACATTACAGACCTTGGAATGACAGGCAATACCGACAGCGTAATCGGCATGAATCCAAAAATATGCCTTGAGCGATCCACGAAACACGTACTGTACCACATGGAAACCGCGGAGTCAGAAAAGACCGGAAAAATGCAGGGGATAATCGCGGAGATTGACGCGGAGACGGGGGATGCTGTTTCGATTCGAAGGATATGATGAGGAATTTTTATATCTTACCTTCTTCTTCTTGTTAAAATAGTATAAATATATCATTGTTTCATTAAGAGGATTTTCCGGAAAAATACTTGAAGAAGTTGTGCTAGATTATTTTGTAGATATCGTAAGAGTATAGGTTTATTCCCAAAATTTACTAACAACCATAGGCTGTGGGTTTCAGTTTTTGAGTTAGCCCAATTTGAAATAAATCTGTTAACAAACTGATTGCCAAACCGCTATTAAATTAAGCGAGATGTGAGCAAGTCGGAACATTGCTCGAAAACTGTTCGCGGAAAGTTCGAGTCTCGAATTTATCCAAAAAATTACAGGGCTTTCCTATGGAATAAATTGCGAAGTTGTAAGTCAGCGAGTAATCTGATAAGAGCACGCCAATGCTAATCATAATCTGTCTCATTCTCTATGTCTGGAAATAAAATAGAAATATAATCTCTTTTTCCATGGATTATTCTGTCAACGAAGATTTGATTGTTCTCATAACGGTAAAAAATAAGGTATCCTTTTGATTTTACATAACGGTAGTTAGTAGGGAAATTCACCTTAGGCGATAACAAAGTTCCGCTATTTGGAAGATTTAATAAATCTTCTATCCTGTCAAGAATTTTTTCAATAACTCGTAATGCAGTTTGAGGACTTTCTTTTTCCTCACTAATATATTCTTGTATATTTTTTAAATCATGTCTCGCTTCGAAAGACAAGCTCGCTTTAATTGCCGCCAATGCCGAATTCCTTCCTGATTGCATCAAGAGAATACAAGCCTTCTTGCTCTCCTGAAGACCTGCCTTTTTCCAGCTCAATCATTAATTTTATAATTGCTTCTTTTTTTTCGTATTCTTTGATGTCTTGAATGACATAACAGCCGCGGCCATTCCTGGTTAAATAGATCGGTGAACCTGATTCAATTTCTTTTAAAACTTCTGCGTAATTTCTTAAATCAGAAACAGGTACAATATTGGGCATTTTAAACCTCCATATGATGTAATATTATACTCCATATTTAACGTTAAATTCAACTACAATGCGCCTTATCGCTAAAGAAAAATTATCTTCAGGAAGATATAAAAAAATCTACGAGAAAGATCCAAAACCGCCTTACATGAGGCTTCTTGCGTCTACTCACATTAGCGATGAATGCAAAGCAGAGCTTCTTCGCATAGCGGAAAACCTTAACCCTATTGAGTTAAAACGTAAAATGGATAAAGCGCGGGAACGCCTCTTAAAACTTTCAATCATTGAGTCCAATATTCCTTCCAACAAGGTTTTGTAGAAAATCTTCGGCTAGATTTTTACTTTTGAGGCACACTTTTTTTTGGGCTAGATTTTATTTTAAGGCATCACGACGACGTTTTCACAACATTTTCACACATATTTTTCCTAATCCCCCCAATAATTAATCACAAAAACTGAACGCACGTAAATTTGCTGTTAAAAAACCTCCCTTTAAAACTAACTTCCGTATGGGAGGAAAAAATTCTGAGGAGGAATGAATTATGTTGAAAAAATTGATTGTGATCAT
>WQSP01000166.1 GCA_009787795.1 Treponema sp.
TTTCCGTATGGTTGTTCCGAGCAGCTTGTAAGTCAGGCGTTCCCGTTCCTTTATCCTCAGTTGTTCAGGGATTTGGGTTTTTCAAGAACCGAGGCGAACGAATCAATCGCCAATGTAATAAGTGCGCTGCAGGCGCGAATAAAAGAAAACGGCGCAATCGGCATTTGGACACCAAGATCGCACGATGATCCGCTGCTTACAGTTTATGCAGCTCACTTTCTAACGGAAGCGGAAAAGGCGGGGCATTTTGTTCCCAATGCGCTGATGCAGCGAATTCTTCAGGCTTGCCGCAATATAGCCGAAGGCTCGAACAGTTCGCTTTACGATTTAACAACGCGTTCCTATGCAATTTATGTTTTAACGTTAAACGAAATCATTACGACTCGGATGATTGAATCCCTAAAGAGGGATATGAGTCGTAATTCGGCGGCGGAAACGGGACTTGCGGGATTATATCTTGCGGGAAGTTACGCAATGCTGCAAAGAACAACCGACGCAACCGCGATGTTGTCAATGGTAACAAGAACAATGGCAAGGAATGACAGTTATCGTTATATCGACGAGCTTATGTATCACGCCGTGTATCTTAACATTGTTTCCAGACACTTTCCTTCGCGTCTTCGCGACATATCTGAAAACCTGCTTACGGATATGGCATCTCAAATGGAGAGACGGGCGTACACGACGTTGTCGGCAAATCATGCGCTTATGGCGATTGACAGCTATATGAAAGCGGTGCCGACAGCCGTTACGGGAAGATTCGCAGTGCAGGAAATATTGAAAAACAATCAGCGAAGAGACCTTGCGCCATCCGGGACAACATTGTTTACGGTTCCTTTTTCCGCAGAGGCTGCAAAGATCAGCTTGGAAAACCGCGATAATCTCAATCTGTTTTATCAGATAACCGCCGCAGGATTCGACAGGGAACTGCCTGCAGCGGAAATAAAAAACGGCATCGAAGTGTTCAGGGAATTTCTGGACGAGTCGGGAAGAACGGCAAGCTCATTCAAGATTGGCGACATTGTAACCGTAAGGATAAATTTCAGAAGCCTTGGCAACAGTGAATATCGCGATGTAGCGATAGTTGATTTGATTCCCGCAGGACTTGAAACGGAAATTGATTCGATAAGAAATCGAGCCGGAAATTCATGGAGCCCCGATTATGTTGATATCCGCGAAGACAGAATTGTGATATACGGAACTGTGACAAACAGGGTTTCTTCTTTTACATATCGCGCAAGAGCTGTAAATTCAGGCGTTTTTACAACGCCGCCGCTTTTTGCGGAAGCGTTATACGATAAATCGGTTTGGGCGATTCGGCCCCAATCGCCTGTTAGGGTTAGCAAATAGGGCGAATCGGGATGAAGAAAAAACATCTGCTGACAATTATCATTTTCTTCATCCTGATTTTTGCAGGCGTATTGATTTATAACTCAATCTTTTATGATATTTTTAAAGGCGTCTCTTTTTCTAATGCATATTTTGACAGAGACGGAAAACTCTTGAATATTTTTTTGACGGCGGACGACAAATTCAGGTTGAAATATTCCCTTTCGGATTTTCCTCCGGGGCTAATTGAAGCTGTTCTGCTTCAGGAAGACAAGTATTTTTACGGACATGCGGGAATCAATTTTATGTCCATGCTGAGGGCGTTTTGGGACACTTATATAAAAAAAGAAAGGCGCATCGGCGCGTCTACCATTACCATGCAGACAGCGCGTCTTCGTTACGGACTTTATACAAAAAATATCGGCGGAAAAGCCGCGCAAAGTTTTACGGCGCTTTTTTTTGAAGCGTGTCTTTCCAAACAGGAAATACTTGAAGCGTATTTGAATCTTGTTCCATGCGGCGGCAACATAGAGGGTTTTCCTGCGGCTTCGTGGTTTTACTTTGGCAAGGATGTAAAAGATCTTGCGCTTTCGGAAATTTTAACCCTCACAGTGATTCCGCAGAATCCCGCAAAACGCGCGCCGTTAAATAAAATTGCTTCGGATGATTTGAAAAATGCAAGAAAGATGTTGTTTTCTTCATGGGTAAAAGAACATCCTAATGACGCTTTTTTGGAAGCGGAGATCGATATGACTCCATTTTTGGTTAATAAATTTCCGCGCCGTCTTCTGCATTTTACAGAATATCTTAAAGCCAATACAATGCCTCGGGAAGGTTACAGAACAAGCATTGATTCCGTCTTGCAGGATATTTGCGAGCGCGAGTTCGATTCGTTTCTTATTCGCAACCAAAGCTGGGGAATCAATAACGGAAGCATTTTGCTTGTCGATCACACCAGTATGGAAGTGTTGGCTGCAATTGGTTCTGCGGATTATTTTAACGATGATATACAGGGGCAGGTAAACGGTTTTGCATCCAAGCGTTCTCCCGGGTCTACGTTAAAACCTTTTATTTACGCGCTTGCTTTGGAACAGGGGCTTATCCATCCGCAGAAAATGTTAAAAGACACTCAAGTCTCATTCAGCGAGTACACCCCCGATAATTTCGGCGGCACGTTTAAGGGTCCTGTGTTTGCATGGTACGCTCTTGCAGACAGCAGAAATATTCCCGCCATACAGCTTGCGCGGGAAATTAAATCTCCTGATTTATATGATTTTCTTAAATTGTCGGGCGTGTCCGGGTTAAATGAAAAAGAACATTACGGTTTATCGATTGTTCTGGGCAGCGCGGATCTTTCAATGCTGGAACTCGCAAGCCTTTATGCCGCGCTTCCCAATAATGGAATAAAAAACGAAATGCGTTTTTTTCGCAGCATTAACCCAAGCAGGGAAAGCAAACGGATAATGACTCATGCCGCCGCCGCAATTACAATGGATATGCTTGAAAGAAATCCTGCGCCTGATGCAATGCGCAATACAAGCGGAAGAAGAGCGCCTGTTGCATATAAAACGGGTACGTCGATTGGGTTTAAGGACGCATGGACAATCGCGATTTTTGATCGTTATGTGCTATGCGTATGGCTGGGAAACTTTAACGGAGAAGGCAACAGCGCCTTTGTGGGAAGGCGAAGCGCGGCTCCTTTGGGGTTTAATATTATTGACGCGATCATGTCAACCATCCCCGATGAATCTCTTCTTGCGCATGCTTCATTGCCTGCGGATGTAAAAAAAGTTGATGTTTGCGCAGTTTCGGGGGACATTTCCAATGACGATTGTCCGCAGCTTGCACAAACGCTTTTTATCCCAGGCGTTTCTCCGATTAACATCTGCAGAATACACAGAAGAATATTTATAGATACCCGGACAGGTTATAGAACGAACGAAAGCGAAGGCTCTCATATAAGGAGCGAAGTGCGCGAGTTTTGGCCGACCGACATTTTGGAAATTTTTGCGCAAGTGGGGCTTCCGCGCTTTCTGCCTCCGCCATATTCGCCCGATTCGCATATTATGGCAGGCAGAAGTTTTCCGCCTTCGATTGTTTCCCCGCTTGCAAAAACAACATATATTATTCGCCCGTCTCTTGCTGCGGACAGCCGGTTTAACAGAATTGTTTTGGCAGCTTCTGCAGATCAGGATTCCAAAGAACTTTTTTGGTTTGTCAATGCGCAATTTCT
>WQSP01000167.1 GCA_009787795.1 Treponema sp.
ATCGGAACTTTAATTGCGTTTATAAGTTTGGTTCAAATGTTTTTTAATCCTGTTACAGATATCGCGGAAAAATACACAATGCTTCAATCGGCAATGGCAGGCGGCGAAAAGGTCTTCAAGCTGATGGACACCGATGAGAAGATCAAAGAGGTTAACCACGGAGGACACAGAGGACACGGAGACGTAAACGGTTTGGTTGAATTTGACAATGTGCATTTTGCATACAAACAGGGCGAGGAAGTGTTAAAGGGACTTTCTTTTTCCGTTAAACCCGGTGAGATGGCGGCGATTGTCGGATACACAGGCGCCGGAAAAACAACGATAATAAATGTTTTAACGCGTCTTTGGGACATCGATTCTGGTGTTATAAGTTTGGACGGCATTCCGATAAAGGAAATGCCGATACCATTGCTTCGAAGCTCAATCATGCCTGTCACTCAGGATGTTACGCTGTTTTCGGGCACAATAGAAGAAAACATAAGTCTTGGTTTGGATATTTCACCTGAAGAAATAATCGAAGCCGCGAAAACCGTTCATGCGCATGAGTTTATAAGCGCGCTTCCCGACGGTTACAAAACGGTTTTATCGGAAAGAGCCGCCAACATTTCGACAGGGCAAAGGCAGCTTATAAGTTTTGCGCGCGTTATTGCGCATAATCCCCGTGTTGTCATTCTTGACGAGGCGACAAGCTCTATCGATACGGAAACAGAAAGGCTCATTCAGCTTGGAATAAAAAAGGTATTGGCAGGCAGGACATCTTTTGTAATCGCTCATCGCCTTTCCACGATTAAAGACGCAGATCGAATCTTCGTATTGTCAGGCGGCCGCCTCGCAGAAGAAGGCAAACACGACGAACTTATTGCCGCCTGCGGTCTGTACTCGGGACTCTATCACCTGCAATACGGCAGTTAAACCACTATCCACGGATTGAATTGGAATAAAAAGTCCACGGATTAACACGGATTTACACTAATTAAGAAAAGAAAAAAATCCGTGCTAATTCGTGAAAATTCGTGGACCCTCTTTTCCTTAGTGAAAATACATGAAAATTCGTGGACTATGTATGGAATTTAGGGTATTTATCAATTAAAATGATAATAGGGTGAAAAAGCTGTATTTTGCCATGTCAATTTTTCTCTTTTTTTCTGCAAGCGCGGTTCTTTTTGCGCAGGGCAGGGAGTTTACGCCGTATGTTTCGAATATCAGCGTGGAAGCAAGGAATAACCTGATAAGGCTTACCTGGCAGGATTCGCCCGATGCGCGGGGCCCTGTTTTTATTTTCAGATCGGCGCGTCCTTTCAGCGGTTCGATACCTGCAAATTTAAGGCCGGTTGTTGTCCGTTACGGGGAGCAGTACTATATCGATGATGTCGATGACATGGAAAACCTTTATTATTTTATTGCGGCAAGCGATACGTCGGGGCAAAGATACGATATCATTCTTCCAAGGATGAACAGCACAAGTTTGTCCATTGCGCAAGCCGAAGACGAACCGCGCATAATTGTTCCCGCGCAGGATTCGGTTCCAACGCAAATCACCGAGGGTATTTACAATTTAAGGGCAAGCCACGATGAAGACAGGGTTGTTATCACTTTTGAAATTGCAGGCGAAAGAAAAAACGCGATTCTTTACAGAAGCACTCGTCCCATGCAGCGTCCTGCCGATTTGTTGAATGCCGTCCTTGTGCGTTCCGGCGTTATGTCTCCTTTTGTAGATTTTCCGATTCCCGGTTTGACATGGTATTATGCGGTTGTTTATGAAGACGAGATTGCGACAGGAAGCATGGGAATACGACCGGGAATTAACGCGACTGTTTCTCCTGTGTCGATAGTCGGCGTATCTGCGGAACGTTCTTTGCGCTCGATTCCGCTCCCTGTTATGACGCTTAACAATACCATACCCGACAGTTTTTTTATTACGGAAGTTCCCGCACAGGTTTCGCTTGGCGCAGAGTCTGCCGCTCTGTTACGCGAAAACCAAATGCCGCAAAAAGAGCCGCTTGTTTTAAGAAGACCGCGCGTTTTTGCGGTTGACCTTGCGGCTCCAACCGGAGGGGAAGAATCCGCATTGTTTCAGATTGTAATGGAACACTTTGTCAAATTTGATTGGGAAAATGCGAGAGTCAGTTTGCAGCATTATTTGTCTCAGCCGCGTTCAAGAGAAGTGGAAGCCAGGGCGCGTTTTTATTACGGGCAGACACTCTATTACACAAGCAATTACAGGCAGGCGCTGATGGAATTTTTATCATTCAGATCTTTTAACCTGCCGGAAGCCAACACATGGATAGACGCTGTTTTAACGGCGATGGTATATTAACTTACGCAGCGTTTTTTAACGCAAAGTCCTTAGAAGCGCGCGCAGTTCCGGGTTTGACGCGGATTCAACAGCAGAACCGGTCCTTCTGCTTGCCTGAAGAATGATTTCGTCTCCCGGTTCCACCTGATCAAAGAAACCGTTTCTTGCAATTGTTCCAATCGATATTTCTTCATCAACGTTTGTGATTGTAAGTCTTCCCACAAGTTCGTCGTCACTGTATACGAGTGCGATTCCTTCGTTTGCAACTTGAGCGCGTCCGCGTTTAACTATGTCATATTCGACATCCCGCTGGATACCATCGGCTCTTCCTTTGTTGATAAGCGCCTGTCCCTGTCTGCGGATTAATAACCGCGCACGCATCGGCATGGACGAAGAAAATTGCGTCACTATGCCGCGGCTTGCATCGCGCAATCTGTCGGTTCCTGTGCGAAACGCGTAAAAAGTTCCCGCCGCTGAACCTGTTCTGCCCACAAACACTTCGGCTTTTATCGAAATGTCCCGTTCGTTTTCAGTGACAGAAATCATCATGAAAAAATCCGCGCCCGCTTCTCTTGCCTGCCTGAAAGCGGCGGAAAAAGACGCTTGACGTATTTCCAGATTGGATAAAGGAGTTATGTTTCTGTCATGAACCAATAATTCCCTGATTACGCCCGCTCCAACCGATCCCGCGTCGGAGTGAATAAAACTCGATTGACCTTGCGGCGAAAAAACCGCAACTTTCCAATGACGCTCTGCAAGGTCAACGGGATTTACCTGCCATTGCCTGAAAAGCGCGTTGGAAAGAAGAGAGTTGTACGCTTCCACTGCGTCATTAAGCGTTCTGTCCGCTGTTCCCTGATCCTGCAAAAAGAGGAGTTCTTCAAGATATCGGGCAGGGTAGCCTTGAATGCGAAGAAGCTCGGCATATTCGCGTCTGTCCGCCGCAAACGGATTCAATCTTAGACCTCTTCTGTATTCAAATAGGGATTGCTCGACCAAATTGCGGCGGCGAAAATCTCTTGCCCTGTTAAAATGCCATGTTGCAAATCTTGAACGCCTTGAATCTTCAAGATTGGTGGAAGAAATCAATGTCTCTTCCAGAATTGCGCGAATAAATTCATCATGTTCGTTTACGCCAAGCGCGCTTGTTAAAACATTAATCGCGTCCTGATTCCTTCTCATTCTGATAAACGACAATCCTTTTAAAAACCATGCGCTCATGTCGTCCCTGTTGGATGCAATCAACCTGTCGCAAATTTCCGAGGC
>WQSP01000168.1 GCA_009787795.1 Treponema sp.
TACGAAAGCGATTTGTTCTGCAACTGGATTTCCGCAATGCCAAGGATCGCGTTCATCGGCGTGCGGATTTCGTGGCTCATGTTTGCAAGGAACGCGCTTTTGTAGCGGCTGCTTTGCTCTGCGTATTCTTTTGCGGCGACCAGCTCTGTCGTGTCAACCGAGTATTGCATGTGAACGCGTTTTCCGTTCGGCCAGGTAATGTATCTGTCAACATTTCGGTAAATGCGGTTTGTCAAAGAGCTGTGTTCTTCCCAAACAATCGGAATGTCGGGTTCTTTGTCCAATTTAAAACACGGACAAAATTCGCATCTGTGATCCAGGTTTTGCTGCAAAAGTTTATAGCAAAGCTGCCCGACGCAGTCACCCTCGATACTGTAATGCTTCTTCATGCTGTCGTTCATAAAAATGATTTCGCCCGTTACAGGTTCCGTTACATAGATCATAACGTCCAAACCGTTCATTATATTGCCCAAATTGGAAAGCATGTCTTTTTCTTTCAATGCGGTATGCGCCGCCTTGTCGGCTCTCAACATCTGAGAATAAATGCGAAGCAGAATTGCGCTTAATACGGACGCCATCAAGAAGCCGAAAACAGCTAAAAATACTAATATGTTGCGTAAATTTGCATGATAGCTTTCTATCGGTGTGGAAACGCCAAGATACCAGCCGTTCTCCAGTCTGCGAACCGAATGCACTTTTACGTTTCCCAAAGGATTCATAAATCTGTGCGATTGGATCGGTATGTCTCTTTCCAGCATGTGTGCAATATCGTCAATTCCGCTTCCTTCGGCTTCGCGAATATGCATTCCGATAAATTCGGGGAACGGGTATGCAATTATTATCATGTTTTTATCAAGCAGCATCCATGAATGAATGCCAAGTCCTTTGCGTTCGGAAGAAAATTTATAAATTCTGTCGAGCAAAACATTTATGCCGATAATTGCGATACGGTTGCCGTCGTCATCGTAAATGCAGCGCGAATAGGAGAGGGCGGTTTCGCGCGTTACAATATCAACATAAGGCTCGGTGCTTGCAATTTCGCCGTTTGCTTCGTTTGCAACAATATACCATTCGCGCTCCTGCGGAGTGAACAATCCCCTTGCATGCATGTCCGCCCAGTTGGTATCGGGCGCGTTCCCGCTAAAGCCGCCCTGCTCGGGCCATTTATAAATGTCAAACATTGCAAAGACGCTTAAAAACCCGACAACGTTCGCTTCCACTCCGTAATTTGTCATATCGGTCATGTATGCCGTAACTTCTTCATAAGACGCGCCGTTTATCATCATCCTGCGAATTGTTTCCGATATGACACCCAGCATCGTTTTTAGTTCTTTTAGATCGGCGTTAAACTGTTCTTCGATATTTTCAGATAACGCATGTGCGTCGCCTTCCAGATGCTGTCTTTCCACGCTTATCGTTAGAATGTAACAGCCAAGTCCTGTAAGAGTAAAGGCAAGAAAAACAAAAAGAATCTGAGCGTAAGGCAGTCTGGTGGAATACTTTTTCTTTAAGAACGCCTTAATCCGCGCCATAAACACCTGCTATTTAAATAAGCTGAATTTCCCAAACTTGTGAAGTTTGCCGTTTGAACGATTCGAAATCTCGTCCATAGTCTTAAAAATAAAAGCCGCAAAAGCGCTTTCGTTTCCTGCATCGGAAGTGGAAAAACCAACTGTAGCATATGCCTCGTTATGCGCGGCGGAAAGCAGTCCGTAAGTAAGCGCGCGAAACGATGCAAGCGCCGACGGACCCAAGACATCCGCAGAATCGTCTTTGGATGCCCCCGCAATATCGGGAAAAACAAGCGCAAGAGTTCCCCGTTTGCGCGACGAAAAAAGCGCGGCAATTTCTTTTGCAAGAAAGAACCACCCTTTAATGTGATCGTTTATCATTATTTCGACATCGGAGATTGGAATTTCCGATGCGCTGCTTCGAATCGAAGGGGGCGAGCAAATCAAAATGGCTTCGTCTATGCGCTCAAGGCGGTTTTCTGCGGCAAGAACCAATGTACGGGCGGAAATCGGGCTGGAAGGATTCCAATCCAGAGACAAACGCTGCGCCATTTCCTGCGGAGAGTTCTTCGGCGCGCCCGAAAGCCTGTTAGGTATCAATGCGGCGGCATACTGTTCAACTTTACTAACAGTTTCAGCCTCGACAGCCCGGCAGAGAGCCGACTCATTCCCCGCGATGAATATACCTCTGGTCATTCTGCAATTATACATCCAGAAATAATATCTATCAATACTATTGTTAATGGGTTAAAATGGGAAAATGCAGTTGGTAAAAGCGGCTATGATCGGCGATATAGTGGGAAATCAGGGTCTTGAGACACTTGAAACCTGTCTTCCTGCACTTATTATGGAAGAAAATATCGATTTTGTCACCGTAAACGGCGAAAATGCCGCCGAAGGTTTCGGCATGACCGAAAGCGACTACAGACGCATCATCGCTGCAGGCGCGGATGTGGTTACTTCGGGGAACCATGTCTGGGAAAAACGCGAGTTTTGGGAAGTCCTGGAGACAGAAAAAAACATGATACGTCCCGCAAACTACCCGTCAAGCGGGGAAATCTCCCAAACCGTTTCCGGCACAGGGTTTGTGAGCATCAACAAAAAGGGCATAAATTGGATAGTCATCAATTTGCAGGGACGCGAACACATGACGCCGATTAATTGTCCGTTTCAGGTTTTTGACCGCTTGATAAAAATGTTCGAAGGCAGGGCTTCCGACATTCATCCGCTTGTAACATCAGACGGCACAACTGTCCCGTTTGCTCTTCCGTTGATACTGGTGGATTTCCATGCCGAATCCAGCAGAGAAAAAGAAGCATTAGCCTATTACATTGATGGACGCGTATCATTAATCGCCGGCACACATACGCACGTTCAAACCGCAGACGAAAAAATTCTCCCCAAAGGAAGCGCGTACATCACGGACCTTGGCATGACAGGTAACGTAAACAGCGTAATCGGCATGAACCCTTCCATTTGCATCGAACGCGCGCGCAAACAGGTATTATACCACATGGAACCCGCCGCATTGGACAAACCCGGAAAAATCCAAGGCGTAATCGCGGAAATAGACGCAAAAACGGGTAATGCGGTATCGATTAAACGAATTTAAGCCAAATAATTGAACACTGTTAAAAAATTATCAAAGCTTTGCGATTTCTTCCAAAGAAAGCCCTGTGATTTCGCTGACGAAGTCAGAGGTTGAACCCTTGGCAAGCAGATTGCGCGCAATGGTGAGTTTTTCGTTATACGCTTGCTTAAGACCTTGTTCAAGACCTTGAGCTATACCAATTTCCTTGCCCTCAGCCATGCCAATCTCTTTGCCTTGAGTTATACCAATTTCTTTGCCCTCAGCCATTCCAATCTCTTTGCCTTCAGCCATGCCGTCTTCTTTCCATTGCAAGTGCAGACAAATTTCGTCTTCTCTTGCGAGGTTTCTATGAAATTGATAGTCCCTTATTGATTCCAACAAACCCATTCTTTTTGTGCATTTTATCGGTTTCTTTAACTG
>WQSP01000169.1 GCA_009787795.1 Treponema sp.
TGCGTCATTTCTTTCCACCACGCGCCTTGAATACGATTCTTTAATTCAATGCCCAGCGGACCATAATCCCATGCGCCGCTTTGGCCTCCGTAAATTTCCGACGATTGAAAAACAAACCCACGCCTCTTTGCAAGCGAGGTGATTTTTTCCATCGTGGCTTTGCCTTGATATGATTCTAATTCTGACATAGGGGTATTATATGGAATATTTTAAAAATAAAAAAGGTGACAAACACTGTGTCTGTCACCTTGACTGTCACCCCGGGTATTCAAGGTTCTCTTTTTTGGCGTTTTTTAGCAGCTTGTTGTACCTGCCGCATTCATATTTTGCCATATCGATGTTCTGTTCGCGCCAGTTGCCGCATTCAATCGCGCTTGCGCCCGGAATATCGCCTTCGAACTTTTCCGCCCAGTCAAACATTTCAACAAGAAGCGGCAAAATATCTGCCGATTTGTATGTGCCTTGAAGTATCAGATAAAAGCCGGTTCTGCAGCCCATCGGTCCAAAGTAAACGGTTTTTGCGCTCCAATCCTTATTGCTCCTTAGGAAAGTGGCGCACAAATGTTCGATGGTGTGAAGCGCAGGCTGATCCAGCACAGGCTCCTTGTTGGGCTCCTTAAACCGCAAGTCGAAAGTGGTAATTACCGTATCGTTAAAAGTGTCTTCGCGCGAGACATAAACGCCGGGTTTTAACAAGAGATGATTAATCTGAAAGCTCTTTATTTTTTCCATATTAAAAACTGAACTTTGCTCCGAAGGTAAGCCCGATGGTTGTGGTGTCCGTACCAAGACCGTAAATCGGAAGTTCCAAGTATAAAGAAAGGCCAAAATCAAATTCGTATTCAATTTCCGGCGTTATCGTTAAACCTTCAATATCAAAACCGTACTCATAAAGAGGAATCCCAAATGTTACGCCGCAGCCAAGAGAACCTGTTGCGTATGTGACAAAAATTTCAAGATTTTGCACAAAATCACCATTGCCGCTGCCAATCCAATTGTAAAGAGTGAGACCTGCGCCTAATCCGATTTCCGTTTCTATGCCGGCTGTGATGTTAAGTTCTGCAACATCAAAAGGATCAATTTCATCGCCAACCAAAATGAAGGGAACATCAATTCCAAAATAGAGATCGCCAAAATCCAATGTTTGTGTGAACATTGCGCTAATGTTCAAGTGCAAGCTAAGCCCGGAATAACTAAAACCTGCAAAGCTTGTTCCGTAAGGACCGTATTCCGTTGCCATTCCTTTTTCTTCATCAAAGGGAGCGAAAAGCCAAGTTCCAAGACCAAAAGTCAAGGTTGACGCATCGCCAATGGAAAGATTATAGGCAGCCCCAAGATTAAAATCTATTCCTATGCCGGCATCTTCATACACCGGTATGTTGACGCCAAGTTCGGTGTAAAGATCAACAGCGTCGAAAGATTTTTCAAATCCAACATAAGGTCTGATTAACATTGTATCATCGATATATTCAAAATCGCCAATAGTTAACTCTGCTCCGAGATAAAGTCCAATCCCTTCATCATCCTGTGCCATCAAGGTTCCTCCTGCCAGACAAGCAGTAAGAAGAATAATCGCAAATTTTTTCATTTTTAAACTCCTGTTATGAAAAATTATACCTAAATACTTAAGCTGATTTAATGATGACAGCCGAACATAAGTGTGTCAATAAGGCAGAATACCCCTTGAAAACCTTTTCCAAAAACAATAGACTCTTACCTAAGCAGGCGGTATGCCTAAGCCGCTGCGATTGGAACCGCAGGTTCCTTACCAAATTGTTAGGCCCCGGAAATCGTATAACAGACCAAGGGAAAACTCAGGAGGATTTTTTTATGAGTGCAACTATCAGACTCAAGAGATTCGGAACAAAGAAGCGGCCTTATTACCGCATCGTTGTAATGGACAAACAGGCGCCAAGAGACGGCAAGACCATCGAAGAGATCGGCTATTATCACCCCATCGAAGCCGAAGAAAAACAAATCGTTTTTGATGAAGCAAAAGCCAAAGCATGGATTTCCAAAGGCGCAATTGTAAGCGACACAGTTCGCCGCATCTTCAACAAAAAAAACGTTACTGTTAAGTAGGTAACACCATGGAAAAAGATTTAATTGAATACCTCGCCAAGTCTCTGGTGGACGACCCTTCGCAGGTACAGGTAAATATAGTAGATGGCGAAAAATCGACAATATTGGAATTGCGAGTTGCGTCAGGCGATATCGGAAAAGTGATAGGCAAACACGGAAGAATTGCCAAGGCAATCAGGACAGTGCTTCAGGCGGCAAGCGCAAGAAGCGGCAAACACACAGTATTGGAAATTCTTGACTGATAAATTCATCGTTGGCATTATCGGCGCTCCTTTCGGCGTTAAGGGCTTTGTAAAAGTCCGTCCGTTATCGGGCGAGACAGCGCATCTTCTAAAACTAGAGTCGGTAACAATCTGCAAAGACGGCAAGGAGCAGACCCTCTATATAGAAGAAAGCAGCTCTGCAGGGCCTGCCGTACATTTGCGTTTTAAGGGAATCGACAGCCCGGAAGCGGCAAAAACCCTGACAGGCGCACAATTGATTGTCGACAGGGACGAAGCCGCGCCGCTTGCCCCCGGCGAATATTACATAGAAGACTTAAAGGGCTTACCTGTACTTTCCGACAAAGACGAACTTCTCGGTCATATAACAGACATTATCGAAGGCGGCGGCGGTGAGCTGATTGAAATTGAGCTTGCAGATGGCATTAAAAAACTAGTCCCATTCCGCAAGGACTTTTTCCCTGAAATTTCATTATCAAATGGCAAAGTAGTGTTAAAAAATCTATGGATATTAGAATGAAGTACACAGTTTTAACCCTATTTCCCGAAATAATTGATGCATTTTTCGCCAATTCCATCATGGCAAAAGCTATTAAGCGGGAAATAATCGAATATCAGTCAGTTAATATCCGTGATTTTGCGACAGACAAGCATAAAACATGCGATGATGCTCCTTACGGCGGCGGCGCAGGAATGCTAATGCTCGCAGAACCGCTAAGTTTGGCGATTGATTATGCAAAGAGTCTCTCGGCAAGAAGCCAAGACGATAAGATCACAGAGGGAAGGGTAATTTACCTGTCTCCCTCAGGGAAGCCGTTTAATCAGGAGATGGCAAAAGAGCTTGCCGCCGAAAAAGAGCTAATCCTAATCTGCGGGCGTTACGAAGGCATCGATCAGCGGGTTATCGACAAGTATGTGGACGACGAGATTTCCATAGGGGATTATGTGCTTTCTTCCGGTGAGGTGGCGGCATTGGCAATTATCGACGCCACTTACCGCCTTGTGGACAGCGTAATTTGCGCAGATTCGCTTGACGAAGAAAGCTTTTCTTTGGGACTTTTGGAGTATCCCCAGTTTACACGCCCCGAGATTTATGATAATATGAAAGTCCCTGAGGTTCTTCTGTCGGGGCATCATGAAAATATTCGTCTTTGGCGGCTCGAAAAAAGGGTGGAAAAAACCCTGCG
>WQSP01000170.1 GCA_009787795.1 Treponema sp.
GGAGCCGAAATGAATACCCAGAAAAAAATATTGATTGCCGATGACGAAGCTATCAACCTCGATTTTTTTGAAGTTATGCTGTCCAAACTTGGTTTTGTTGTGGAAAAATGCGACAATGGTCCCGAGGTATTGGAAAAAGTAAAAAAATTCATGCCGGATTTAATCATCCTTGACAATATAATGCCGGGTTTGACAGGGCGCGAAATTACAAAAATTTTAAAAAAGGATCCTGCATATAAGGATATTTCGATTATCATGCTGTCCGCGCTTGACGACGTAAAAGACAAAGTCGCAGGTTTCGAAGCGGGCGTCGACGACTATATAACAAAACCGTTTAACTTTACGGAAGTTCTTGCGCGCATAAACGCAGTTTTGCGAAACCGCGCGCTTTTTGATCAGATTGCAGTAAGGGAAACCCGCCTTGCGCTTGCAGAAGAATTAAACAGGGACTTAAAGGAAAATTTATCGCTGTTTATTGGAAGCATAGACGAACTTGACAAGGCGATTAAGACAATCTGCGACAGTACTGCAAGCGGCGCGGCAATCAGTCATGAAACGCTTACAGGTCATTTGAATCCGATAAGCGAAAATATCAATGCCGTGCGAAAACACATTGCGGCGCTTGACGCAAGGATAGAAAAAACAATCAACGACTGGGACAATCTTAAAAAAGAAGAAATCGGACTTTCCGTTCTGGAAAGCCAAATACGAAAATTCCTGCATCAGGAGCAGACCTAATTTAAGAGGATTCAATGGCAAAGCGCGAAGGAAAGAAAAAAGACAAAACCGAAGTTGTAGTCCTTGGTAAATCGACAAGTTTTACGGGGCTTTTGAAATTCGCCACCACCCTGCGCATTCAGGGAAATTTCAGGGGAACAATAGACGCCTCGGGCGATTTAATCGTAGACAAGGAAGCGATCGTTGACGCGGATCACATAACGGTAAGCTCCCTTACGGTTTACGGGCATATTTCGGGAACTGTTCACGCGCAGGACAAAGTCGACATGATGAGCGGAGCAAAAGTTCAGGGCGATGTCAGCGCTTCGCGTCTTCGCATTGCGGACGGCGTATTGTTCGAAGGCAAATGCAAAATGACAAACGTGGAAAAAGACGTGGAAATTTTCCATCGCCCGACCGAAGAAATAAAGGCGGAGCTTCTGCGTTCCAATGTCAGAGTGTGAGTTGATTAAAAGAGCCGAACGGGAAGCGGTTTCTTTAATAAATAAATTGAAAGAGTTTCAGGCTTCGATTGCGTTAGCTGAATCATGCACGGCAGGTTTGATATCCGGTCTTCTTGCAAATGTTCCCGGGGCTTCAAATGTTTTGTGGGGCGGTTTTGTCTGCTATGCCAAAGAAGCGAAAATGCGAATGTTGGACCTGAACGAAAAGGCGCTTGACGCTTATGGTCTTGTAAGCGGAGAAATTGCCTGCATGATGGCAGAGAGCGCATTAAAAAAAAGCGGTGCAAGTATTGCAGCCGCAGTAACGGGGCTTGCAGGTCCCGGGGGAGACGAAACGTCAACGCCTGTCGGCACAGTGTGGGCGGCAATTGCGAAACAAAACGCCAAAACCGTTGTAACGGAGTTTCATTTTACAGGCTCCAGAAACGAAGTTCGTTTGAGCGGCGCAATTGCGGTTATGGAAATGTCCATGCAAACGCTTGACAAAACCCGATAAAAATATTAGATTGGGAGTATCCTTTCGATTATTATATGTTTCAAAAAATAATTATTATTGTAAATCCTGTCTGCTGGAAATCCTTTCCGGCAATGGCAATCCATAGGTGGTAAAAATGGCAGTTGTAAAAAGGGGCAGAAAGCCCTCGAACGGCGAATCTGAGACAATGCAGGAAAACGGTTACGAAGAAACCGATTCTGCGCAAGATGACGCCGAGCATAACGAATCCGATAACGGCGGCAAAAACGGCCGCGTAGTTGTCCGCGGCAAAAAAAACGGGGAGTCTTCGGAAGAACAGGATGCGGGGGACACACAAAACAAGTCCGATGCATTGCCCAATTTTCCAAAGCTTCCTTCGATGCCTGATCTTTACGGAAAACCGGTTCCGCGTCAGGATCAGGATAACAGTAAGCCGCGTCTTACAATAAACGAACTTATAAGATTAAACATGAAAGATCTTCGCGATCTTGCGGGCTGTTACAATATAAATCATGACGACATGGTTGTATTAAAAAAACAGGAAATTGTTTTTGCGCTTCTTAAGGCGCACACGGAAAGGGGCGGCATTATTTATGCTTACGGCTCTTTGGAAATTTTACCCGACAGTTACGGTTTTTTAAGAAGCCCGCAAAACTCGTATTTGCCCGGGCCCGATGATATTTACATAAGTCCAAGTCAGATTCGCCTTTTTGCGCTAAAAACAGGCGACACTGTTTACGGTCAAATAAGAAGCCCAAAAGAAGGCGAAAGATTTTTTGCGATGCTTCGGGTGGAAACCGTAAATTACGACGACCCGACTGTCGCGCAAAGCAGAATTCCTTTTGACAACCTTACTCCCCTTTACCCGAATAAAAAACTCGATTTGGAAACCACTACAGAGGGAGTGAGCGAAAGGGTTATAAATCTTTTTTGTCCTATCGGCAAAGGCCAGCGCTCTTTGATTGTAGCGCCGCCCAGAACCGGCAAAACAATCATGATGCAAAAAATCGCAAACGCCATTACAAAAAATCACCCGGAAGTTTATTTAATAGTTTTGTTAATCGACGAGCGCCCCGAAGAAGTAACCGACATGGAACGCACTGTTCGCGCCGAAGTCATTTCGTCTACGTTCGACGAACAGGCAAGCCGCCATGTTCAGGTAACGGAAATGGTTTTGGAAAAGGCAAAACGTCTTGTCGAACACAGAAGGGACGTTGTGATTCTTTTGGACTCGATTACGCGTCTTGCGCGCGCATACAACCAGACAGTTCCCACATCGGGAAAAATTTTGTCGGGCGGCGTTGACTCAAACGCCCTTCACAAGCCAAAACGCTTTTTCGGCGCGGCGCGCAATATAGAAGAAGGCGGCAGTTTGACAATCATTTCCACGGCGCTTGTGGAAACCGGCAGCCGCATGGACGAAGTAATCTTTGAAGAGTTCAAGGGAACAGGCAACATGGAAATCAACCTTGACAGACGCATCTCCGACCGCCGCCTCTACCCTGCCATCAACATCAAAAAATCCGGCACCCGCAAGGAAGAGCTTCTCCTTTCCGAGGAAGAATTGCAGCGCATCTGGATTTTACGCAAGGTTATAAACCCCATGGACGACATCGAAATCATCGAACTGCTGGTTGACAAGATGAAGAAAACAAAGAATAATGAAGCATTCCTGCGATCCATGAACACTGGAACCGGTGGCATGGATTAATACAGCCCCATAGGGGTTGTGTCCTTAAACCGCATAGCGGAGTTGGACAATTTTTGGAGGATTTATGAGAGACGGAATACACCCAAAGTACGAAATGACCAAAATCACCTGCGC
>WQSP01000171.1 GCA_009787795.1 Treponema sp.
TTTGTATAGTGTTCATCACCCCATCTTGCAGGGGGTAGAGGTTCTCTTCGTAATACTGCGAGGGCAAAATCAAAATGATACCTCCTCTCTTTAGGCCAGATACGCTTTGCGATTTCCGGCGTGTATAGTTCCTTAATGGTTTCTACGCCCCAAAGAGCTACAACATAATGCCACGGGAGTCTTTCTAATGAACGCACAAAAAGTTTATCCCGGGTAAAAGCGCCTGATGTTTCAAGCCTGCCTTCAATAACTTCCAGCATATCCTCATGAGTATCAAGATAGTCCCAGTTGAGATTCCGCATGAGTTTTAGCTTTTCGTCATTTGTTAAGTGCATCATATCTATTTATAGTATAAAAGGCAAACACAGAGCGGTCAACACTACGCACTACAGCTTCGTGTCATACCGCCGGTTTTGGCATTACTTATGTGATNGGGAAATTTGTCAATAAAGTAAAAAAAGCGCCTGATACCCGAAGGCATTAGGCGCAATTGGACACTTTTTCGCATACGCATTTAGCGCTTAACACCGTTTGCGTATGCAGTTTTTGCTTAAATTTATATTTATTTAATTAAGCCAACCTTGTTCATCAATTTTTAGCTTATTAGGATTTTCGTCTTTGTCTAATATGATGTTCCCTGTTCTTTCTGTCCCGCCAACAGTAACATAATATTTACAAATTTGAGTACCGATCATACTCCATGATATATTTTTAGCAGTAAAAGAGTGCGTTCCGCCTGCTGCGATGGATATTGTACCGCTTTCATATAAAACATGAGCTTCCTTGTTATCTACAATGGCTGTTATTTTGATGTTTGTCAGAGCGGCAGAGTTATTGTTTGTTACAGTAACGCCTATTGAATTGCCATCATCTTCTTCACCGCAAGCAGTAAACCCGAACCCAACTATTGCCACCATGACAATAATTCCTAATAATTTCTTTACGTTTTTCATTTGAAAAACCTCCATAAAAATAAAATTAGTATAATTGTCAACCCAATATGTAAATTCTGTCATGAGTAATTATTCACGGAAAATCGTGAATAATTTCACGAGTTGAGTAGCGGCNGGCAAGAGGTGCGGTTGNGATAACAGTACGCCATGGATAGAGCGGTTCAATTTTTATTAACGNTTTGCATCACGATAGAAATTTTCATGCGGACCTATAGCTATAAATGTAAGAGTCTCGTTTTCCAATTTATAACCTATCAAGGTTAAAAAACCCAGACATTTATATTTATGAACTCTAAGCCAAGATAGATCGCCGTGTTTTTGCTCTCCAATTTCAGGATTTGCAATTATTTTNTTAATGGCATCGTTTGTTTCCNGCAGTTGGTTAGGGAACAGTTTTTTATATGATTTTGAAAATCTATTGGATTGCTCTACTTGCATTAAATTTGCCTGAATTCAAATGGCATTACATTACCATTATCTAATTCAGCTTTTCCAATTAATGCATCTTCTATAAAGGTATAAGGTAAATCCGGGTTTTCCTCCGCTATTTTTCCGATACGCGCCCAATGTTCAATTTGCATAGATAAAGAACGTGTATATACAGAGGCGTATTTACTTGCTTCGAGTATCATTTCATTTGAAAGTTGAATCGTTGTTTGTGCCATAACAACATTATCGTAATAAAAAATTAAGTTGTCAATAATAGGAGAAAGTTATAAGTACAGTGACAACAGCCGCCCGGGTTCACCGATTTTGGGAATGCGTATGTGATAAGGAAGATGGATAATTTTTCAAGTTTTAAATTCTTCCTTTCATTGTCCGGCGGAACTGTATTTCCCCAGCTGCATCAGGGCGACTTTAGGATTGGTGACCACTAAAGGCCCTGAGATGCAGCCGCCCTGACAGGACATTACTTCAACAAGGTTGGGTGTGTCTGCGGCGTGCGGCTGTTCCCCGGCGAAAATTTTGCCGAACTCGGACAGGCGTTTTATTCCGGCTTTATCAAGGCCGTCGATGATTGCTTCTTTTAAAAGCGATTGATCTTTAAGCCGCGCCTTTACTGCCTGCGCCACGCCGCCGGATTTGGCGAAGTTCCTTCCGCTTGAAGTAGGCAGTTTTTTTCCCGGAACGGATTCCGCTTTTGCTACGTCAATGTTTTTGGCGACAAACAGGGAACCGATTTCTTCAATGGAAATGACATAATCTACAAGATCATCGTCCATGCCTTCCTGCCGTTTGGCAAGACACGGCCCGATAAAAACTGTAATGCAATCAGGGTATTCTTTTTTCGCGATTTCAGCGGCGTAGTGCATCGGGGTATGGGTTGTGGAAATGCAATCCGCAAGCTGCGGCACATGCAAGCGCACTGCCCGCACATAAGCGGGACAGCATGAAGTTGTCATCATTTTATCGCCCTGTTTTATACGCTCTTCGAATTCCTGCGCTTCTTTGTCTGCGGTGATATCCGCGCCGAGCGCTACTTCCACCACGCCTGAAAAACCGCAGGCAAGGAGCGCGCCTTCAAGCTGACCGCTTTCAACGCGGAATTGAGCGGCCGCTGCGGGGGCGTACATGGCGACAACTTTTTTACCTGCCATTATGTGTTTAACCACGTCAAACAACTGACTCTTGTCCACTAACGCGCCGAAGGGACATTCTCTCATACAGTTGCCGCAGGCGATGCATTTTTGGTAGTCTATGCGTTCCTTGCCGTTTTCGTTTTTGGTAATGGCTCCGACAGGACAGGCTTCTTCGCAGGGAACAGGAATTTTGATGATCGCTTTATAAGGACAATTTTGCAGACACAAACCGCAGCTTACGCATTTGCTTCCATCGATCCAAGACCTTCCCTCTTTAATTTCTATCGCTTTCTTGCCGCAGTTTGTAAGGCACGGACGCGCAAGGCAGGCCTGACAGGCATTGGTCACCATAAAATGCGAGCGAACGCAGGCATTGCACGCTTCGTCAATTACTGTGTGAATCGGCCAGATTGGTTTCTCACGCGCAAGAGCTTCTTTAGCGTATTCAGAAATTCGTTTTTCGTCATTGTAATCTTCAAGGCTCCATCCAAGCCGGGCGATCACGCGCTGGCGGATTATTTCCCTGTCATGGTAGATGCAGCAGCGGATTGACGCGCTCCCAAGCGGAGCAAGTTCTTTTGGTATGTTATCAACGTCTTCGTCAAGTCTGCCTTCAAGTTGAATCTTTGTCAGACGCACAAGTATTTCACGTTTAAGCCTGTGGGCGTTGTTGTTCATGTTAAGCATTTTGAAGCCTCTGGCTTTCGGCCTCCAGCGTTCTAAGACATTCTATGATTTTTTGGACGCTTGCCTGTTCAATTATTTGACCGTCAACCTGCGCAAATGGCGCGTGATCAGCCTGCGCTCCTTCGTATTCGCTGCGGTTGCAGATGCCGCTGCATGGAGAGCCTTCAATTTCCGTAACGGCTTTAAGATCATCGGGAAGATTTTCTTCCAAAAGCAGAAGTTCCGAGCCGCCCAT
>WQSP01000172.1 GCA_009787795.1 Treponema sp.
GACGACACGTTCGGCGATTACAAGAATTTTCTTCAGGCGTTCCTTTACGGGAAAGAAACGTTCAGCATAAGCTCGATGTTTCGTTTTACCTACGACAACGCGCTTGTATTAAAGAGCATGATAGGCAGCGAATCATTGGCGTATCTTGAACTTGCAAGCAATGTTTTCCATTCTCACAAGGAGACAAAAAATCTAAGGCTTGCGTTTATGCCCGTAATGGATTACCTGCTTGCCTATTGGGGCTGCATTGACGATCATCTCGCATTTGGAGAAGCCGCCACTATTACCAAGTGCGGAAAAATTGTCGAAAGGCTGGATTTGTATTTCAGGTTTGACTATGACAGCAATCTGATAAACAGGGAGTTTGACAAGCTGTGTCATCTTGTAGCCCGAGTGTCGCGTTCCAATAAAGGTTTCTGCAATACGACACAGTTGGCACAGCTTGTTGATGTGTTGGCTATAGAAAACAGTTACAAAGATCGTTTGGATGAAACACTGACAAGCCTTAATAAATTGTTCGAGGAGTTAGCGTCTTGAAAACTGTCAACTTTCAATATCAGACAAAATTGACTTTTTCTTCTCCTGTAACAGAGCATCGGTTTTCATTGAAAATTTTACCGCAGAGCGATGACAGACAACGCATCGAAGAACTTGTCGTGAATATTGAACCTGAAGGGGTAACATGGAATTCAACCGACGGTTTTGGAAACAGGCTTTTAAACGGGCACATTGAATTTCCGCATGAACATTTTTGCTTTGGCATAAAAGGAACTGCCAATATGGCGGACGTGCCCTATACAATGTGCAGTGAACCTGAACGTGTTTTATTTTATCCTACTGAACTTACAAGACCTGATAAAAAGCTGGTCGATTTGTACAAAGAGATAGAATTGTCCGCGCCTGAAAATTTTCTTGAGAGATTAAAATTTTACTCGCAAGAGGTTCACGCAAGAATGCGATACGAGCGCGGAGTTACTTCAGCGTCAACTACGGCAGAGGAAGCCCTTGCGGCGGGCGCGGGCGTTTGTCAGGATTACACCCACATACTTCTTTCGCTTCTGCGTCAGGATGGAATTTGCTGCAGGTATACGGCAGGGTTTGCGTCGGACTCTGGCGAGACTCACGCATGGGCGGAAGCGTGGATAAAAGACCGATATTACGGCATAGACCCTACGCGCAACAAATTGATAGATGAAAGTTATATCGCAATATCAAGAGGACGCGACTTTGAAGACGCTTCAATCGAAAGGGGAATATTCAAAGGTATGTGCAATGAAATTGTAAATGTGCAATTGAGTATGGAGATTTTACAATGATACAAACCGTTTGTACTGCGGCGCTTCCCGTTACGGAAAATCTGATTATTCAAAAAAACCGTATTGAAAATAATTCGGATAGTGTAAAAAAAAGAGTTTGCATAGTTACAGGCACGCATGGCGATGAACTTGAGGGACAGTATGTGTGCGCAAGGCTCGCCGAATTTTTAAGCGCGCATAAGGAAAAAATTTCCGGCATTGTGGATATTTACCCTGCCTTAAATCCGCTTGGAATAGATTCTGTCACAAGGGGATTCCCCCTTTTCGATCTTGACATGAACCGCATCTTCCCCGGCTCGCTCCGGGGCTCTCTTGCGGAAGCGACTGCTCATGAAATTGTGCGCGATATCGAAGGGGCGGATATTTGCATCGATATTCATTCCAGCAATATATTCCTGCGCGAGATACCGCAGATTCGCATAAGCGAACAAACAGAGGAATCTCTTTCCCCTTTTGCGCTTTTGCTTAATGTCGATCTTGTCTGGGTGCATCCCGCGGCAACGGTATTGGAATCTACGCTTGCGCACACGCTCAACGAAAGAGGCGTAAAAACCCTTGTTGTTGAAATGGGCGTAGGCATGCGCATTACAGAAAGCTACTGTGACCAGCTTGTAAACGGCATACTCAATCTTCTTAAATGCCTTGGCATGTATTCAGGCGATGTTCCAACCGTAAAGAAACCCGTTGTTTCAAAAGATCGCTGTGTAGGTTTTTTGAATTCGGACGCGGCAGGAATTTTCATTCCATGCGCGGCGCACGGCAGCCGAGTGAACACAGGAGACATAATTGGAAAAGTTATCGATCCGTTAACCGGTAATACGGTTGATAACGCGATGGCTCCCTGCAGCGGTCTTTTGTTTACGCTAAGGGAGTATCCTGTAGTGTACGGCGGCTCACTTCTTGCGCGGATCATGGGAGACATAAATGATTAAAAAAAATATTTTTTCGATCAAGTCCACCTACCGCCAAAGCATGGATATAACGGGTTTTATTTTCGGTTCGGGCGAACTTTCATGCTGCATAGTCGGAGCTCTTCGCGGAAACGAAATACAGCAGATGGCAATTTGCGCTCAGCTTGTAAATACGCTTAAGCTTTTGGAAGAGAAGGGAAAAATCGCAATCAACAAAAGCATAATGATAATACCGTGCGCGAATTATTATTCCATGAATATCGGAAAGCGTTTTTGGACAATGGACAATACCGACATTAACCGCATGTTCCCCGGTTACGATTTGGGCGAAACAACCCAGCGGATAGCGGACGGACTTTTTAAGGCGATAAAGGATTATAAATTGGGCATTCAAATGGCGAGTTTTTATCAGAAAGGCGAGTTTCTTCCGCATGTCAAAGTAATGAACACTTCCGTCGGAAATAAAAAATCCCTGGAACCTGCAATCAAAGAATCGCTTTTGCATTTTGGCTTGCCGTACGGCTTAATCAGAGAACCTATCCCTTATGATACCGCAACCTTAAACTACAACTGGCAAATATGGAATTGTCAGGCGTTCTCGTTGTTTGCCGCGTACACCGATCATATCGGAAGGCAATCGACACAGACAGCCGTGAACGCGGCTCTCCGTTTTTTGGAATCCAAAAAAATTATTAAATACGATTTAAATCAAATGAATCCCGGCTCTCATACAAGAATTTTAAAAGAAGACAGCATATTGCAGGTAAGCGTCCAAAAAGCGGGTATTCTAAAAAAACACGTCTCTGTCGGGGACGAGATAAAAAAAGGCTACTTGCTCTGCGAAATAATCCATCCGCTGGAAGGAAACGTAATAGACCAGATTGTTTCCGGGACCGACGGAACGGTTTTTTTCTCGTGCAGCGAACAGCTTGTAATGGAACATACCGATGTCTTTAATATCATCCCGCAGTAGGCCGTTTTTGGCAAAAATACCGATTAAAAAATATTTTTATATTTTTTATAAACCTCTTGACACAATTTAAATTTTTTGCTAAATTCGAACAAATACCATAAGGAGAACATTTTGAACAAGTTTGGTCTAAACAGCGTACTCGTCATTATTAACGTCATCATTATTGATGGCGGTTTGGCTGTGCGCTGATGAAGGACTGGAGTTTTTAAGGATACTCTAACCCGCAGCGCAGGCTG
>WQSP01000173.1 GCA_009787795.1 Treponema sp.
TTATGACACGAGCATTAGCTACACACCAAACTCCGGTACAAATTATCAGCGAACTTGTGGACGAGCGTATTGCCGCAGTAGTATAACTTTCTAAAGCCATAATAGTTTGATATCCGGGCTTTCTAAGGTAAAAGGAAAAGAATACAGACAGCAGGTTCGTGAGGTTCGTGGTTAAATATTCTTCTTCTTAATCCGTGGACAATTATATTTCTTCAAACCCTGCAATTTTCAAGCGAACGAAGCCTCTCGTCTTCCAATTTTACATGAAGATTTTTTTCCTGAGTTGGGATAACCAGCCCCTTGGGGCCGTCTTTGGCTCTTCGCAAATATTTTGCCTGCGTGTAAAATAAATCGCCTGCTCCATTGTTTCTGCCCTTTGAATAAAAAATCGCCAAATTGCCCGCATCCAATAAAATTTCCAACGGAACAGACTTCCCTGCTCTTTGTTTAATAAACACATAGGAGCCGTGGTAATCTCTTGCGTGCAGCCACAAATCGTTTCCTTTGACATGACGGCGTAAAAGTTCGTCGTTTTCATTTGCGTCCCTGCCAACTATAATCAGCCAATCGCCGCGCTTGAATGAAAGCCCAGGGCGTGTTTTTTCTTTCTTTGACAGTAAATTTGAAGATGCGCCTTTTTGATTCGGCTTTGCGGATCTTAACATTTTTGCCAGAATAAGCGGATTAGTTTCCGCTAACAGTTTTTCCAGTTTTTCGGATACTTCTTTATATTCTTTTTCGCCCTGCTCTATTTCTCTTTGAATGTCCGCAATGCCGCTTTTTGCTTTCCTGTACTGCTCGTAATATTTTTGCGCCATTAAAGAAGGCGTTACGCGCTCTTCAAGCCCGATTCGCACAATATTTCCGTCTTCTTCAACTTCCAGCCATTTGTCTCCCGATTTAATATTGCTCATATTGGAAAGAATCAAATCACCGTAATTCTTTAATTTTTCGCCGTCTGCAAACGACGCTTCTTTTTCTTTTAATTTTTCTATGGAAGAAGCAAGCCTTCCAAGACTTCCCTCGTAAGATTTTCTTGCCTGCTCTCTTAACGCTTCCAAAGAAAGAGCGCCGCCCTGCTCTGCATAAAACTCGTCGATTTTTTTATTGAATGAACCTTCGCCTTGAATTTCGCGGATAAAAAATTCTTTTTTGGGTTTTTTATTCTTTTCTTCTTCCCTCTGTGTACTCCGTGGTAAATCTTCTTCCGGTTTATATTGCCCGCCTGTGATTTCGCCGCGTTTGGGATTGCGGCGCATTGCATCCAATATTACGCCGTTTTCGTCCGTCACGATAAAATTCGCGGCATTCGACCAAAGGCGTATGTATAAAGTATACGCAATTGATTCTTCTCCCGCTCTTTTAATAACAATTCGCACTATACGATTGTCATCAAGCTGATTGATTTCCGTTACCCATCCGTTGACTATTTTGGATGAAAGAAACTGCGCGAAGCGAAGGGGTTTGTCATTCTTTGGAACAGCGCGAAATGTTTCATGCAATCTGCAAGCGCCGGAACTTAAACTGACAAGAATCTGCTTTGTTTCGCCTTTTTTGTGAAAACGCAGAATTATCACGTCGTAGGCGCTTTGAACGGCGCTTTGAATCTGCGCTCCCTTCAAGTCAAGCTCTTCGAGTATTAAATTTATTTCTTTCCAGTTTAAGGACATGGTTTAAATATAACATTTAGTATGGTATACTGTCATTATGAAAAAGGGCAAAGTTTTTTTAATCGTCATTATTCTATTGATGGCATCAGGCGCGATTTATTATTTTTACGGAATCTCCAAGACGATAAAACCTGTAACATTGGAAGGACCGATTGCAACAGCAGAAGAAATAAGGACGTATCTTGTTTCTCATGCAGAAAACGGCAATTCACCCGATGATCCGCTTGCCCTGCCTGTTGCGCTTGCAGAAGGACTTGGCGTAATGACAGACGAAGATTCAGGCTGGCAGAAAATTTTAAGCGCGATTGAAGCTTCCCAAAAATACGTCGAACTTGATTTATCAGAATGCGAAATGAGTACAGACAGGATTTTTGATCCCGACAACAGCATAAGCACAGGGAAAAATAAAATTGTATCCATTGTTTTACCGGACGATGCTGTCAGAATCAGGGAAAACCCAAACTCGGGAACTTTCAGATTTTTTTACAATTTAAAAAAGGCAAGCGCACAAAATATTGCCCATATAGGCGACAGGTCTTTTTATGATCTTGAAAACCTCTCTTTAATCGATTTTCCAAAAGCGTCATTAATCGGCGCTTATGCGTTTTCCAACTGCAAAAATCTTGCAAATGCAAATTTTCCTTCCGCATCCATGATCGAAAAATCGGCATTTGCAGGAGCCGGATTCACTTCTGCTGATTTCCCGCTTGCAAGATCAATCGGCGAAGAAGCGTTTAACTCGTGCGGCAAACTTGTAGAAGTAATTTTTCCGTCGGCGGAATATATTGGAAAAAGAGCGTTTAATTCCTGCGACAATCTAATCGTTGCAAGTTTGCCAAAGGCGCAAAACATCATGGAAAACGCATTTTCCAATTGCGTTAAACTAACGGAAGCGGGTTTCCCTGCATCGGCAAGAATCGGCGAAGGCGTTTTTTCCAATTGTCCTTTGCTTGCCGCTTTTGTTTTATCGGGCGAAGGCAATTTGATTGTCATGGAAGACGGCAAAATGCTTGCAAGAAATACAAATGAAGGCATTGAACTGGTTTCCTATCCGTCGGCGCATGGGGAAATCGCATTAAACGATATTACAAGCATAGGCAGTTTTGCATTTGCGGGCAATTTAAGTCTTGAATCGATTGTTTCTTCTTCCGTAACAAACATCAAAGAATACGCTTTCCAATTATGCGAAAATTTAAAATCGGTTAATTTTTCCGCAGTTACGATAATAAACGCAAACGCTTTTGAATCGTGCAAAAATCTAGCATCCGTAAATTTCCGGGCAGCAACCAATATAGGACGCGATGCGTTTAAAAATTGCATAAGTTTGACATCGGCTGTTTTCCAGGCGGCGACAAGCATAGACGAGCACGCTTTCTTAAATTGCGTCAAACTCTCATCTGTAACCCTTCCGCAGATAAAATACATAGGCGATGAAGCTTTTGCATCCGAACAAAGGGAAGAAGCGGGCACTGCATTAACAATCACGATGGGAGCCTCTGCGCCAAGTTTGGGAACAGGAATTTTTTCCGAATTAAGCAGAACCATCATAGTTCAAGTTCCGCGCAACGCAACCGGTTACGGAAACATTCCCGCAGTATACGACAATACCGACGACACAAGTCAAAATTGGGGTAACGGGCTTAGAGGCAAAGGCTGGGACGGATTTACCGGCGGTTACAACATAGGAGCCGTAAACACCGGTATTACC
>WQSP01000174.1 GCA_009787795.1 Treponema sp.
TGCATGGAAAGCCCTTTTTCTATCGCCTTTGGCATAATTACCGTTCTGCACGAAGCGAATAATTCATGAAGATCAAACTGAATGTTTTCCAATTCCATTTTACCCGATTCGATTTTTGAAATGTCAAGAATGTCGTTTATAATCTGCAAAAGCCATTCTGAATTTTTTATTATTTTTAACAGATAATCCCTTGTTTTCGGCGGATTGTCTCCGTCAAGCGCAAGCTCGGAAAACCCGACAATGCTGTTCATCGGCGTGCGTATTTCATGGCTCATGCTTGCCAAAAACACCGACTTTGAACGGTTTGCTTCTTTCGCTTCTTCAGCCGCATCCCTTAAATTAATGGTCATGCTGTGGCGTAAAAACGCATTGCCCATTAACAGACAGCCCGAATGCAAGATACCCATTTCGTTGTCGCTAAAATCCCTTTCGCAGTGACAATCGTCAAAACCGACAAATCCCCAAAAATCATCCTGTAAAAAAATCGGAGACATAAATACCGATAACACCTGCGTATCTTCCAAAAACTTTTTTGTAACGGGAGTCATGTTACGCGTCATACCGCTTATCCACTCCCCTTTTGACAGGTTTTCAAGCCACTGCGGCATAAACTCCCGGTATGAAATATTGGAAGTGAAGTCAGAGTTCAATTTAAACGTTGAATTTTCCGTCCATTCATACAATTGCGTTGCGCATAACTCTCCTTCGTAAGAATTGTTTTTCCATATATACGCCCTGTCGGCATCTACCGCCTTTGCCATCATTCTCATGCTGATGTAAAGGCTCTCTTCAAATTTTGAAACATCGGAATTAAAAAGTATTGACGCCGCCTGATTGACAGTTTGTAAAAGCAAATCTCGGTGCTGTATCTGATCCATCATCTTTTTTTTCGCGGTAGTTTGAAGATTGCGGTTTATCGCGCTGGAAATAATAAGCGCTCCGGAATGCAGAATATCAATGTCGTCAAGCGACAAAGGCACCTCATTGTGACAATTGTCAAAACTGACAAATCCCCAAAACTGACCGTGCAAATGAACCGGAATGGAAAGAATCATCTTTACGCCGTTACTCGTCATAAGGTCTGCCTCGGCGCCTTTCATTTTGCTTACCTGTCCGCAGACATATTCGTTACGCATAAACATTTCCAGCCATAGGGGCGCATCATTTTCGTAGCAAAGGTCTTTGCCTGAACGGACAGGAGAATCGCATTGCAGATTTTCATGGAGCCAGTCATACATCAGCTTATAGCAAAGTCTTCCGTCTTTTTCATAGTTGCGCCAAATGTAAACGCGATCCAAATCCATGCAATCCGCCAATAATTTTAAACCCGACGGCATGGCAGCCGCAAATGCTGCGTCGTCCTCCACGCCGAACAGCGTAGTCGCCATATTGTTTATCGCGTGTAAAACCTGCGCCTTCCTTTCCCTGTCCTTCATTGTCGCTAAAAGTTTCGCGGAATTTTCACCAAGACGCTGCCACGATTCGCGCGTCTCACGCGCAAGCGCGCCGATTTCGTCATCGCGCGTTATGCCGTAAATATTATCGCTGTTATGTTCCGATTCTGATACGCTGACGGAAAGAAGACTTAACGGATCAAATACAAGCTTTTGAATCAAAACGGAACTTCCCATTATATAAACAACAAATGCAAACAGAACAACAATTATGGGCGGCAAAAAATTAAAAATATTCAAAAGCGCGTTTGAATTGTACAAAGTTACAGCCAGCCAGTTTGTATTCGGAACGGGAGAAACCGACAAATATTGATAATTCGCGTTTGATAATTTGTAAACTTCGGGCTTGACGCGGCTTCCGTAATAAATTGTATGATCGTTAAGATATGTATTGATGGCGGAAATAAAAACAGGATTTGGCTCAACATCGGAAATATGGCGCATATCGGAAGCGTCATATACCGCAAGGCTGCTTAACAAACTTTCGGCATTCGGCATGGAGCTGTCCATTTGAATAAGTCCCTTGTCATCGATAACAAATCCCAAAACATTTTGCGTGTCATATTCGCCGAAAAGATCCGTAAACACAATATCAAACGGAATGCCGGCAGAAAAAACTCCGACAACTTCTCCGTCTTTTCTTACTTTATGATCGATCCAAATATAAACATCTTCCAGACTTTTAACGGTATCAAGTTTTAAAATATATTCAAATCTTGAATCGAGAGCGTCAAAAAACCATCTGTCATGAGCGCTCTCTTCCGTTAAAACATGATACGGAACAAAATCTTCAAAGGGCGCGTTCTTTACAATTGAATACTCATTTTTTGATCCGCTGATTGCAAAATACAATCCCTGCAATTTTTGCATATTCGCAAAGTGCATCATTCTGCGGTATGCCGCCAATTTTTTTGCCTGATTTCCTTCGTCTGCAAACCATTCTGCAATCTCGGGAGATGCCGCGGCATGCTGAACAAGCAGAATTTCTCCGCTAAGATGCGCGGACAAAACGTCAACATTTTCCATTGTATAAAAACGCACATAATCCCTTGATGCGCTGTCCGCTATGTTGTAAACCAAAATCATGCTTGCAATTGCCATAGAAAGCAGGATAAATACAATTAAAAGAGTGCTTCTGTTTCTAAAACGCCTTGCAAGCAGGTTTTTGTTTTTTTTGCCGCTGTCATTCATTGGTATTATCCTTAATAATCAATTTAATAAAAAAGTAATCTCTTCGCGTTCCCTTTTTTTAAGCTCGTCCTCTTTTTCCCGCAAATCTCTTGTCAATCTGATTTGTCTGTCCACTTTATAATTCAGTTCTTTTGGATCAAACGGCTTAACAATAAAATCCGAAGCTCCAAGTTTTATCGCTTCGTTAACATTTCTAAAAGTGCCTTCCGTAGAAATAATTATTATTGGAATATCCTTATAATCGGGCAGCGCCCTTATGCTTCCGATTAATTCAAATCCGTTTATCACGGGCATCAAATAATCCATTAAAATCAAATCGGGTTTGTT
This sequence comes from Treponema sp., assembly GCA_009787795.1. GTDB lineage: Bacteria > Spirochaetota > Spirochaetia > Treponematales > Breznakiellaceae > WQXQ01. Next base: position 2,973 of record WQSP01000174.1, read on the forward strand.
GTTATGCAAAAAGTCAAGAACAACTTCGGATTTGGAAAGCAGTGAAACTTCGTACTTGTCATGCAGCGCATGATGTATCGTTCGCAGCATGCTTGCAATATCATCGATGACAAGAATGCTTGGAGTGGCCGAAACCCTTCCCGAAGACATTTTTGCCTTTGTCTTTGGATTAAACTGATTTTCTATGCTCTCAATTATTTTTTCGGCATTAAACGGTTTTAGCACATAATCGACAGCTCCAAGGCTTAGCCCTTTAACAACATCTTCCCTGTCGATATTGCTTGTCAAAAAAATCACGGGGATTTTTTCGTATTTTTCGTTTGCTTTTAATTCTTTTATTATTTCGTATCCGTCAACATCGGGCATATTTACATCCAAAAAAATCAAATCGGGGTC
>WQSP01000175.1 GCA_009787795.1 Treponema sp.
GTATGCTACGCGGGCATGATGGAATACGACGGCGATCTTCATGTGCCAAGCCGCTACCTTGTAAGTCCGCCTTCGATTGATAAAACAATGGGCGAATATTTGGCCGCAAGCGGCGTTCGCACACTCGCAATATCCGAGACGCAAAAATACGGACATGTCACCTACTTTTTTAACGGAAACCGCACAGGCAAGTTCGATGAAAAACTTGAAGACTACGAAGAAATAAAAAGCGATGTAATTCCTTTTGAACAAAAACCTTTGATGAAGTGCAAGGAAATTACCGACAGGGTTACGGAAGCAATTGCAAGCGGCAAGTACGATTTTATCAGGCTTAACTTTCCCAACGGCGACATGGTAGGACACACAGGCGTTTACAATGCCGTAATTGAATCAATGGAAGGAATGGATGTTCAGCTTGGAAGAATTAAAGAGGCGGCGGACAAAGCCGGCGCTGTTGTGATACTTACGGCGGATCACGGCAACAGCGACGACATGTACGAACACGACAAAAAAACAGGCGCGGTTTCCCTTAAAGAAGACGGGACGCCTATTACAAAAACAAGCCACAGTTTGAATCCTGTTCCATGCATCGTTTACGATCCTGATTATAAAGGCGAGTATAAAAACGATCCAAAGGAAAGCAGCTTAAACGAAGGTTTGGGAATAAGCTCGATTGCGGCAACATGCATGCAGCTTCTTGGTTTTGTTCCGCCTGCAGATTACGATAAGTCAGTGCTGAAGATGTAGATTGACAAAAAATACATATTTTGATAAATTGTTGCAAGATTCATCTGACGGGCAATAGCGCAGTTGGTTTAGCGTACAAGTCTGGGGGACTTGGGGTCCCCGGTTCAAATCCGGGTTGCCCGACTGATGAATCTTTTTGCCAACTACGGCATTTCGACAAGCTGTTCAAAGCGCGGGTTAGCAAGCTGACTTGCGGCTCTGCCCTGCCACTCTCCGGCTTGGGGCTGCGAGGCAAGGAATGTCCACAGTTCGCGCGCAATTGCCCTGTTGCCGTTTCCAAAAAGACTTGCCGCAAAATAATATGCGGTTTTAAAATATTCAACTTCTTCCAGATAAGTTTGCAACAACGGATATCTCGGGATCTCGCGCATTAAAGCGGTTAAATTGGAAAACCTGTATTCGTACATGTGCCTTTGCACTTCTTCAATAATCGTTGTGTTGTGAATTAAAAACGCAAACATCAAATGCTGCTGCGCCAAATTATTGTTGCGCCGCGCAGTGTAAAAATATCCAAGAAGCCTGTGCGCCTGTTCTGTAACGCTGTTATTATATCTGTACATCAATAAAAATCGGTTGATTCCGTGTTCTGTCAATGTATGTCTCATTGCATTTCTTGCAAATGCGGAAGATGCCTGTTCGTACGGGATGTTAGCTGAAGCCGGGTCTGCGTTTCCGGCGGCGTTTTGCGCATTTATCCAAAGCGTATCTCTTTCTTCTATAATCGAAATTAGGGTTCTTTCCATTTCCACATAACTGGGTCTGGCTCCGATTCGATGCATTGTCGCGATTCTGTATTGCAATGTTACGGCAAATCCCCGGTCTTCCAGAATATCGCGGCTTGCAAGCGCTCTTTGATATTGCGTTAGCGCAAGACCCGTTTCGCCCTCTACCCTGTATACTTCGCCGATCCAAAATTCGGCCTCGGGGTAATTTTTTAATTTGTCAAAAGCGCCAAGCGCAGCTGTCGCCGAGTTGTTAAAACTCGTCTTTGGGAAACGGTAAAAAAGTTCTGCCAGAGCCGCAGATGCCGCAGTGTAACTTCGTTCCTGCGCAAAACGTTCCACTCTTTCAAGCGAATCGCCGATTCTACGCACTTCACCCAGCGAAAGCAGATTGATTAAATCCCTTTCCATTTGTTCGTACATGGCTCTTCTTGTTCTGCGCGCATCTTCAAACGATATTAAGGCCATGCCAAATTCGCCGCTTCTGAATTGATTTTTTCCCCGCTCCAAAGAAAGCCACCACGGATACCCCTGCGTTTGCGCAAAAAGCGGCGCCGAGAAGACAAAGAAAATTAATAAGAATTTAACCACGAACCAACACGAAAAGAACCTTCGGTTCCTGCAAAATATTGCGCCTCCGTGTTTCTCCGTGTACTCCGTGGTTATTTTCTTAATCTTCATATTTTTCCCAATTCCTCTTCAAATACGGCATCAGCCTGATCGGCGGTGATTGTTCTGATTATTTTACCGTGTTTAAAAATCAACACTTTGTCTCCCGCTCCTGTAATGCCGATATCGGCATGTTTCGCTTCCTGTGGACCGTTCACTTCGCAGCCCATAACGGCTGCGGTTATGTCCTTTTTTAAACTGTAAAGACGCGGCATCCATCGGCTTGTAAAACCGTGGGTGTCAAAACCCGCTCTTGCACAGCGCGGACACGAAACAATGTTCACGCCCGAAAAGCCAAGCCTTTTATTGTCAGGCGACAACTGTGATGCCGCAGCAATAATTTCCCTTCCCGCAATCACCTCATTTTCCATGGTGTCACTAAGCGACACCCTTACGGTGTCCCCCACTCCCTCTTTTAAAAGATGAACAAGGGCCGCCGTATTCCTTGTAACACCCGCAATCAGGGGGCCGGCTTCCGTGACCCCCACATGGAGGGTCACATCCGCCCTGCCGGAAAGAATTATGTTTGTACTTATAGTATCGGCAATTGTACTGGCTTTCATTGATACGATAATCGAAGTAAATCCAAATTCGTCAAATATTGACATTTCCCTCTGCGCTGCCTGTACCAGAGCCTCAGCGGTGGACAAACCCTCCGTATCGACTTTATGGCGCAAATCGGCAGGAAGGCTCCCTGCATTGACGCCGATTCGGATTGGAATGTTTTTGGAACCTGCCTTTTCAAGCACGATTTTTACCTTTTCCTTGCCGCCGATATTGCCGGGGTTAAGCCTGATTTTGGCAATCGGAAAATCGAGGCAGCGAAGGGCGATTTTATAATCAAAATGGATGTCGGCAACAAGCGGCATCGAAACCATTTCAGCGAGCTTTCCAAGCGTTTGTGCGGATTCAATGTCGGGAACCGCAAATCGCAAAAGTCCGCAGCCCATTTCTCCCAGAACGCCGATTCGCGCAGCCGCTTCGTCAAGTTTGCCGGGCAAAAGTTTGTCTTTCCACATAGTTTGAATGACAATCGGGTGGTTTCCCCCGACAAAGACGGGACGAACATGGGAAAAACCGCCGATTTTTACAACTTTGGAAATTCGTTCTTGTTTCATAAAATCTACTATATTATAATGTAATTAGAGATGGAATTCACCATTACCGAAGCA
>WQSP01000176.1 GCA_009787795.1 Treponema sp.
TCTCTTGTTACGCCGTTACGGTAATCGCGGGCGCCTTCTATGATATCAAAAAAACTTGAATACGGCGAATCTCTTTGCGGAGCAAGAAGCGAAATCCATGCTGCGCGAAAATCTTCTGCGCGTACGGGATCGCCGTTGGAAAAACGCGCATTGCGTCTTATCAAAAATGTCCATTGTTTTTTATCGTCGGAAAGTTCCCATCTCTCTGCCAAAGCGGGAACCGGTTCCAGCGTAAGCGGATGATAGGTAAAAAGCCCTTCAAAAATACCCGTAAAAATTTGCGCTTCGCTTGCAAAGTAAGATTTTCTTAAATCAAGTTCAATATCAAACCGCGAAAAAGCGATTGTAAGTTCATCCAGATTGCGCACTTCGGGTCTCATCGCCGCATATTCATGCGGTTCTTCCCGCACCTTTGAACTTTGACACCCTGCGATTAAAATTACGGTTAATGCAAAAAAGAGCAATTTTCCAATATTTGACATATTACCATTTTAATGCATAAATTGCCGAAATTCAATGCTGCGCCAGTTGTTACTTGTCCGTAATTACCTCGTAATGCATGGAAGTCATGTCAATTCCCGCTTCCTTAAAACCGTTTTGAATGTTTTCATACAACATGGTATATATCGCGGGGACTCTGCCTACATCTTTCGTGTAACAGTTAATCTGATAACATGCGTAAAAATCGTCCAGTTTTGTCTGAAGCACAAACGGTTTTGGCTTCTTTAAAATGCTGTCGGTTGCAAGCGCGGCGTTAATCAAAATTTCATGAACAGTCTGCCACGGCGTTGAATAGCCGAACGTAACTTCGGCAAAAATGATCAAACCTTCTTCGTCTTCATCGCTTGACGTATTGTAATTGATAATATTGGAACCCAAAATCATCAGATTGGGAAATGTCACATATTCGTTTTTATGCGTCTTTAAACGCACTACCATAAGATTTTTTTCCACAACAAAGCCTGTTATATCTTTTATATTTACCCTGTCGCCGATTTTAAACGGACGCATATATGTGATAACAAGTCCCGCGACAAGATTGCCGATTGCGGTTGACGAACCCAGCGAAAAAATAATTCCTACAAAAACCGATACGCCCTGAAAAGCCCTGGAATCCGACCCCGGCAAATACTGGTAAACAATCGCAACCGTAAAAGCGATTAAAAGCACTTGCAAAATTTTATATGTGGGCGCAGCCCAGTCGGTGTAAAAACCGGGAATTTTCAATCTGCCTCTTTCAATTTGATTCGTAAAAAATTTAAGTCCTTTTAACACATAGTGCGTGATAATAATAATAATTGTAATCGTAAAAAGATTTGGAATGTAATCAATAGCGTCACGCCCGATTTTTTTTAGCGGATTTAACACATAGCCGAAAATTGTCGCCGCCAAATTTTTAGTAGGTTCAAATAAACTGAATATAATTGGAATTGTAAGAAAGAGCTGTAAAACGGTAATAACGTATTTTAATATTCTTAACAGGGCTTCTATAACTTGAACAATCTGCTTTGTCGTAAGAATTTTCAGGTTTTTTATCACAAGCGGTTTGACCTGCGCCGCATTTGCGCTGTCCAGCTTTTTTTCCAGCCGTTTGAATAAAAACCAAACAAGCCAAATTAAAATTATCTGCCCTGCCAAAATTGCAAGCGCAATCAATATCCTTTCAAACAAGGAAATTTCATCTTCAAGCGGTATTACGCCTTTTGCCCAGCTTGCAGATGAAACAATGTCAGGTTCTACGATTGTTACTGTCTCGGCGGCAATGTTTTCGTAAATTTCCCTGGGAATGATCACACTTTCTTCCGCTTCGGGAACATCGGCGCTATTATCCCGACTTTCTTCCTGCGCAAAAATTACAACAGCGGACAATAACAATAGAATCGAAACAAAAAACAATCGTTTCATAACAAACCACCTTTAATCAGAAACAGCTGACAATCGCGCTTTCAAAAGCGTCAAGCTGCGGATGGATTAACGCGATAGGATCGCACTTTTTCCACAACTCTTTTAAAAATTCGGGTATTTCGATTTCCTTTCCTGTCGCTTTTTCCACAAGGTTCGCAGATCTTGCAGGATGACCGGTCGCAAGAATTACAGTGTGCGAATGCGCGCCCCATTTGCGTTCGCCGGAAATTTTCTGAGCGGCGGCATACGCTACCGCTGCGTGAGGATCAATATAAATGCCGTATTTTTTATAAACCTGCTCCATGGCGGCTAAAGTTTGTTCATCAGAAACCGACGCGGGGAAAACCATGTTTCGCATAACAGCGGGCGCTTCATCGTAAAACGAGACAAGACGGTCATAATTAATCGGAAAACTCACATCGAGCGCGGGCGAATTTGTAAAAACAAGCGGCTTTGGAATAAATGGCTTTCCAAGAAAATATTCGCCCATCGAACTGTTCGCGTTCATTGCGGAAATAAATCCGTTTACAGGCATGCCGAATTTCCACGCATAAAGGCCCGCGATTAAATTTCCAAAGTTTCCGCATGGAACGCTGAAAATCAAGTCTCCGCTAAGACTGCTCTTTAATTGTATAAAAGCGTAAAGATAATAAAAAACCTGCGGAAAAAGTCTGCCGGGATTCATCGTGTTTGCGCTTGTTACATTGTAGCGTTCCGTAAATTCGCGGTCTTTTAGCGTTTCCATTACAAGACGCTGGCAATCGTCAAATGTTCCGCGAATTTGTATCGGAATAATGTTGCCGCCGTTTTGCACAAACGAAGATGAATCGAGCCCGCGCAATTGACCCGACGGATACAAAAGAACAAGCGAAACGCCTTTTCTTCCGCGAAACGCATGGGCCATGCTCACTCCGGTATCCGGTCTCGCGGCGGCAAGTATCATCGCTTTTCTGCCGTCTTTCATGAATTCTTCCATCATCGCGGACATAAAAGCAATGCCGTAATCTTTGAATACGCCTGTTGGTCCGTTGTATAAATTAAGAAGCGAAATATTATCATCAAGTTTGATTAATTCGGGCGAAAAATTGTACGCGCTCTTTGCAACGTTGGAAGCGGAGACAGGGTTCACTCCTCCTTCCAGAAGAGACGGCGCGACTGCCGCAACAAGCTCATTAAAACTGGTCTTTTCGTTCATGTGCAAAAAAAATTGTTTAAAATCCGCCGCCTGATCAGGCACATAAAGACCGTCATCAAAGGGAAGACAGTTCAACGCCGCTTCCTTGTACGAGACGAGTGGTAATTTTGCATGTGTCGATCTAAAATGCATATAAATAACATTATTGCCGTGATTAATATATGTCAACTAGTTAAAAAAACACTATACAACTTAATA
>WQSP01000177.1 GCA_009787795.1 Treponema sp.
AGGAACTGTTGTTTCCAGCGTGTTAAGCGAAAGAATTATCAGACGTTTCGGCACCGGAGTTGTCACAATGACAAGCGTACTGATGACAGCCGCAGCTTTAACCGGTTTTTCTTTTTCCGGATCGTTTTTCAGTTTGTGTTTGTTCGCAATTCCGCTTGGACTTGGTGCAGGATCGGTTGACGCCGCGCTTAACAATTATGTCGCGTTACACTACAAAGCAAGACACATGAGCTGGCTTCATTGTTTTTGGGGCATCGGCGCATCGATAGGGCCCGTGATAATGTCGCTTCATTTGGTGAATGCAAGCTCGTGGAATTCCGGTTACAGAACGATAGGCATAATTCAATTCTGTCTTGTTTTTATATTGATTGTTTCGCTGCCGTTATGGGGAAAAAACAAAATGCAGGAAACTTCGGCAAAGAGCGAGCCTGTTAACTATAAAAAATTATTTTCCATTGCAGGAATCAAAGAAGCGCTTGTCGCATTCTTTTGTTACTGTTCGCTTGAAACAGTAGCCGGTTTATGGGGAGCAAGTTATCTTGTTACGATACGAAATTTTTCTCCTGAAATTGCCGCGCAGTGGGTATCGCTGTATTATATTGGAATAACGGCGGGACGTTTTGTTTCTGGTTTTATTACGATGAAGATGAACAACAGGCAGATGGTTCGCATGGGGCAGATAATTATCGCGTGCGGAATAATCGTTCTTGCGCTGCCGTTTGAATATTGCGCGCTTGCGGGGCTTTTTTTAATCGGTCTTGGCTGCGCTCCGATTTATCCAAGTCTGTTACACGAAACTCCGATAAATTTCGGCAGGGAATTTTCACAGGCAGCGATTGGCATACAAATGGGATGCGCGTATGTGGGAACCGCTATAATGCCGCCAATATTCGGCTGGATCGCCTCGCATTTAAGTTTTTCTGTTTTTCCGGCGTTTCTTGGAATGATTTTAATAGTTAAAATTATTTTAGTTGAAATATTGAACAGAAAGGTTGATAATAGGCTGATAAAAGGGGGTAATTAATGAAGGTTTTTATCACAGGCGGAACCGGAAATATCGGTCAGTATGTAACGCTGGCTGCAATCGACGCAGGACACGAAACTGTAGTGCTGTCCCGCAATCCCGAAAAATATCCGTCGCTTGAAAAAAAAGCAAAGCTTGTAAAAGGAACGATAACAGATTACGCCATTTTAAAAGATTGTATAAAAGACTGCAAGGCGGTGATACACATTGCGCTTGGCTGGGGAAACGATCCTGTATCGATGCTTGCAAACGACACAACTGCGACTGTCAATCTTCTTGAGATTTCCGAAAAAGCCGGCGTGGAAAAATTTATCTACACAAGCAGCACGGCGGCGATGGGTGTTATGCGCAATGGAATGGACGAAACAGTCGTTAACCTTCCTGTTGATTTGTACGGCAGCACAAAAGCGGCAAGCGAAGGTTATGTTCTTGGCTTTACCAAGTATTTTTTAACCGAAGTCGGCATGGCGGAACTTTTCGGCAGGAGCGAAAAAGTCACGATGAAACGAAACATTATTCGTCCCGGCTACACTTATTCAACGCCGCCGTATCCCGACGGCTCAACAGAACCGGATGCGCGTTTTCGTAAAATTGCCGAAGCTGTAGTGAGCAATAAACCTGTAGAACTTACAAAATACGACGGAACGCAATTTATTTCCGCACAGGAAATTGCGCAGTTGTATATGAAACTTTTAGAGAGCGACAAAGACGGCGAAATTTATCTTGCCCTTGGAAACACATGGGTCAGCTGGGAAAAAATCGCAAAAATTGCTCTGGAATTGTGTCCAGAATCGAAATCGCAAATCGTACTTAACGATTTGGGCTGGGGCGCCGATCCCTACATTTATAATGTAACAAAAATGGAAAGAGATTTTGGGTTGTCGTTTGACAGTCAGCAGGATCTTCGCGAACATGTTAGGTGGTGTGTGGAGGAGGCTAAGAAACGATGATATTCCGAGATGTTGGAAACACAGGGAAAAAAGCAGGCGTTATCGGACTTGGCTGCGAGCATTTGGACGGCAAGCCTTATGATCAGGTAAAAAGCACGATAGACGCCGCGCTTGAATGCGGCATTAACATTTTTGATTTGTTCATGCCCGGAACAGAAGTACGAGAAAATATATCAAAAGCGCTTGGCGCTCGCCGCAAAGATGTTCTGATACAGGGACACATTTGCTCGACAAACATCGGGCAGCAGTATGACATAAGCCGCGATATGCCAACGGTTCAAAAATATTTTGAAGAGCTTCTGCGTTTGTGCGGCGGTTATATTGATTTTGGAATGTTGTTTTTTATTGATTCCGAAGATGATTACAAAAAAGTTTTTGATACAGAAATTGCAAGTTACGCGCAAAAATTAAAAGAAAAAGGCGATATTAGGCATATCGGGTTTAGTTCGCATAACCCGATAACGGCGATAAAAGCGGTAAACACGGGACTTCCCGAAATGATGATGTTCAGCATCAATCCGGCATTTGACATTGTTCCTACCGAATCATCCGTATTAAGTCTTCTGGAAAAAGGGTTTAATTCCGAAAATCTTACCGGTATAGAGCCGAAACGCGCCGAGTTGTACAGACTTTGCGAACAAAAAAATATTGGCATAACGGTAATGAAAACGCTAGGAGCTGGCAAATTGATTTCGCCCGAGCATACGCCTTTTAAAAGACCGCTTACAGTTGCGCAGTGCGTTCATTATGCGCTCTCCCGTCCTGCCGTTACAAGCGTTCTGCTTGGCTGTAAATCGCCGCAGGAAATTTCCGAAGCCGTAAAATATTTTGACCTTAACGATGCCGAGCTTGATTATACCGATGTTTTGGCTTCTGTTGGCAGCATGCATGGAAGCTGCGTTTATTGCAGTCATTGTCAGCCATGTCCGTCAGAGATTGATATTGCCGCAATAAACAAATACCTTGATATAGCCAAACTTGACAAATCAAACATTCCGCCGTCAATCAAATCGCATTACAAAAATCTTGCGCATAACGGCAGTGAGTGTACAGGCTGCGGCAATTGCGAAAAACGCTGTCCCTTTGGCGTGGAGATTATTGCGAACATGGGAGAAGCGGAGAAGTTGTTGGGGTAGTTTTTTTGGGGAGGGGCGAGGGGGGAACTTACACAACTGATGCAATAACTGGTTCTTCTTTCCACTGCTTACCTAATAAATCACTGCCATTTTCCTTCTTGCTTCTTCTTACGCCGTCATGTCCCCATGTTCCCCATTGCTTAAAGAAAAATGCGATCTTTTGTTTTGAGCATTG
>WQSP01000178.1 GCA_009787795.1 Treponema sp.
GTTTGTTCTGTGGGGCTGGACATGATTCCTCTTCCCGGCGACACATCCGCTTCGACAATTGCCGCGATTATCGCAGACGAAATGGCAATCGGCATGGTGAATAACAAAACAACCGCAGTGCGCGTAATTCCCGTTCCCGGAAAAAAAGCGGGCGAGTGGGCGGAATTCGGCGGCCTTCTTGGCGGCTCTCCCATCATGGCGGTAAATTCTGCAAAGAGCGATGCGTTTATCAATCGCGGCGGAAGAATACCCGCGCCTATACACAGTTTCAGGAATTAAACGAAGAATTATGAACAAAAAAATAATGGCAGCCGCTTTACAAGCACAAAAAAAAGAATTAAACGAATATCATATTTACAACAAGCTCGCGAAAATTTGCAAGGATTCGCACAATGCGGAAATTTTAAGAAAGGTCGGAGAAGCGGAAAAACATCACGCCTTGTTTTGGCAGAAATTAACCGGAAAGGAAGTAAAACCTTCCCGTTTTGCGATATTCAAAAACATTTTAACCGCGCGCATATTGGGGCTTACATTCACCTTAAAGCAAATGGAAAAAAACGAAGGAACCGCCTCGCTTAATTATTTGGAATTGTCAAAAGAAATTCCCGAAGTTGCGCAATTTTCCAAAGACGAAGCAGAACACGAAAAAGAACTTCTTAATATGCTTGATGAAGAAAGACTTCGTTACGCAGGCTCTGTAGTATTGGGGTTAAATGACGCTCTTGTGGAACTTACAGGAGCTTTGGCAGGTTTTACTCTGGCTCTTGGAAACACAAAACTTATAACGCTTGCAGGGCTAATTACAGGCATTTCAGCTTCTTTTTCCATGGCAGCTTCCGAGTACCTTTCCTGTAAGGCGGATAACGACCCAAAAGCGCTCAAGTCCGCGTTTTATACGGGCTTTGCCTATATTATAACAGTCGCGCTTCTTATTCTGCCTTTCCTGCTCATTTCGCAAAAATTTATCGCGCTTGCAATCACATTAGCCGCCGCAGTTTTTATTATTTTTATTTTTAATTATTATCTTGCCGTTGCAAAGGATTTGAATTTTAAAAAGCGTTTCGCCGAAATGGCATTTATTAGCCTTGGAGTGGCGGCATTGTCATTCGGCGTGGGATATATTCTGCAAAAAGTTTTAGGTGTGGAGATATAGTAGAAAGAATTTTACCACGAACCACACCAACCAACGTAAACCTTATATTATAATTTATTTCAACAAATTAATAAAATATTATACAGCAAGTTCGTAATGTTCGTGTGGTTAGTGGTTGAACTCTTCTGCTTTTATGTCTATAATTAAAATTAATGCTTACAATCAATTACGGTAAAGATTATACAAAAACAACTTATGATACTCTTACAGCTTCTGATATAAATCAACACATGCAAAAAAATATTTCTGTTTGCATAAAGCCAAACCTAGTTGTTGAACGTCCTGCCTCGGGCGGAGCGACTACGCATCCTGAAGTAATAGAAGGGATAATACAATTTTTAAAAGATTTTGGAATAAAAGATATAAAAATAATTGAAAACTCCGCCTGCGGACACAGTACAAAATTGGCGTTCAGGGCATGCGGTTATGAAACATTACAAAAAAAATACGGCGTTATGCTAAAAGATTTAAAAGACGACAATTTTATTTCTCTTGAACATGAAGGCATTGATATTAAAATAAGCGAAACATCGCTTAAAACCGACTTTTTAATCAATGTTCCGGTTTTAAAAGCGCATTGCCAGACACGCCTGACTTGCTGCATGAAAAATTTAAAAGGCTGCATGCCGCAAAGCGAAATGAGACGTTTCCATGCTCTTGGGCTTCACAAACCAATCGCTTCTCTTAACGTATTATTGAAGACGCATTACTGTGTCATTGATGGCATCTGCGGTGACCTCAGCTTTGAAGAAGGAGGAACACCAGTGGAAGCAAATCGAATTATCGCATGTTCCAATCCGCTTTTGGCGGATTCTTATTGCGCAGGTTTAATCGGTTACAATCCCGATGATATTGGCTATTTGAAATACGCAAAACAATATGGAACAGGCGAGTACTATTCGAATAAAACCAATGTTGTGGAACTTAATGCAGAACAAAAACCCGCTTACGAACAAAAAAGTAACAGGATTGCAGATAAATACCTAAACTTTATCGAAGAAGAATCTGCATGTTCTGTTTGTTATGCCGCGTTAATTTTCGCGCTTCACCGCAAAGGCGTTTCTTTACGAGATAAAAAAATCTGCATAGGACAGGGCTTTAAAGGTAAGAATAATGCTGTCAACATTGGAATTGGAAATTGCACTGAGGGGTTTAAAAATTATGTGAAGGGATGTCCGCCCAAGGCTGTTGATATATTGGGGATGCTGTAAAACCGGCGGAGGCTTACATCGATTGCATCATAACATCACGCAGTGCTTTGTTGATTTTGGTTTGATAACCCTTTCCTTCTGATTTATACCAAGCCAGTACATCAGCGTCAATTTTAATTGAGATTGGCACTTTAACAGGTTCTATTTTCCAATATTCTGGATGAGCAGGTTTCATGCGGGCGATTTGCTCTGCCGATAGTTTGGGTGAATCTTTATCATAAGTGATGGGAAAGTTTTTAATTTCGTTTAATCGTTCAAGACTTAATTTTTTTGAAGTAATCATCGTATTCCTCCTGTTCTTCGTTGTCCGCCTGGCGCGCGGAAATAATTCTAATTCGCTCTCTGTAGGTGTAAAAAGCAATTATGTAAAGGACTCCATTCAAGCAGCCAATACCATAATACCGATCTTCTTGATTGGAATGTCCGAGATCATAACCTTCCAAAAAAGCAGGATCATCAAAGATTTCCAAAATTTCATTGAATGAAAACCCGCGTTTTTTAATATTAAGCAAGTCCTTGTTTTCATCCCATTCAAAACGTCCGTCTTCGCTAATAATCGTTTTGCCCATATTTTAGTATAGCTATAATAGTATATATTGTCAAGTATATACCAAAAAATAAAAAAATGTGATTTTAATTGTACAATATTAAGAAATAATATACAATATTCATATCAAAAATTACCATGATAATCCCCTTTCTACCCACTTGACAGTCCTTTAAAAAACACAATAAAATACCCCCATGTGGTTTAAAGCAGAGAAATCTACACAAACATGCCCGGGCGCGCCACTCAGGCTAAAGCCTTCGCGCATTTTTAATCTCATTGACTGCGTTAGTGCGCCACAACTCGCTAATTTTTTAACAATCAACACTGCTCCACGCAGTGCTTTATTTGTTGCCCTCCCCCCCCCCCCCC
>WQSP01000179.1 GCA_009787795.1 Treponema sp.
TTCGCTTCTTGCTCCGCAAAGAGATTCGCCGTATTCAAGTTTTTTTGATATCATAGAAGGCGCCCGCGATTACCGTAACGGCGTAACAAGAGATGCGCGAAGCGTCGGCATAACCGCAGTTGACGCAAGAACATTGGTCGTAAGGTTAACGTCTCCCGCGTCGTTTTTCCCGGCTATGCTTTGCCATCATTCGTTCAGCCCGATTCATTCTTCCATGATAAACAGAACAGACTGGTCTCCTGCAAGCGGACAAAGAAATTGGGTGCCTCCCGTTTCCAACGGACCTTTTAAAATTGTATCCATGAACAGAGAAAGTATTGTTATGGACAAATGCGCCCAGTATTGGGATCGCGAAAGAGTTTCACTTAACAAAATAACAATTAAATTTACAGAGACGGCGGAAGCTGCCGCTCATCTTTGGAACTCGGGCGAAGCGCGATGGATTTCAGGCGACGTAAACATTGATGCGTTAACGGATCGTTCGGGCATTCAGGTAAATGTAATGTTTGCAACTCACTATTATTTTATTCGCTCTTCGCAAAGACCGTGGAATGATCACAGGGTGCGCAGAGCTATGGCGCTTGTTTTGCCGTGGGAAGAAATCAGGCGCATTTATCTTTTGCCCGCCGAGACCTTGATTTTTCCGGTTGCAGGTTATCCAACTGTGGAAGGCATAACAGAATCGAACATTGAAGAAGCGCAAAAGCTGATGGCGGAGGCGGGCTTTGCAAGTTTGGCGGGATTGCCCGAACTTGTAATTCGTTTGCCGCCGACAAGAGACGCGGAGCGCGTTGGTTCGTTAATGGCAAACGCATGGAAAGAGCTGCTTGGTTTTAATGTGCGCGTAGAAGTTGTTTCTTTTGACAGATATTATAATTCCATGAGAGAAGAAGGTTATACCGTAGGATCGCTTACATGGATTGGCGATTTTGCGGACCCTTATGCTTTTCTTCACATGCACCGCCGCGACTCGACATTAAACGATGCGCGCTTGAATGATCCCGATTATGAAGCGTTAATCGAAAAATCGATGATCGAAGAAGGCTCGGTGCGGCTTGCAACGCTTTCTCAGGCGGAAAAACTTTTACTGGACAGGGGAACAATTCTCCCGATTTATTACAATCCCGCCGTGAACATTGTGGATACGGGGGAACTGGACGGATGGTTTCCCAATGCGCTTGATATCCACCCTCTTAAATATATTTCTTTTAAAGCCTACCGCGCTCTTCCCGGCGTTGCAATGTCAAATTAAAAGAGAGCAAATATGATACGAATCGGTATTGGTTATGACATTCACAGATTGAAAAAGGGGCGAAAATTTCTTTTGGGAGGAATCGAGCTCCCTTTTGAAAAAGGCGAAGAAGGACACTCGGACGGTGACGTTCTTGCCCATGCGGTAAGCGATGCTCTCCTTGGCGCGTCGGCGCTTGGCGACATCGGCGAAATGTTTCCGCCTTCGGATCGCAAGTGGAAAGACGCCGACTCAATGGAACTTTTGCGAAGCGTATACGAAAGGGTCAGGCAGGCAGGATACATTTTGAACAATCTTGACTGCGTAATAATCTGCGAAAAGCCGAAAGTGCTTCCTTTTCGCGACGTTATCCGAAAATCACTGGCGGACGCGCTGGAGACTTCAATCGAAAACGTTTTTCTTAAAGGCAAAACCGCAGAAGGATTGGGCGCTGCGGGAAAAGGAAAAGCGGTAGAAGTATTCGCGCAGTGTCTGCTGGTAAAATCTGAGAAACAAAAGTAGAAGTTTGTAATGGTTAATTGGAATGCTGTTTTTAAAGCGCTCGAAAAATGGCGCGATGACGTAAGCGTAAAAGACCCGTCCGTAACGACAGTGGCGGAAAAATACAAAAAAAAGCCGTGGGCTGTGCTTGTTTCCACCATTTTAAGTTTACGCACAAAAGACGATGTAACATTAGCCGCATCGGAAAAAATTTTAAAAGCGGCAATAAATCCCTCGCAGTTAAATTCAATGAAAGAGGAAGAAATTGCCAAACTGATTTATCCTGTCGGTTTTTATCACAATAAGGCGTCTTCGTTAAAAAAAATAGCGGCAATACTTTTGGCTCAATATAAAGGCAAAGTTCCTTCAACAATGGAAGAGCTTTTGGCTCTTCCCGGAGTCGGCAGAAAAACAGCCAATCTCGTCCTTTCGGAAGCCTTTGATATTGACGCATTGTGCGTGGATATTCATGTCCACCGAATCTCAAACAGATGCGGCTGGCTTATAAGCAAAACCCCCGAAGAAACAGAGATGACATTACGCGAAATATTGCCGCATAAATACTGGAAAAGGATAAATTATTTGCTTGTTTTATACGGACAGAAGCTTTGCAGACCGGTTAGCCCTTTTTGTTCATGCTGTGTTATCAGAAAACAATGCATGCGAAACGGAGTCGAACGCTCCAGATAATATTTATTTATTTTTAAATAGTTAAGAATGAAAAACAAGATTGGAAGTTTTAACGCTTCGCCTTGTTCTTCATTCCTAACGGTTGTTACCTTGATTTTACTGCTTTTGAAATTCCCTTAAGCGCTTTTTCCAACGATTTGTTTGCTGTCGCTTTTGCAAGATCGTAATCCATTTGCGCTAACAGCCAGAACTCCGGCTTTGTGGAAAAGTATTTGGCAAGACGAACGGCAATTGATGTTGTAATTCTGCTTTTATCGAGGCTTATTAGCCTTAAAGCAGTCTGGCTGCACTTGATTTCTTTCGAAAGTCTGTTGCAGTTAAGATCGTACTTGTCAATAAATTCCAAGAGCAGTGATCCTGGTGACTCTTTAGTTTTTGGCATGATAACTCCTTATAATGAATATAATAAATTAAAATTGTTTAGTCGAGTACTTTTTAAAAATTTTCTATACTTTTTCTTTTATCCACACGGCTTTGCCGTTTTTTCTGCCGTCAAAAAGGAAATGATTCTTAATATCAGCTAAAATAATCGCTTTTAATGCAAAATCATAATTTCCGTTTATCTGCGATGCGCGATGCGCGTCTGCTGTAATTATTACTGGTATATCATATTCTTTTATTATGCGCAAAAAGGATAAAGAAGGATAAGTATCATTTATTTTATTTCTATTTATTCCGCCAGTGTTTATTTCTATTATCATGCCCGTTTTTGCATGAGCTTTCGCCAACGCCTGCGCTGTTTCTCTTTGGCGGCTTTCTTCCGTTTCTTTGGGCCAATATGTTTTATCCTGACAATTTTTTTTAAAAACATCGGCATGTCCCAGAATGTCAAAGCCGCCTGCCTCGATCAT
>WQSP01000180.1 GCA_009787795.1 Treponema sp.
ACGATTCAGGAACGCGAAGTCGCGCGGCTTAAACTGCCCGACAGCTACCTGCTCGCTCAAGGCACTTTGTACACGGATTTAATCGAGAGCGGAAAGGGCGTTGGCAAAAAAGCGCGTTTAATAAAAAGCCATCATAATGTCGGAAGCCCTCTTGTGGACGCAAAACGAAAAGCCGGAAAAATTATCGAGCCTTTGGATAAACTCTACAAAGACGAAGTGCGCCGTCTCGGCAGACACCTCGGCGTTGACGAAGACGCTATCCGCCGTCACCCGTTCCCAGGCCCCGGACTTGCAACACGCATACTCGGCGAAGTGACAAAAACCCAATGCGATATCCTGCGCGAAGCGGACGCGATTTTTATCGAAGAATTAAAAAACCGCCATCTTTACGACAAGATTTGGCAGGCATTCGCGATACTTCTTCCAATCCGCTCCGTCGGCGTCGCCGGAGACGAGCGCAAATACGGCTGGGTTCTGGCGTTACGCGCCATCATCAGCGCCGACGGCATGACCGCCGATGTCTACCCGTTTGAAGCTAAAGACCTTCTTGAAATATCGACACACATTACAAACTCAGTAAAAGAGATTGGGCGCGTAACTTACGATATTTCCAGCAAGCCCCCTGCTACAATCGAGTGGGAATGATAGAGACTAATATTTGATTTTAATATCATTTAAAATCAAAATCTCGGGGCGATATTCAAAGTGCATTGTGTCGATTAGAGCCCAGTTGCCGCCCCAGATGAAGCCGTGTTCCTCAAAAATTTTAATAACAGTTTCGGGCGGCAGGTAATAAGTCTTGCTGTCTATTTCGGCGCCGACATTGGTGTCGCTGTTCCAGCGCCAGTATGTCAGGCGGCCTTTTAAATCTCTTGGAAGCAAGTCAATTGCCGTGCCGTAGGAATGATTACTGCGGCGGTTGGTTCCGGCTATCACGCGCCAAGTCCAGCCGAAACTTGGAGCGCCTGTATGCAGTTCGGCGATCCACCTGTTAATGCTCGAATCAGTCCTTGCGGCTGCGCGAATTTGCGTCAATATACTGTCCAATTTTGGCTTAATCAGCGGATGTATCAGCATTTTTACGCCTAAAAACGAATATTTTTCCTGTAAATTCCAGCTTTCGTCCTCTGCCGGCGATGAATACAATGTTTCAAACAAAAAGGACGAGCCTGCGGCATAAACAGGATTGTCAATAAAAATCTTCCTTTGCGCGGCAGTGCCTTTCCACGGATAAGCGTAAAAATCGTAAGGCAGATAATTTTCCCATTGAACGCGAATTTCCTCGGGCAGAAATCTGCCGTTCGCGTAGTAAAAACGCTTGCCGTTTACAAGCATTGTCCAGTCATTGTTTAAAAATTCCACATTGCTGACATTGCCGGGATACCCCTGAGCAAAAGCCAAAAGTATTTTATGCTGAGCGTCTAAATCACCCGCGATTTTTAAAGTTGACGCGACGGGTAATGAAGGATCGCACTCGGCTTCCCTCACACTTCGGCACCCGGGAAGGAATAATGTAAAAATGATTAAAAACAATACAAGCGCGCTGCCCGTGTAAAGATGCAAACCATAAGTCCGCCTGTGCGCCTGAAAATAATCTGTGTCAGTATGTTTTATCATGAGTCTAATTATCGCTAATTGTATACAACACAAGGAGTTAGGTCAAGCATTCTGTATTTATTTTTAAATATGTTTGCCGCGTAAAGATTTGAATTAGCCTAAAAAAAAGCCCCGGTTAAGGGGCTTTTTAGAACATCGATCATTTCTTCTTTGCGGGTTTCTTAGTAGCTGCTTTCTTCGGCGCGGCTTTTTTCGCCGCCGGTTTTTTTGCTGCTGGCATAATTAACTCCTTATAAGTTTGATGCTATTTATTCTAACATTATTATTAAAATATGTAAAGAAAAAAACGAAGTTGTTAATCAATTTTAAAATATTTTAAAATCTGATAATAACAACCAAATAATATCAACCGATTAAAAATATTTTCACTTTTATTAATTTTCGAGCAAGCTTTTCGGTTCTCTCGCGCCATATATAAGTATCCCTTTTCAGGGAAGGAATAGCTAATTTATGGAGGTCTAACTTATGGAAAAAATGACAGAAGAGAACAAGCTCATGCCCATTCAAAACATGATTTACGAAGTTCGAGGGCAAAAGGTCATGCTTGACAGCGATTTGGCAGAGCTTTATGAGGTACCAACACATCGTTTAAATGAAGCCGTAAAACGCAATATTAAACGGTTCCCGTTGGATTTTATGTTCCAGCTTACGAGTGAGGAATGGGGTAATTTGAGATCACAAATAGTGACCTTAAATGAAAACACCTCTATCTTGATATCGCAAATTGCGATATCAAAAGAAGATACCTCTGACTTGAAGCCGCAATTTGTGACTTCAAGTTGGGGCGGTAAAAGAAAATTACCCTATGTTTTTACTGAACAGGGAATTGCCATGCTTTCGGGGTTATTAAACAGCGACATAGCTATAAATGTAAACATCGAAATAATGCACGCTTTTGTCAAATTAAGGCATTATGTTTTGTCACAAAATGTCTCAAATGAACAAATCGCAGAGCTTCGAAAACTTCTTATGCTTCACATTGAAAATAACGAACAAAAGCTATCTGAACATGATGAAGCGATTAATAAAATCATCAAGGTATTGAATAATCTTTTAGAAAAGCCAAAACCTGCCAGAAGAATAGGGTTTAGTGTTGATTAAAGACTAAAAACTTTTTACCCGTATGCGTTATTCGTCCGCTTCTTGTACCTTGAACTCGGCGCGGGCTTTGATAACCTCGTCGGCGATTCTGCCGGAGATCGGCGCGTAGTGGCTAAAGTCCACGTTGAAAGAGCCGGTTCCCGAAGTAATTGAGCGCAGGTCTATCGAGTAGCGCAAAAGTTCCGCCATGGGGACTTCGGCGCGGACTTCGGCGATGCCGCCTGCGGAATCCTGACCGAGGATTTTTCCGCGTTTGCCGGAAAGGTCGCTCATTACATCGCCGAGGAATTTTTCTTCGATAAAGACTGTAAGGTTCATGATTGGTTCAAGCAGAGTCGGGTTGCCCTGTCTCATCGCTTCGCGGAAGGCGTTGCGAGCGGCAAGTTTGAACGAAAGTTCGTTGGAGTCTACAGGATGGTACTTGCCGTCTGTAAGTTTGACTTCCACGTCAACGACAGGATAACTTGCCATTGAACC
>WQSP01000181.1 GCA_009787795.1 Treponema sp.
GAAAAGGTGATAAGGTTATGAAGACAGTATTTGCAAAGCCGGACTCGATAGAGCGGAAATGGTATGTCCTCGACGCTGAGGGAAAGGTACTGGGCAGGGTGGCAGCCAAGGTTGCGTCCATTGTCCGTGGTAAAAATAAGGCAGTTTTTATGCCCCATCAGGATGTTGGGGATTTTGTTGTTGTTATAAATGCGGATAAAATCAAGGTTACCGGAAGAAAAGCCGAGCAGAAGATTTACTACAAGCACACAGGCTATATTGGGGGCTTAAGAGCCAACAATTTTAANAANGTAATCGAGAGACATCCNACTCAGCCGCTTGAATTAGCCATAAAGGGAATGCTTCCCAANGGACCGCTCGGCAGAAAAATGGCAAAAAATGCCAAAATTTATGCCGGAACCGATCATCCGCATGGCAGCCAAAAACCCGTGCCGATCGAGGCATAAGAGGATTATTTATGATTAAGAATCTTGGAATAGGTACAGGAAGACGAAAAACATCGGTCGCGAGGGTTTATATCCGCGACGGAAACGGTAAAATCATCGTAAACGACAAAGAATTGAACGTTTACTTTCCGCAGGGCGAACATGTGCAAATGGTACGCCAGCCGCTTATGGTAACTTCCTGCGAAAACAAATACGACGTTTTAATCAATGTTTACGGCGGGGGCAACAACGGTCAGGCTGGCGCATGCCGCCACGGACTTGCAAGAGCGCTCTGTCAGGTAGACCACACCAATTACGCAAGCTTGCGCGCAAACGGTTACCTTACCCGCGACCCGCGCATGGTTGAACGTAAAAAGTACGGCCGCCCCGGCGCCCGCAGACGCTTCCAGTTCTCCAAACGCTAAATTTCTTAAAAGGAATTTTACCACGAACCACACTAATCCGCTCGCGCTGCTTGCGGATGTGGACTTTTTATCCGTCTCTTTTCCTCTTCTTCGTGTTAATTCGTGAAAATCCGTGGACATTAGTATTAATATGCAAGAGGTAACAGAATATATAAAAGCGGAAAAAATCGCGCTTAGGCTGATTGCACGCGCCGAGCAATGCAGCGCGGGTCTTTTGCGCAAACTGGAAAAACGCGGCATCGATACCGCCGTCGCAGATGAAGTAATCTCCAAACTTGCAGAGGCGAATCTTATAAACGACGAGCGTTATTCGCAATTTTGGCTTGGGTCTCGTCTTCGCTCTGCAAAAAGCCCAAGGCGGCTTTTTTCTTCCCTTTGCGCGCGCGGCATCGATCATGACACGGCAAAGACAGCGCTTGATTCTGCGTTGAACGAAGAGACGGAAAATGCCCTGCTTGCGCGGTATTCAAAAAAAATCATGAGAAAATTGCGCGGCAAAAAAGGCGTGGACGATTTTCGTTCGTTAAAATTCCTGCTAAAAAACGAAGGATTTTCTTCCGGAGCCATCGAAGCGTTTCTCGAAAACGAAACTTTAGAAACCGGTGCTTGAACCTATATGCAGCACAAAGGTGAGCAGATCATTTACCCATTTGCCAATTGGAATAATTGTAATATTCGCCATGTTTTGAACGATAATAATCAAAAATAAAGCAGGCATGCCAATTGTTCTTATTTTGTTTTCGATCTCGGGATTCAAATTCAAGCCCGAAAACGCAATGTGGCTTCCGTCCAGCGGAGGAATGGGAAGCAGATTAAAAATAAAAAGCCCGAAATTGATGCTTGCCCCGTAAAACAAAACAAGGTATAAATTATACAAAAAATTACTGCCGTAAAAAACATTTTCGTCAACAAATCTGTCAAGCATCGATCTTAAAATCAATGTCAGAATTACGCCAAGAATCAGGTTGGAAAGAGGTCCTGCCGCGGCAATCAGCGCTTTGTCGCGCCTTAAATTTTTTAAATTTGCGGGGTTAAACTCGACTGGTTTTGCCCAGCCAAAACCGGCAAGAACAATAAAAATAAAGCCGAAAAGATCGATGTGTTTAATCGGATTAAAAGTGAGCCGCCCCTGATCCTTTGCCGTGTTGTCGCCGAGTTTATAGGCGCAATACGCATGGCAAAATTCATGTACTGTCAAACCCAAAATAATGCCGGGAAGCACATACAGAGTTGTTTTGATATCCATCAATGTTTTACCTGGTCTTTATCAATTTAATGAAGTATATGGAAAGAAAAACGAAAAACAAAACAATCAAAATTGGAATTACAATATACAGGAAAGAAAAAATTATATAATAATTTGTTACATCCGTAACAATGCCGTTCCCAAGCGTTTTTGCAGTCGCGATATGAGCCGAACTCGTTCTTGCGGCTGCGGCATTTCTTTCCAATGTTTGGGCGCTGTGTCCCTTTGCGTCGATGGACTCAACAAGATTTGTAACATCATGCGCCAGTATTTTCTCTTCCATAACGGTGGAAAGCAGGAACGAAACGGGCAAAGCCGCCGCAACTGCAACTACAATTATCGCAGAGGCAACAATCGACTTAAACGCGCTTTGTTTTTCCTTGCTTGTCCAAAGAACAACAATGACAACAATCACGCAAATCGGAATAAGCGCAAGAAAAACAATGTAATGCGCAAGCATTAAAATCACTTTAAAGAAAAAAATCAAACTGTACGAAAAAGAAATCTTGTCCGATAATTTGCCCATAACGCTGTCCAGCGGAGCAAGCGATGCGCTGCCTGCCGCCTGACCCGACATCAAAATGCTGACAGCTCCATTGGCGGTTTTTAAGGTCTCCCAAACGGATAAAATTTGGGTCGATTTGTCGGCAAGGGTTTTCTGCTGCCCTTTGTC
Source organism: Treponema sp. (assembly GCA_009787795.1). Taxonomy (GTDB): domain Bacteria; phylum Spirochaetota; class Spirochaetia; order Treponematales; family Breznakiellaceae; genus WQXQ01. The sequence goes on from WQSP01000181.1 coordinate 2,770, forward strand.
CGCATCAAGACTTGGAATCAAAAGGTGACTGAAGAACGCGCCTATCGGGGAAGAGCTTCTTTCTCTCTCTGTCTGAGCCGCCGCTTCGGTTCCCGAACCTTGAGTCTGCGCAGCCTGAGTCTGCACAGGTTCACCGCCCTGCTTATTTGTGGTCGAGCATGAAATCATGCCAAAAGCAAACGAAGCGCAGCCAATGAGAATCAACACAACTGTCGAAATAATACGTGTAACCATAAATATACTTAAATTATAATATAAAACCCGATATTTTGCCACTTTTTTGCCGATTAGGAAATATGATAATC
>WQSP01000182.1 GCA_009787795.1 Treponema sp.
TTAACCGACGAACCTGTGATCCTTCGCAACATTCCCGAAATCGAAGACGTGCGCGTAATGCTCGATGTTTTTATTTCTCTTGGCGGCGAAGTGGAAAGCCCTTCTCCCAATGTAAAAAAACTTTCTTTAAGGGACATCAAGTCTTCGGAAATTCCCAGAGAACAGGCAAAAAAAATCAGGGCATCGATTCTTTTTGCGGGTCCTCTTTTGGCGCGAACGGGAAAAGTAGTTCTTCCGCCGCCAGGAGGCGACGTTATCGGAAGAAGAAGACTGGACACTCACTTTCAGGTTCTAACGGAGCTTGGCTCAAAAGTCAAGGTCAGCGACACCTTTACATTCAGCGCAAAATCGCTTACGGGCGCGGATATTTTTCTTGACGAGGCTTCCGTTACGGCGACAGAAAACGCAATTATGGCGGCGGCTCTTGCAAACGGTAAAACAATTTTAACTAATGCTGCAAGCGAGCCCCATGTGCAGGATCTTTGCAACATGCTTGTTTCAATGGGCGCAAAAATCGACGGCATCGGTTCCAACATTTTAAAGATTGACGGCGTGGAAAAACTTTCAGGCTGCGATTTTGAAATCGGCCCTGACTTTATGGAAGTGGGCTCTTTTATTGGTCTTGCGGCTGTAACAGGCGGAGACCTGCATATTCAAGGCGCACGTCCCGAAGACATGCGCCCTGCAAAAGTTGCATTTGGAAAGCTCGGCATTTTTTGGGCTCACGAAGGAAACACTATCCATGTGCCCAAAAGCCAAAGCATGGAAGTTAATCACGACCTTGGCGGAATGATTCCAAAAATTGACGACGCTCCATGGCCGGGTTTCCCGCCCGATCTTTTAAGCATTATTATCGTAACCGCAACTCAAATAAAGGGAACTGTTTTAATTCACGAAAAAATGTACGAGTCGCGCATGTTCTTTGTCGACAAACTTATCGGCATGGGCGCACGAATTGTGTTATGCGATCCGCACCGCGCGGTTATTTCGGGTCCTTCAAAACTTCACGGCTCCGAGCTTACAAGCCCCGATGTGCGCGCAGGCATGGCAATGCTGATTGCCACCATGTGCGCCGAAGGCAAAAGCGTTATCCGCAATGTTTACCAAATCGAGCGCGGATACGAACATCTCCCTGAAAGACTTACAAGCCTTGGCGCGCAGATTGAACGCGTTGAGTGAAAACAGCTTGGTACACATTGAACACTGCCTATGAAAACCGTAACAAGCGCGCAGATGCGCGAAATTGAAAGAATCGCCATTGAAGAACTTGGCACCCCCTCCGTCGCGCTTATGGAGAACGCGGCAATTCAAGTGACCAAACATTGCCTTAGATATCTTGAAAATACCGATAACGCAAAAGTTTTAATCTTCTGCGGTCCCGGTAACAATGGCGGCGACGGACTTGTCGTTTCGCGTCAATTGCAATGCAAAGGAATAGAAACAAAAGTTATAAATTTTAAAGATACAATTGTCCAATCGGATATTGAGGATTGCAATTTAGTTGTTGATACCCTTCTTGGCACAGGCATTTCACGCGATGTTGACACTAACGTAAAGAAATTAATAGAAGCAATTAATAATAGCAAAAAATATGTTATCTCTGTTGACATTCCTTCGGGCGTACATTCCGATACGGGACGAATCATGGGCTGTGCCGTTAAGGCGGACGAAACAATCACGTTTGGATTTGCAAAGACGGGATTGTACTTGTATCCCGGCGCAGAGCATACAGGGAAAATTCATATCGAAGACATATCGATACCAAAAATTTTAATAAACAGGGTTAATCCCAAAACGGAAATTCTTACAGAAACCGAAGCTTTCGATTTGCTGCCTGTTCGCAGAGAACGAACAAACAAAGGCAGTTTTGGAAAGGTGTTTGTTTTTGCAGGCTCTAAGGAAATGCCGGGAGCTGCGGCACTCGCCTGCTCTGCCGCTTACATGACAGGCGCAGGTTTGGTTTGCGCTTGCGTTGTGTCCGATGCAGCGTCTGTGATTCATCATTGGCAAAGAGAAGTTGTTACGCGCATTTTGCCTGACAAAAACGGAATGTATTGCAAAGCAAGCTTCGATTATATTAAAGAAGAAATTGACAAGGCGAGCGTTATCGTCATCGGTCCCGGTATCGGGCGAAGCGCCGATGTGTCGGAGTTTGTATTAGAACTTTTAGAAACCGCGAAAACACCGATGGTTCTTGACGCAGATGCGTTATTTGCAATTAGCGAAAATATCGGTGTTTTAAAAACATTAAAAGCGCCGTGTGTTATTACACCTCATCCGGGCGAAATGTCAAGATTAACAGGTTTACAGGTTAACGAAATATTGGAAGATACTGCCGGTACCGCCTTGAATTTCGCAAGCGAAAATAATGTTGTAACTTTATTGAAAGATGCGCATACCATAATCGCAAATCCCGACGGCAGGCATAATATCAATATAACAGGCAATAATTCGCTTTCAAAGGCAGGCACAGGCGACGTTTTGACAGGCATGATAGCGGGATTCATCGCCCAAGGAAAAGACGTATACAATGCAAGTCTTCTTGGCGCGTATTTTCACGGCAAGGCTGCAGAAGAAACCTGTTTGGCAAAATCAAATTACGGCGTTATGGCTTCCGACCTTATAAATCAAATTCCTATCGTAATGAAGAAATAAAACAACATAATATATAAAAAACTACTAATCGTCATTTGGTCTTTCGTAGTATATTTATAACCAACATATACCAAGGAGAGATGTATGACAGGACTTTCGTTGATTTTTGTTTTTGTTTTTTTAATTGTATTGATGATTTTCATGATGTCAAAACTAAACGTTCATGCCTTTATTGCGATGCTGTTAATTTCGCTTGCTTTGGGATTGATTGCGGGCATTCCGCTTGTAAACACAACAAGAGACGGTGTTGCGGTTCAGGGGATGACAACGGTCATTGGCACGGGATTTGCGGCTACGATTCAAAGCATCGGTATTGTTATCATTTTCGGCGCAATGATCGGCATGATACTGGAACTTACGGGAGCCGCGTTCAAGTTAGCTGACATGGTAATCAAAGTGGTCGG
>WQSP01000183.1 GCA_009787795.1 Treponema sp.
TTAAAAGATTCCAAAACCCAAGTTCCGTAAATAAGAGGTCTGTCCTGGCCATGAACTGATAAAACCATTATACATGCCAAGAAAATCAGGCAGATAAATTTTAAGCTACCTTGTTTCATCGTTAAGCTCCTTTAATAATCTATTCTAATTATATTATCTTGCAATGTCTTTGTCAAACCTAAAACCACCGGATTTTAACATTTTACCTCGATTTTTTTATTAAAGCAATTACCTCTGCGCCGAATTGTTTTCTGTTAATAAAGTGAAATTTCGACTTTATTAGACCGGATTTTTCCCCGGAATATGCCATTTTTACCGCCTGGTGCGCCTGAGCCCAAGGCGAATCGTCAATTATTAAAGCCGTTTCCAGCGGTAAAAGTAAGGGATTAATCCATGTAAACAGGATGACAGGAACGCCGCGGTTTTTTTCGATGATGTCCGCGCCTGAACCTGCCAAAACTATACAGGAAAGGTTTTGAATCTCTGAATATTGGGAAAAATTTGTAAAAAAACGGGTTTCCAGCAGATTTCCATAATCATTAAGACCGCGAAGGAAATTTTCCCGCGCTTGAGGCAGGTTTTTTTCGATAAAAACGACAACATTACCGTTTTTTCCCTGATCAATAGCCGAAGAAGCAAGCCCGGCATTGTAAAAATCGTTATTTATATCGGTTTTATAGATAAAAAAACTGGAAATATCACTGCCTATGGCAGTTTCGGTGGGGGTTTCAGACTCTTGATACCTTCCTTCAAGGATAATTGCAGGAATTCCCGGGTTTTGTTCGTTAAAAAGTCTGGCGGAACGCGCAAATCTGAGTGGAAAAATCACGCAATACGGATTGGGAGACATTTCTAAAATCGCGACCGGAACTATGTCATAACCTGCGTCATTGGCTACAGATACGGTTTTTACCTGCCTGAAAAGGGCAAGAGATGTCAGCATAGCTTCGCGCTCTGCCCTCTCTCCCGAATAAAGTTCCAAAAATGATTCATCTGTAACGATAAGCACCGGGGAACGAAGGTAAAAAACGGTAAAAACGGCAATGAGGACAGCGGCAAGGGGAATTGCTATCGCCAGTTTGGCTTTTATTTTCATCACAATTTGATCGGCATTTTATCACTTTATAAGGAACAGATACTAGTGGTTGACCAGAGCAAAATAAACGGGTATTATAGTAAAAAATCTTTTAAGGGAGTAAATATTATGACAAGTTATAAGGAATTGGGACTGGTAAACACAAAGGACATTTTTAAAAAAGCGATTTCCGGCGGTTACGCCATTCCTGCGTACAATTTTAACAATATGGAACAGATGCAGGCAATTATAATGGCGTGCGTGGAAACTAAATCGCCTGTAATTCTGCAGGTTTCCGCGGGAGCGCGCAAATACGCCAATCAGAACATACTTAAAAATATGGCAAAGGGAGCTGTCGAATACGCGCACGAACTGGGTTACGACATCCCCATTGTTCTCCATCTTGATCACGGCGATTCTTTCGAGATTTGCAAGGACTGTATCGAGACGGGGTTTTCGTCTGTCATGATTGACGGCTCACATTTTTCCTATGAGGAAAATGTCGCCCTGACTAAAAAAGTCTGCGAGTTCGCGCATTCACAGAAAGATTATGTTACAGTCGAAGGCGAGCTCGGCGTTTTAGCCGGCGTTGAAGACGACGTTTCTTCCGAACAGAGCCATTATACTCAGCCGAGCGAAGTAATCGATTTTGTCAGCAAGACAAAGGTTGATTCTTTGGCGATCTCAATCGGCACAAGCCACGGCAGGGCGAAATTTAAACCTGATCAATGCACAAGGGACGCTAACGGAATTCTTATTCCTCCTCCGCTTCGCTTCGACATTCTGGAAGAAGTAGAAAAAAAGATTCCCGGTTTCCCGATTGTTCTTCACGGCTCTTCGTCGGTGCCTATTGAGTATGTGCACATGATCGAAAAATTCGGCGGAAAGCTTACAGACTCTGTCGGCATCCCCGAAGATCAGCTTCGCAAAGCCGCAAAAAGCGCAGTCTGCAAGATCAACATCGATTCAGACGGACGCCTTGCAATGACGGCTATTATCCGCAAAATTCTTGTTGAGCAGCCCGATGAATTCGATCCGCGCAAATTGATAGGACCTGCGAGGGATGAGCTTAAAAAATTATACGCCCACAAAAATCAAAACGTGCTGGGTTCGGCAGGACAGGCGTGAAAAACAATTACTCGATGATCCCGCTGCTTCTTTCAAAGAATCTGGGATTGGGAAGAAAACTTGCATCAAGCCTGTTAAGAATCGGCAGAGCGCATTGGATTCCAAAACGCGATTATAACTATAATCATTTTAAAAACCTGTCTTTGGTTTATTTTAAACCGACAGGCGCGTGCAATCTGCGTTGTAAAATGTGCGGACAGTACGGCGAAAAAGGCGTAATGAACGACTGCGCCGGCGAGGAAAATAAAAAAATACTTCCGCTTGAAACGTGGAAAACATTTGTAGATCAAATCCTGCCCCAGAAACCTGTAATTTATGTCTGGGGCGGCGAGCCTTTTTTATATCCCGATCTTTTTCCGTTATGCAAATACATGGTGGACAAGGGACTTTTTGTAAGCGTAAACACAAACGGCACTTTGATGGAAAGACACGCCGAACAGATTGTCCGCGACAGATGGAGCACAATCTTTGTTTCGCTTGACGCGTTCCGTGAGGCGAATGACGAGCTTCGCGGACATGGAGCGTACGATAAAGTAATCGCGGGGTTTAAGGCGATTAACAGGGAAAAAGAAAAGCAGAAAACAAAATATCCGCTTTTATCGATTGTTACCTGCGTAACAAACAGAAATTACACTGATTTGGCGAATCTTTGTGAAGCGAGCAAAGAATATAAAATTGATATGCATATTTACAATCTTGGCACATACACAAACGATAACATCGTAGCTGCTCAAAAAAAGTTCATGAAGGAAAAACTGGACACAGACATCGACTGCCTTGAAGCCTACAATACCGGTTACAATCTTGGAATCGACGGGCAGAAATGTTACCA
>WQSP01000184.1 GCA_009787795.1 Treponema sp.
ACCGCAAGTCAGATTAAGGAATTGATTCCTGCGATAAGACTGATTGATCCTGCCGTTTTTATCAATGTAATTAAAACCGAACAGATTAACGGAAGGTTTGACCTTGCCCCAAAAGATTAATCTCTTATTTTTTTTCGAGTAAGTCTTGCAAAGTGATGTTGTCGAGATAATCTGCAATTACTTTATACAGTCCCTTCCACATCGAAAGAGTTTTGCATTTTTTTACCCTTTCGCATTGATTCACTTTATCTTCAAGGCAGGCAATGGGCGCAAGATTTCCTTCTGTTATGCGCAATATTTGTCCCACCGTATACTCCGACGGTTCCTTTGCAAGCATATATCCGCCCTGTTTGCCTCTGTTGGTGCGAAGGGCTCCCAATGAACTTATAATGGAAACAATCTGCTCAAGGTACTGTTTGGAAATATTCTGTCTTTCTGCAATGTCTTTTAGCGGAATAAATCCATTGTCTTTGTTTTCAGCCAAATCCAGCAGCATTCTAAGCGCGTATCTGCCTTTTGTTGATACTTTCACAAAACCACCTCTTTTTCTTAATTTATTAGTTTTTCATGCGAATCAAAGCCTCAGGCGAAGCAAAGCCTCACAGCCTTTTTGTAAAATTGAACGAGGACAGGCGGCATTCATTCGCTGAAAGCCGCTTCCTCCTTTTCCAAACATTGGTCCGTCATTAAGCCATAACTTGCATTTTTGGGTAATGGCGGAGTTTAATTCATTGGAACTTAGTCCTAGTTCCTTAAAGTCAAGCCACGCAAGATATGTCCCTTGCGGTTTAACAAGTTTAATTTTTGGGATATTTGTTTTTAAAAAATTATCTATCAGGGTCATATTGTCTGCAAGATAATTAATTAACTCTGAAAGCCACGGTTCGCCGTCTGTGTATGCAGCTTCGCATGAAATTAGTCCCATAATATTTGGCTGGCTTAATCCTGCGATTTCATATTCCTTTTTAAAAGAAGAGCGCAGTTTTTCATTTTCTATGAAAATATTTGCGTGATTTAATCCTGCAAGGTTAAAAGTTTTGGAAGGAGCTGTGCAAGTGATTGTAATATCGGCAAACCGATCGTCAAGTTTGGCAAATACAAGGTGTTTGTTAGGTGAAAATATAATGTCCTGATGGATCTCGTCTGCGATAACTTTAACGCCGTAACGAAGGCAGATTTCACCCATGCGGATCAATTCGTCGCGAGTCCATACTCTGCCTGCGGGATTATGCGGACTGCATAAAATAAAAAGTTTTGCCTGCTTTATTTGGGTTTCAAAATCTTCAAAATCAATCGTATAAAAGCCGTCTTTGTAAACAAGTTCGTTTACAAGCAGTGTGCGCCCGGTTTTTTGCACAGACGAAGCAAACGGATAATACACAGGCTGTTGAATTACAATTGCGTCTCCCGGGTTTGTAAAAGCGCGCACGGCAAGATACAAGGCATTTACAACTCCGGGCGTAATCAAAAGCCATTCTTTTTCCGTGTTCCAGTCAAAACGGTTTTTAAACCAATTTTGCACAGCGGTATAATATGATGCGCCCGGCTCCGAGTAGCCGTAAATGCCATGCATTGCGCGTTTTGTTATGGCTTCCTCTACGCAGGGCGGAGCCGAAAAATCCATATCGGCAACCCATAACGGAAGTACGTCTTGGGGCTTTCCTCTGGATATCGGATCGTATTTTATTGCATTGGTATTTTTTCTTTCTATAATGGTATCAAAATCGAATTTCATCAGCGGCTGTCCATGGCGTGCTTAAGATCTTCGATAATGTCATTTTCGGCTTCCAGCCCGACAGACAAACGCAAAAGGCATTCATTTATTCCGCGCGCTTCGCGTTCATGCTTTGGAAGGTCTGCATGGGTTTGCAGTAAAGGATAGGTGATAAGGCTTTCGGTTCCGCCAAGGCTTTCCGCATATTTTATTACTTTAACGTTTTCCAAAATTGATTTTGCAGTTTCTTCGCAGTCAACAGTAAACGAAATCATTCCGCCAAAGCCGCTTGCCTGACGGCACGAGATCGCATAATCGGGATGATCTTTTAAACCGATGTAATAAACTTTTTTTACTTTTTTTTGTTCGGTAAGCCACTTTGCAATATGTAACGCGGTTTTATTGTGGCATTCCATTCTAATCGCGAGAGTTTTAATTCCCCGTATGATTAAAAAACTGTCAAACGGCGAAAGACATCCGCCTGTTGTTTTTGCGATAAAACGAAGACGCTCGGCCAATTCGCTGTTTTTTACAGTCAGCATTCCGGAAAGCGTGTCGTTATGACCGCCAAGATATTTTGTTCCGCTGTGAAGCACAATATCAGCGCCCAAAGACAATGGTCTTTGAAAAACAGGCGTTAAAAATGTGTTGTCAACAATTAAAAGAATATTTTTATTATTTGAAATTTTTGCAACAGCTTCAATGTCAACCACATTCATCATGGGATTGGAAGGCGTTTCTATTATAATCGCTTTGGTAGCAGGCGTAATTTTTGCGGCGATTTCGTCGGAAGATGCCGCATAAGAAAATTTCATGCCGTTTTTTTCCGATACATGCGAAAAGAGACGGAAAGTGCCGCCGTATAAATCATCGGAGGCGACAATGTGATCGCCGGGTGAAAACAATTCCATGAGCGCGGATACTGCCGCCATCCCTGATGAGAACGCTATTGTTTCAAAGCCGCCTTCAAGCGCTGTAATCGTCTGCTCAAGATGTTCCTTTGTGGGATTTTGCGAGCGCGAGTAATCAAACCCTGTGCTTTGTCCGACGCCGGGGTGGGCAAATGTAGATGATGCAAAAATGGGAACCGACACCGCGCCTGTTGTATCGTATTTTTTTACGCAACCGTGTACGCAGATTGTGTTTATGTCCATAACTGAATAATACTATATGTTTACTAGGTATTCAAGCCCTTGGCTTTCTCAACCGCCAGAGCAAGCTGAGCC
>WQSP01000185.1 GCA_009787795.1 Treponema sp.
TCTGTTCCGCTTATCCCAAGAATAATGAGTGAATATGCGCATAACGTCACCGGCATTGATATTCACCCCGGCGCTGTTATAGGAAAATATTTTTTCATGGATCACGGCACAGGCATTGTTATCGGCGAAACTACGATTATCGGAAACAATGTAAAACTGTATCAGGGGGTAACTCTCGGAGCTTTGTCTACCAAGGGCGGACAAAGTATTAAGGGTGTTAAACGCCATCCTACCATTCACGATAACGTAACAGTTTATTCCGGGGCTTCAATTTTAGGAGGCGATACGGTAATAGGTGAAGGCGTTGTGATCGGCGGCAATGCGTTTGTTGTAAGATCGATACCTGAAAAAACGCGCGTCAGCGTAAAAAATCCCGAATTGCAATATAAAAACAACAATATTTCTACACACCTTGAACTTGATCAAAGGGAGTTTTGGTTTTATGAAATATAATATTTTAGATATGGTTGGCAATACGCCTGTCATAGAATTAAAAAATATTAAAGGCGCTCTGTCTCCTGATGTCAGCATATTCGCGAAAGCTGAATTTATGAATCCAAGCGGATCAGTTAAAGACAGGGCTGCAAGAGCTATGATACTTCATGGTATCGAAACAAAAAAACTGACAAAAGATAAAATTATTTTGGATTCTACAAGCGGCAACACGGGCGTTGCATACGCAATGTTCGGCGCGGCTCTTGGATATAAAGTAAAACTTTTTATGCCGTCAAACGCAAGCATGGAACGAAAAAAAGTAATAAGAGCGTATGGAGTGGAAATTGCCGAAACAAGTCCGCTTGAAGGTTCGGACGGCGCGTATAATGCTGCCATAAATGAAGCAAAAAGTAAGCCCGATTTATATTTTTTTCCAAATCAATACGACAATTTTGAAAATTTGCAGGCGCATTATAACACGACAGGCGATGAAATTTACAAACAATGCAAGCCTACCCACTTTGTCTGCGGCACAGGCACATCGGGGACTTTTATGGGCGTGTCAAAAAAATTAAAAGATACAGATTCTTCCATTAAAATAACGCTGATGCAGCCTGATTCGCCTTTTCACGGGTTGGAAGGCATGAAGCACATGGCATCAACAATAAACCCTAAAATTTTTGACGGTAGTATTGCCGACAACCGTATCGAAGTAAAAACCGAAGACGCATATAAAATGGCTCGCCGTCTTGCAGCGGAAGAAGGTTTGTTTGTCGGCATAAGTTCAGGCGCGAATGTACACGCCGCTCTTGAAATCGCTAAAACACTTCCGGCAGGCTCGCGCATCGCTACCATTATTTGCGACAATGGATATCGATATTTGTCTGAACCGTTATGGAGAGATATTTAATGCTCAACCTTTTTTCCGAACACGAAAAAATTATCCGCGCCGAAGGCGAAAACACATACCCCAATGAATGTTGCGGCATTTTAATCGGCGAGATTGACGATAAAGGTGTAAAAACGGTAAAATACACGGAAGCAATCCGCAATGCGCGTGAGGACGGCGAACAGTACCATCGTTTTTTAATAACGCCCGAAGATATGATGCAGGCGGAGCAGACAGCGCGAAAAAGAAAACAGGACGTTATAGGTTTTTATCATTCGCACCCGGATCATCCCGCTATGCCGTCTGATTATGATAAGGAACACGCGCTGCCTTTTTATTCTTATATAATTGTATCTGTAATGCAGGGAAAATCCGATGAATTAACAAGCTGGGAGTTGACAGCAGACAGAAAAAATTTTGAAAGTGAAAATATTTTTAAAGGAGAAAAAAATGATTAATGTACTGATACCTTACGCGCTTAGATCTTTTACAGACCGTAACGCAGAAGCGGAAGTCGAGGGAAAAACCGCAGGGGATGCGTTAAACGCTCTTGCAAAAATTTATCCCGATATTAAAACGCATTTATTTGCAGATAACGGAAATCTTCGCGATTTTATTAACCTTTTTATCGATGGAAAAAACATCAACACCCTGCAAGGACTTGATACTCCTGTAGCGGAAAAGAGCGAGGTAATGATAATCCCTGCTATTGCAGGAGGAAAAAATGGCTTTAGAACTTACGCTTACAAATGAAGAAATATCCAGATACAGCCGCCATTTGCTTTTGCCGGAAATCGGCGTTGAAGGGCAGGTAAAATTAAAAAACGCGAAAGTTTTAATTGTGGGCACAGGCGGCTTGGGCGCTCCGCTCGCGCTTTATTTGTCCGCGGCAGGAGTTGGAACAATCGGGCTTGTTGATTTTGATGAAGTGGATGCGTCGAACTTGCAAAGGCAAATTATTCACAGTTCCAAAGACATAGGAAGACCGAAAGTCGCGTCCGCAAAAGACAGAATCAAAGGCATCAACCCTTTTGTGAATGTTGTTGTGCATAACACAATGCTTACAAGCCAAAACGCGATGGAAATAATCGGGGATTACGATATTGTCGCGGACGGAACGGACAATTTTCAAACGCGCTATCTTGTAAATGATGCGTGCGTGTTTCTGGGAAAAGTAAATATTTACGGCTCGGTTTTTCAATTTGAAGGACAGTCAAGCGTTTTTGGAGCTAAAGACGGACCGTGTTACAGATGCATATATCCGTCTCCTCCTCCTCCGGGACTTGTTCCCTCGTGCGCCGAGGGCGGAGTAATGGGAGTTTTGCCGGGTATTATCGGAACCATTCAGGCGGCAGAAACAATTAAAATGATAGTCGGCGGTTCTTCAGAAACGCACGGAGCCAAGCCATTAATTGGAAGGTTGCTTCATTTTGACGCATGGCGCATGAAATTCCGCGAACTCAATTTGGAGAAAGATCCCAATTGCCCAGTGTGCGGAAAAAATCCGTCAATCAAAGAGCTTATCGACTATGAACAATTCTGCGGATTAAAAAAAGATAAAGACAGTGACCCGATTGAAACAATTACAGCCATCGATTTGAAAAAGC
>WQSP01000186.1 GCA_009787795.1 Treponema sp.
TTTTCGGGGTTCAGTTCAAAATTTAAAAACGCAGGAGACGCGTGCTTCCAGTTTATATAATTCATTACATCTGAAAATGTACAGATCATTCCGTAACTGCCAGCAGGAACCGAAAGAGCGGCTTCATCAAGGAGCATATAAGGATCGATATTACGCTCTGCGGCAATGCGTTTTTCTTCGGCGCAGAACGCATCCCTGAACCATCGCATTACAAGCCCCGGATTAAATGCAAGCGCCTCATATTGCCACATATTTTCTACGGCATGACAGTTAACGCGTACGTCGCATTTTGAAGAACAGTTTGCCGAAGCTGTGTTGAATTCGTACTGCCAAAAACTTCCGCCGAATACGACAGCTTCGCTTTCTTCAACAACGCCTACGCCGATTGTGCCAAGCTGGCAATCTCCGCCGCCTGTTACAAGAGCTGTGCCTTCGAGTAAGCCGCTTTGTTTTGCGCCTTCTTTGGATACTTTTGCGGCGACAGTTCCGCATTCTTTAACATCGGGGAAAATATTGTCCCTTATGCCGCAGCGGCGTGCTATATCAATATCCCAATTTCTTGTTTTAAGATCGAATAGACCTGTCGTTGAACCGTTGCTCGGCTCAACCGCAAGATCGCCTGACAGGCGGTAAATAATCCAGTCGTTAATCATTCCAAGACGCGCAGTTTTTTTATAAATATCAGGTAATTTATTTTTTACCCATAACAGACGAGGCAGAGCGCCAAGCGCGAAGGTTTGCCCCGATTTTAAATAAAGTTCCTTTTCAAGATTCGGATCTATCTGCTTAAGCTGTGTTACTTCATCCTTCGCCCTGGCATCGACATTTGCGCATGCCCATATTTCGTTTCCTGCCGCATCGTAAAGAACGATTCCTTCCCTCATGCATGTCGTGCTTACGGCGGCGATTTCATTTGCTTCAATTTTTGACAAAGAGAGAACTTCCCTTATGCACGAGCATGTAAGCTGCCAGTTTACAGTCCAGTCAAAATTCATGCTGCCGGGGAAAGCCGGGTCTTCCAAATGTCTCCATTCTTTTTGGACACATCCTTTCTGATTTCCGTCAATATCAAAAATAACGGCTCTTACGCTGCCTGTCCCTGCGTCAACAGCCATTAAATATTTATTCATAACTTCCCCATGTTGTTGATTATACATTTACATATTATAATGTGTAAAGGAGAATTGATATGGCTGATAAAGAAGGAATCAAAATAGAGAAAAATTACTATACCGATGTTCCGTTCAAGACAAACGGAAATTTCCATGTAAAGGGCGCGGCAAATCTTGATTGGGGAATGAAAAAGCACCTGACAAATATTTTTAATCCCAAAAGCGGCAATACCGTTATGTTCGCTTTTGACCATGGATATTTTATGGGGTCGGTCTCGGGTCTTGAACGGCTTGATATTCTTATCCCGCAATTAATCGATCATGTTGATGTATTGATGGCAACAAGGGGAGCGCTTCGAACTTGCGTAAAACCCAATTTCAGAAAAGGCATTGCTCTGCGCGTTTCTGCAGGTTCGTCAATGATAAACGAAGACCTTAGTCACGAACTTGTTTCTGTAGACGTGGAAGAAGCAATCCGCATGAACGCGGATTGTATGGCAGTGCAGACATTTATCGGCGCGGACGGTCAGCTTTCCAGTATCGATAATCTTTCCAAAGTGATAAATGCCGGAGCCCGTTACAGCATACCCACACTCGGCGTAATCGCAGTCGGAAAAAATATGGAAAGAACAAGCCAATATTTTAAACTGGCGACGCGTATTGTCGCAGAGCTTGGCGCGCACATTGTAAAAACATATTACTGTGACGACTTTGAGGAAATTGCGGCTGCGTGTCCTGTTCCGATCGTTGTCGCAGGCGGAAAAAAACTTGCAGAAAAAGAAGCTCTTGCAATGGCGTACAAATCAATACAAGGCGGCGCGCGCGGTCTTGATATGGGCAGAAATATTTTCCAAAGCCATCATCCTGTCGCCATGGCGGACGCTATCGGAAAAATCGTGCACTACAAATACACCGACAAAGAGGCGTGGGAATTTTTCCAGGAGAAAACGAAAAGCAAATAAAACCAATTGCGAAGCAATTAAATTGCAGAGCTATCAATTGCTCTGCGGCGCGTCCGGATGATTGGGACCGAATCCCTTAATTAAAACAAGCGGCTCTACAGGGCTTGTGTTTGTGATAACAATTCCCTTCTTTGCGGCTTCTTCCGACACAAAGAATTCATCCGCGCTCTGCTGACCGAACCGCAGCATACCCGGCGCTTCACAGTGATATGCGCCCTCACCGGCGGAGCCGCCAAACTTGCCGTGACCCTGAATGAAAATTACGCTGTGAGCGGCAGGCTCTTTTATTGTTATGCTCTTTCCCGGATTAACGGAAAGTTCCTTCGCGCTGAAGTATCCTTCGTTGGCGTACGAGATCCACTTTTCTTCGTAATCGGAATTTTTAACAATGGAAACAGGCGGTCGTCCGAATCGTTTCTTGTAATGCGGATCGGTATTTTTCTCCCAGTCAAGCAAACTGAAAATATAATCGATGTCGTCTTTTTTATCCGCCGGACATTCGCCGTTCATAAATTCGCGCGGATATGTAACGCCCGAAACGACGTTTTCGTGCACGGAGTTGACGTCCCCGTTCCAGTTAAGTTCATAAGTCATAACCGAGCCGGGCGCGTGAATAACGCCTGCAGGAGAATACCAGCCGGAACCAAGTTCAATCCGCCATGCGCGCGACAATTCAGTAATGCGCGTATCGCCCTTGTTGTAATCGCGAAGACGCTGTTTTACTTCTTCGGGTTTTGTGTCAGGGTCATAGCCGAAATAAGTTGCATTCATTTCGCCTGTGTGACTTGCAAACTGATGCGGGAAATAATAACATTCGGGCTTTCCAAGTTTGCCGAC
>WQSP01000187.1 GCA_009787795.1 Treponema sp.
GGTTTTTTACTGCCTTTCACCTTGGCAGTGGCGGGTTTTGTCTTACCTGACTCCCCTCCCTTTATGTTCTTTCCTGAGTTGTTGATAACAGCTTGCGCACCTGCAAGACGTGCTAACGGCACTCGGAATGGTGAACATGATACATAGCTGAATCCGGCTCTATAACAGAAGTCGATAGAGGCAGGATCGCCGCCGTGTTCTCCGCAGATCCCAATTTTGAGATCCTGTTTTACTGATCTGCCTTCTCCAATTGCATGTTGGATAAGTCCGCCAACGCCATTTTGGTCGATTGTCTGGAACGGCTCATCGTCAAGTATGTTTTTCTGCAAATAAATCGGCAGGAACGACGCAACGTCGTCGCGGCTAAAGCCGAAAGTCATCTGCGTAAGATCGTTTGTTCCAAAGCTGAAGAAGTCTGCAAAATCCGCAATACTTCCGGCGCGAATAGCCGCGCGCGGAACTTCGATCATTGTTCCGATATGAACAGGAACGCTAACGCCCGCCGCCTTAAACACTTTGTCTAATATTTTTTCGGCATTGGGTCTAAGGGCTTTAAGTTCTCTGTGAGTTACAACAAGCGGAATCATAATTTCCGGGTTAACGGGAATTTTTTGCTTTGAGCATTCCACTGCGGCAAGCGCAATCGCTTCAACCTGCATATCGTAGATTTCGGGATACGTTATCGCCAAACGGCAGCCGCGGTGACCAAGCATCGGATTGCTTTCTACAAGAGTGCCAATCTTGTTTTTTAATTTATGAGCGTCAATCTTTAAATGGGAAGCAAGTTCATCAATTTCTTCCTGTGTATGAGGCACAAATTCATGCAAAGGCGGGTCCAAAAGCCTGATTGTGACAGGGCGGCCTTCCATTGCCTTGAAAATTCCAAAGAAATCTTTCTGTTGAAGCGGAAGAATCTTCTTTAATTCGACTTTTCTGTCCGCTTCTGTTTCCGCTACAATCATTGCGCGGAAGTGAACAAGTTTTTCCTTATCGAAGAACATATGCTCTGTTCTGCAAAGACCAATGCCCTGAGCGCCGAAATCGAACGCGCGTTTTGCGTCTTCCGGCTGATCTGCGTTGGTTCTTACATTAAAGCCCTTAATTCTTCCGCGAACTGATCCTGCGCGCACTTCGTCGCACCATTTGAGGAATTTTTCCATATCTTTTGAGATCGCGGCGGCAACGAGAGGAAGTTTTCCTTCGTATACTTCGCCCGAAGAACCGTCAATTGTGATCCAATCGCCTTCTTTAAACGTTTTTCCGCCGATATCAACACTGCCGTCACCCTGAACAAGAACGCTTTTTGCGCCTGCGACACAAGGAGTGCCCATACCGCGCGCAACAACAGCCGCATGACTTGTCATACCGCCTGTAGAAGTTAAAATACCCTGCGAAACAACCATTCCGCCGATATCTTCGGGGCTTGTTTCTTTGCGCACAAGCAATACCTTTTCGCCTCTTGCATGCCACGCTTCCGCGTCTTTTGCAGAGAAAACAATTCTTCCGCAAGCTGCGCCCGGAGACGCATTCAGGCCTTTTGTAAGCGCTTTTGCATCTTTCGCCGCTTTTGCATCGATCATCGGGTGCAATAATTGATCAAGATGACCGGGCGTAACGCGCAAAATTGCCGTATTTCTGTCGATTAAACCTTCCGCAACCATGTCAACAGCGCATCTTACAGCTGCCGTACCGGCGCGTTTGCCGTTTCTTGTCTGAAGAATGTAAAGAATTCCCTGTTGAACGGTAAATTCCATATCCTGCATGTCTTTAAAATGCTTTTCAAGTTTATTTTTAATTCCGACAAGCTGTTTGTAAATAACAGGATTCTTTTTTTCTAATGTAGAAATTCTTTCCGGCGTTCTGATGCCGGCGACAACGTCTTCGCCCTGCGCATTCATTAAATATTCGCCGTAAAATTCATTAATACCTGTTGAAGGATCGCGGCTGAAACATACGCCTGTGCCCGAATCGTCGCCGAAATTGCCGAAAACCATCGACTGAACGTTTACTGCAGTTCCTTTTAAGCCTTTAATATCTTCTATTTGACGATACTTAATCGCTCTATCGCACATCCATGAACCGAAAACCGCGTTAATTGCGCCCCATAATTGATCGAGCGGATTCTGCGGAAATTCTTTTCCTGTATCTCTTTTTACGATTTTTTTATATTCTTCGACAAGTTTTTCCAAATCTGCGGCTGTAAGACCGGTATCAAGTTCCACTTTTTTGGCTTTTTTGGCGGCATGAAGCGCTTCTTCGAAGTGATCATGGTCAACGCCCATTACAACATCGCCGTACATTTGAATGAAACGCCTGTAAGCATCCCATGCAAAACGCGGGTTTCCTGTTTTATTAGAAAGCCCTTTAACTGCCTTGTCGCTCATTCCAAGGTTTAAAATTGTATCCATCATGCCCGGCATGGATACTGCCGCTCCCGAACGAACCGAAACCAAAAGCGGATCATTCGGATCGCCAAGTTTCTTTTTCATGGAAGATTCGAGCTTTTTAAGCATCGATTCAACTTCTTCTTTAAGTCCTGCAGGATATTTATTCTTATTTTCATAATAGGCTGCGCAAACATCGGTAGAAATTGTAAATCCGGGCGGAACCGGTATTCCAAGATTTGTCATCTCTGCAAGGTTGGCTCCTTTGCCGCCTAATTCTAATTTCATCTTTGCATCACCTTCGGCTTTTCCATTTCCGAAGTAATAAACATTTTTCTTAGCCATTAACTTTCCCTCCATTAGTTAAATATCAAAGTTGTTTATATCCTTGATATTTAAACTATACCATCTTTTAATTTTTTGATCAAGTACTTATAATAATAATTATGAACTATATTGATCTTCCTGTCTATAGGAATCAAGAAAAAATTTTATTAATGTT
>WQSP01000188.1 GCA_009787795.1 Treponema sp.
GTGGGCAACAATTACCTTATCGTCGTGGAAAAAGACGGCGCGCTTGACAGGCTCACCGTAAAAACCGAAGTAAACGCCGACACCTTCATGGACGATTCTCGTCTTTTAAACGCGTTAAAAGAAAAAATCAAGGAAACCCTGCAAGTATCGATATCGATAAGCCCCAAAGTCGAGCTTCACGAAAGCGGCTCCCTGCCGATTTCCGAGGGTAAGGCTGTGAGGGTCATGGACAACCGCCCGAAAGATGTTTGACTATTTTAATTTTTTGGAGTATATTGGGATAGTCTGAACGGCAAGGGGGGAAATATGAAAATTCGGACGAAATTGGTCGGCGGTTTTTCAATAGTTGCCTTAATTGGCGCTTTTTTGGGTGTGGTGGGGCTTTTCAGCATCAATAACCTCACAGATTCTGCGGAAGATATAATCCACATCACAGAAATTGAAGCGAATATTTCAAGTATATTAAGTTCGCATTATAACTGGAGACACAATCTGACAGAATCTGTATATATGGGAACGCCTTTTACAGGTTCGCTTGATTCGAACGCATGTTCGCTGGGTCAATGGCTGGCAGGCGATGAAGCCAAAAGTATTGAAAACCCTGATCTTGTAAAATTATTACAGGATATTGTTGGTCCTCATACATTTATCCATCAAAAAGCGCGTGAAATTATTGATTTAAGAAACAATAATAATCAAGAAGAAGCCCTAAGAATGTTATTGGAAGAGGTTTATCCGAATACTCAGCGTGTTATCGGCGATTTACAGCATCTATACGACGCGTACGGAGATATACTTCACGAAGAAATAAATGATATTCACAGAAACGGACAAACTTTTGCTGTTATAATTGTTGCAATAATTATTGGCGCGTTTGCAGCAAGCGTTACTCTCGCTCTTCTTGTCACAACAAGTATTGTTAAGCCGCTTTTCAGCGTGATGCATACGTTAAAAGACATTTCAGAAGGCGAAGGAGATTTGACAAAGAGGGTTAATTACAACAACAAGGACGTAATAGGAGACCTTTCGCGTTACTTTAATCAAACGATGGAGATTATAAAAAATCTTATCATAAGTATTAACAAAGAGGCGGCGCATTTATCAGAAATAGGAAGCGATCTTGCAAGCAACATGAACGAAACCGCTTCTGCGACAAACGAAATTACCGCAAACATCCAAAGCATTAAAGGCCGCGTAATTAATCAAAGCGCAAGCGTAAGCGAAACTCACGCGACTATGGAACAGGTTTCAAGCAATATTAACAAGCTAAACGTTCATGTCGAGAGTCAAAGCTCGCATGTTTCGCAAGCCTCCGCTGCAATCGAAGAAATGGTCGCAAACATTTCATCCGTTACTGATACATTGATAAAAAATTCAGCTAACGTAAAAACATTAATCGAATCTTCGGAAGTTGGAAAAACAGGGCTTAATGAAGTGGCGGATGACATTAAGGAAATTGCGCGCGAATCGGAAGGCCTAATGGAGATCAACTCTGTCATGGAGAATATTGCAAGCCAGACAAACCTGTTGTCGATGAATGCCGCAATCGAAGCGGCTCATGCGGGAGAAGCGGGAAAAGGCTTTGCCGTTGTTGCCGACGAAATAAGAAAGCTTGCGGAAAACTCAGGAGAACAATCCAAAACCATCGGCGTTGTGCTTAAAAAGATAACGGAATCAATTGATAAAATTACAAAGTCAACAGAAAACGTACTTAATAAATTCGACGCGATCGATACAAGCGTAAGGGTAGTATCGGATCAGGAAGACAATATCCGCCGCGCCATGGAAGAACAGGGCGAAGGTTCAAAGCAAATTCTGGACGGCATAAGTAATGTAAACACCATAACGCGTCAGGTAAAGAGCAGTTCCGCAGAAATGCTCGACGGCGCAAAAGAAGTAATTCAGGAGAGCGACAATCTTGAAAAAGTTACGCAGGAAATTACAAGCGGCATGAACGAAATGGCTTCCGGCGCGGATCAAATCAATATTGCGGTACATCATGTCAACGAAATTTCCGTTAAAAACCGCGAAGCTATCGATGTTTTAGTAAGGGTTGTGGGGCGCTTTAAAGTTGAATAAAACCGCTTGACATTCTCCCTAAACACTTGTATAGTTAATCATGGGCTGTGATGACCTGCACGAAAAAATCTCTGTACTCTCGGGCGCTGCCAAATACGACGCTTCATGCGCTACCTCGGGAAGCTCGGGGTTTAAAGCCCCGGGCGGAAATAAAATGGGTACAACAATGCCAATGGGGGTCTGCCACAGTTGGACACAGGACGGCAGGTGCGTAAGCCTTTTAAAAGTATTGTACTCCAATGTTTGCAGGTACGACTGCGCATATTGCGTTAACCGCGCCTCTGCGGACATTAAAAGATCGACATTTACCGTAAAAGAGCTTGCAGAGCTGACTTGCGAGTTTTACAAACGCAATTATATCGAGGGGCTTTTTTTATCATCGGGGATTTTTGCAGACCCCGACATTGTAATGGAAAAATTAACGGAGACTGCAAAAACCCTTCGAACCGAAATGGGATTCGGCGGCTATATTCATTTAAAACTGATCCCCGGCACAGGCGAAAAAATGATCCGCGAGGCGGGCAAGTGGGCGGACAGGTTAAGCGTCAACATTGAGCTTCCGACAGAAAAAAGTTTAATGTGCCTTGCTCCCGAAAAATCCAAAAAAGACATTATTGGCGCCATGAGCGATTTTTCAAACGTTAGATGCGAAACAGAAGAAGCAAAACAAAAAAGTAGATTTTTACCGCAGGGAAAAACAACGTCCCCCTGGTTTGCACCTGCGGGACAAAGCACCCAGCTTATTGTGGGAGCGACCGGTGAAGACGACAGGCAGATCATCAATTTGACCGGTTCGCTCTACAA
>WQSP01000189.1 GCA_009787795.1 Treponema sp.
AAAACCGCCGATTTTTACAACTTTGGAAATTCGTTCTTGTTTCATAAAATCTACTATATTATAATGTAATTAGAGATGGAATTCACCATTACCGAAGCAGAGCAAAAAATACTGCTTTCTCAGGCGCGCGAGTCGATTGCCGCAGAATTGGACGGACGAAAGCCGTCTTATTCCGGCAGCGGGGAAAATTTAGGCACACCCTGCGGCGCTTTTGTAACATTGCACATCGGAAGCAATTTGCGCGGATGTATCGGCAGAATGTCCGCCAACTTGGCGCTTGTCGAGACCATCAGATTGATGGCAAAGGAAGCCGCATTCGGCGACCCGCGTTTTCCCGCGTTAAAAAAAGAAGAACTGGATCGGGTTTCGATTGAAATATCCGCGCTTTCGCCGATGACACCGTGCCCCGACCCAAGGCAGGTGAAAGTCGGCGTTCACGGTTTACTGCTAACAGGGCGCGGAAGATCCGGCGTACTTTTGCCGCAGGTGCCTGTCGAGCAGGGCTGGGATTTGGACGAATACCTCGATTATATTTGCGTAAAGGCGGGACTGCCGCAAGGGTCTTACGATGCGCCCGATACGCAGCTTTATACATTTACCGCAGTTGTTTTTGGGGAGGATTAGCGAAAGCAATGGAAAAAAACCTCTCCCAATTTTTTACAAAAGAAGCGGCTCAAAAATGCGGATTTATTTCCGTGGACGGAATTTTAAATCCGGTTGTCACAGGGTTTGAGTACGACTCCAGAAACATCAAACAGGGAAATCTTTTTTTTGCGCTCCCCGGGCTTCATACAAACGGCGCGCTTTTCATTAACGATGCAGTAAAACGGGGAGCATCCGTTGTTGTTCACGAAGGCGACATTGCGGAAAAAAACAAGAATGTTGTTTACCTAAAAGTGAAGGATGCGCGTTTTTCCATGTCGCCGATTTCAGCCTCTTTTTACGACTATCCGTCAAAAAAAATGCTCGTAACAGGCGTAACCGGAACCGAAGGAAAAAGCACAACAGTTTATTTGATTTGGCAGCTTCTAAGATTGATGGGAAAAAAGGCGGGTTTTTTTTCCACTGTTCAGCACAGTCTTGGCGGCGAAGAGATGTGGAATGTCGAACATCAAACCACTCCCGAAGCGCCTGCAGTCCAGCGGATGTTATACGAAATGGCAGAATCGGGATGCGAATATGCGATAGTGGAAGCAAGCTCGCACGGACTTTCTCCCAAACTGAACCGTCTTGGCGACGTTGAGTTTTGTTCTGCGGTTTTAACAAACATAACGCATGAACATTTGGAATTTCATGGCACATGGGAACAATACAGGGAAGACAAGGCAAATCTTTTCCGCGCATTGGATAAGTATTCGCCTCATCCCAATTCCGATTTTATAGGTCCTTTCGGCGTTGTAAACTCCGACGACAAAAGCTCACGTTTTTTCATGAAGGCGACGCATCACAAAACTTTTACATACAGCCCCGAAGGAAGGGACGGAGACGTAATTCTTGACATAATCGAGAGCGATGCATGGGGAAACTGGTATTCTGTTTATATTCCAGCGTTAAAAGAACATATCAACATAAGGGACAAACTCCCGGGCGCTTTTAATTCTGCCAACGTGATGGCATCCCTTCTGATTTTATCGGGGCTTTTAAAACTTCCTCTTCGCGAAATAGCTCCTGTTGTAAAAAATTTAAAACCTGTCAAGGGAAGGATGACAACAATAGTAAAGGGGCAGCCCTTTGAAGTTGTGGTGGATTATGCGCACACTCCTTCGTCTTTCCAGACCATTTTTCCGCCTCTTCGCGCAAGACTTGACAAAACTGGCGGTAAAATCATAAGCGTTTTCGGCTCTGCGGGTGAGCGTGACACGCAAAAAAGAAGCGAACAGGGAAAAATAGCCGCTCATTACTCGGACGCGATAATTTTAACAGACGAAGATCCGCGTGGAGAAAAACCAATGGACATTCTGGAAGAAATTTGCTCGGGCGTTTGTGAAGATCAGGGGTTTAGAATATTAAAGAAGACGGTGCATCCCGACGTTAAAATAGATCAAAACAGGGCCGTATTCATCCGCAATACGAATCTTTTTCTTTTGCCGCACAGGCCAACCGCAATTCGAAAAGCGCTTTCGCTTGCAAGGGAAGGCGATTTGGTCCTGCTTTTGGGAAAAGGACACGAAAACTCGATTATCTATATGGATCACACAATGCCATTTGACGAAATAACGGAAACAATCACCGCGTTAGGCGAAATCGGATACAGCCGTTAAGGCAAATTCCTGCATTAAATCCTTTGCTAGATATATTTCGCTGCGGCAGTGAAGATCGGAGATGCCTTCGCGCATTTCCAAATAGATTTGAGATTTATAGAATTTATCAAGAGCATCTCTAAGAGAAATGTTTCCCATTTTTGAGAAAGCCGCGATTACATCGACATACGACAGCTGTAAAATTGCCGGATCCGCTTTCATAGTATCATACCCTTAATCCCTTTTCGCGCATTACATCGATTATATCGTTTACAATATATTCTTTTCCTTGCGTATGAAGAGCGTCAAAACAAGGTATGATGTAATTATCTAATATATCGCTTTCTTCTGTGAGAAGTTTATATACATCATCGCCTTTCATTTCAAGATATTCCGCGATATTTTCTATACAGAACACCGAAAATTCCAGCTCCTTATCGTTCATTATTACATTATATCTGATTTGTTTTTACTTATCAAGTTTAAGATGTATTTACTTTATTCCAATATGATATAATATGATAAAATGAAAGTAATCAGGGCAAAAGTAATGGGGTTTTGTATGGGCGTAAGGCGTGCTGTAGAAATGACATGCGCCGAAACTCAAAAATGCTCATCTGTT
>WQSP01000190.1 GCA_009787795.1 Treponema sp.
CATCCTCCTTGGCGCGAATCTCTGCTATTCTTTCTATGCTCTTATAAAGGTAGAAGAAAAGAGTTTCGCACAGAGACGCGGAGACACGAAGGAATGAATTACAATCTATTCTATTTCCCCCCTCCGTGCCTTTGTGCCTCTGCGCGAATTCTTTTTATAAAATCTCCTCTAACTACACGGACAAGACCGAACCTGCTGTCCGCAGGTTTTATCTTAAACTCTTCATCCTCCTTGGCGTCCTCTGCGCTCTTAGCGTTCTTGGCGAGAAATCTTCCACTCTTCTCTATCTTCCTTCGTGCTAATCCGTGTAAATCCGTGGACCCTCTTAATCCATTACAACAAAAAAAAAGGGTCGCCCTTGACAGGACAACCCTTTTTAACAAATGCGGCTTAATTAGAACTTAAGCGCCAAACCAAGTGATGCATAAGTAAGTGCGCTGTAACCGGCTTCAAGCCAAACGCCAATGTTGTTTGTAAAGAAGAATCTTGCGCCGACAAAACCGCCGTAATAGAAGAAGCTGCGATCGGTGGTTCGCGAAGCAGTGTTACCAGTAAATGTTTCTTCATAAGTATAAAGACACCAGCCCAATGCTGCACCTAAATAAGTGTCAAGATTATTGATTCCAAAATCAAAGTGCCATGCAACTCTTCCGCCAAAAGCCATGTAAGTATAAATATCTTTATCATAACCTAACCAACCATTCCAGCTACGCTCATATATTGCCATTTGGAAGAAAGCTCCAACCGAAAGTGGAAGAGCGCCAGGCAGCAAGAAGTCAACGCTTCCGCCTACGGGAGGAATGACTATGGTAAATGATGATCCGCCAATACCAACACCAAGGTTAACAAATATACTTGAATCCTTGATTCCATCAGCGGCTGACATCGGATCAAATGCGAATGCCGAACCTGCTGTTACTGCTAATATGAGCAGTGCAACAATAATTTTCTTTTTCATAATAAGAAAACTCCTTTTTTTTGCCCGTTTTTCGGGCTTTTTATGTTACCCCAACGGAGTATAGGGCATTTTATGAAATATGAAAAATAAAGTCAATAAAAAACACAAAAAAAACCAAAAAAAGTGGAAATTTACAGATATCCGTCGGATATTACCGCCGCTTTCCTGAATTCGCTGTGTAATAACTGCAGGGCGATGTCGTCAAGGGCGTTTTCGATGTTTTTTGGCCATGTTTTCTGTTTTAAGTCCTTTAACGCGTCTTTGGCGGTCTTTTTGTCTATTTCTGCACATGCGTTTTTGATGATAAGCAGCTTCTTGCGCAAATATTCGCGGTCATTGTCCGAAATCGTGTCATCGCCGTTTATCGATCCCCTCTCGTCCTCCGCCGATCTGTAATTGTCTATCAAAGTCTGAAGCGAGTTTATCAGCGAAGGAGTCTCCGCCGCAATCGTGTCCAGGTCGCGGGCTCTTCCCGCCCTTTCCAGCCTTAACGCCATTTCGGACAGATTTTTTTCGCCCACATTGGCAAGAGCGCTCTTTATTCCATGAACCGCAATAATGTACGAATACATTCCTGCTTCGTCCAGACTGTCCAGTTTGTCCCTTAAACCTTCCAGCACATTCAATACATTTTCCGCGTCCATTATGAAAAACTTTTCTATGTCGGAAGCCTTGGACATATCCTGCGCCGAAATCACCATGTTTTTGTTTTCGCGCTCGCGCTGTTTCTGCCGCGCTTCTTCCACAACTTCTGGCGGTTTTCTGTTTCTGATAAAATCGTTGAGAAGGAGATTCATTTCGCGCGAATCGATGGGTTTGGAAATAAAACCGTCAAAACCGTTTTTAAGGAACATTTCGGCCTGACCGACCAAAGCGTTTGCGGTAAGCGCGATGATCAAACCGGTGTAGCCCATTTCGCGGATTATTTTTACGGCTTCTATTCCGTCCATCATTGGCATCATGTGATCCATAAAAATAATGTCGTAAGTTTTGCCGTTCTTTATTTTTTCGATCATCTCGAATCCGCTGGATACCGTTTCAACTTTCAAGCCGTATGGCAAAAGCATTCCCTTTGCAACGTACAAATTCGATTCGACGTCGTCAACAACAATTACGCTTCCGTACGGCATATACTCGCGAAGGAAACGCACCTTCTTCGAAATTGCGGTGCCGGAGAAACGGAAGTTTCTAAGTTTGTCCGCAAGCTCGGTGCCGCACAGCGTTTCGCCGACCTTCTTTTGCGGAATACGCACAGTAAACACGGAGCCTTTGCCAAGTTCGCTTTCTACAGAGATATTACCGTTCATCAAATCGACAAGACGCTTTGTAATGCTCATTCCCAAACCGGTGCCGACCGTTGTACGGTTTGCCTCCAGGTTAAAACGCGTGTATTCGTCAAAGAGCGCGTTTACCTGTTTTTCCGTCATGCCCTGTCCCGTATCGCTTACTGCAAAAACCACTATTACGTTATCATCTCCGGTCTGCGAATCATCCGCCGCTTCGCTGGAAACAGCCAGTTTGATTTCTCCCTTGCTTGTATACTTAAACGCATTGGAAAGAATATTGTTTAAAACTTGTTTTATTCTGAGTTCGTCGCCGAACAAATCATGCGGCGTGTGCTCGTTTATTTCCAGCACGAACTGAACAGGAGTGCTTTCAAATCGAAGGCGGTTTAATTGGGCTGTATCGTTTATCAAACTTGGAATGTCATATTTGACGGGAACAAGCTCCAGTTTGCCCGCCTCGATTTTTGACAGGTCAAGAATGTCGTTTATTATGTTTAGCAGCAAATCGCCAGATTCGTATATCTTGCTGATCGCTTCTTCTGTCTCATACGAAAGCGATTTGTTCTGCAACTGGATTTCCGCAATGCCAAGGATCGCGTTCATCGGCGTGCG
>WQSP01000191.1 GCA_009787795.1 Treponema sp.
TGGATTCAACAAGCGGCAACACAGGCGTTGCGTACGCAATGTTCGGCGCGGCTCTTGGATACAAAGTAAAACTTTATATGCCGTCAAACGCAAGCATGGAACGAAAAAAAGTAATAAGGGCGTATGGAGCCGAAATTGTCGAAACAGATCCTATGGAAGGATCGGACGGCGCATACAATGCCGCCATGAAGGAAGCGCAGGATAAACCCGATTTATATTTTTTCCCGAATCAATATGACAATTTTGATAATCCGCAAGCGCATTTTGAAACAACAGGCGACGAGCTTTACAAACAATGCAAACCCACTCACTTTGTCTGCGGCACAGGCACATCGGGAACTTTTATGGGGATATCAAAAAGATTAAAAGACCATGATGCAAGTATTCATATAACATTGATGCAGCCCGATTCGCCTTTTCACGGGCTTGAAGGCATGAAGCACATGGCAACGACCATAAACCCGAAAATCTTTGACGGCAGTATTGCCGACAGCCGCATCGAAGTTAAAACCGAAGATGCGTATAAAATGGCACGCCGCCTTGCCGCGGAAGAAGGACTTTTTGTCGGCATTAGTTCGGGCGCAAATGTTCATGCAGCCCTTGAAATCGCCAAAACGCTTCCCAAAGATTCCCGAATCGCCACAATCCTTTGCGATAACGGCTATCGCTATTTGTCAGAACCATTATGGAAGGATATTTAATGCTAAAACTTTCACAGGAACACGAAAAAATCATACGCGCCGAAGGGGAAAGCGCATACCCCAATGAATGCTGCGGCATTTTAATCGGAGAGATTGACGAAGAGGGCGTAAAAACGGTAAAATATACAGAAGCTATACGAAATGCGCGCGAAGACGGCGAGCAATATCACCGTTTTTTAATAACACCCGAAGACATGATGCAGGCGGAAATTACGGCGCGAAAAAGAAAAGAAGACGTTATCGGTTTTTATCATTCGCACCCGGATCATCCGGCAGTTCCGTCCGATTATGATAAAGAACACGCGCTTCCTTTTTATTCCTATATAATAGTTTCTGTAATGCAAAAAAAATCGAAGGATTTTAAAAGCTGGGAATTGAGAGCTGACAGAAATCATTTTGAAAGCGAAAAGATTTTAAAGGAGATAGAGAATGATTAAAGTACTGATACCTTATGCGCTGCGCTCTTTTACGGATCGTAATGCGGAAGTTGAAGTGAACGGCAAAACCGCAGGAGAAGCTTTAAACGCTCTTACAGGAATTTATCCCGATATTAAAACTCACTTATTTGCAGATAACAATTCGTTACGGGATTTTATAAACCTCTTTATTGACGGAAAAAATATTAACACCTTACAGGGACTCGACACCCCCATAGCGGACAACGGCGAATTAATGATTATCCCTGCAATTGCCGGAGGAACAAATGGCTTTGGAACAAACGCTTACAAATGAAGAAATTGCAAGATACAGCCGTCATTTGCTTCTGCCCGAAATCGGCGTAGAGGGACAGGTAAAACTAAAAAATGCCAAAGTATTGATTGTAGGCACAGGCGGCCTTGGAGCGCCGCTTGCGCTTTATTTGTCGGCGGCAGGCGTTGGAACAATCGGTCTTGTAGATTTTGACGAAGTGGATGCGTCAAATTTACAAAGGCAGATTATTCACAGCTCAAAAGACATAGGAAGACCAAAAGTTGCGTCCGCAAAAGACAGAATAAAAGGCATTAATCCGTTTGTAAATGTTGTTGTGCATAACACAATGCTCACAAGCAAGAACGCGATGGAAATAATCGGCGAATACGATATTGTCGCGGACGGAACGGACAATTTTCAAACGCGCTATCTTGTAAATGACGCGTGCGTGTTTCAGGGAAAAATAAATATTTACGGCTCGGTTTTTCAGTTTGAAGGACAGTCAAGCGTTTTCGGCGCAAAGGAAGGACCATGCTACAGATGCATCTATCCGTCACCGCCGCCTCCGGGACTTGTTCCCTCATGCGCGGAAGGCGGAGTAATGGGAGTGCTGCCAGGCATTATCGGAACAATTCAAGCGGCAGAAACAATCAAAATGATCGTTGGAGGAGCCAAACCTTTAATCGGGCGACTGCTTCATTTTGACGCATGGCGCATGGCGTTCCGCGAATTAAAATTGGAAAAAGACCCGAATTGTCCGGTGTGCGGAAAAAATCCGTCGATAAAAGAATTAATCGACTACGAACAATTCTGCGGATTAAAAAAAGATAAAGACAATGAACCGATAGAAACAATTACCGCCATCGACTTAAAAAAGCGCTTGGACTCAGGGGATAAAATTCAATTTATTGACATACGCGAGCCGCATGAACGCGCCATAGTCAAATTTCCAAACGCGATAATCATGCCGCTTGGTCAATTGGTAAGGCGAATGGAAGAATTGGACACAAACGTCGATTCCGTGTTCCTGTGTAAAATCGGGCAGCGAAGCATTTTGGGAATTCGCGCGTTACGCGAAGCAGGCTACAAAGGAAAACTTTTGAATCTGCAGGACGGCTTGAATGCATGGGCAAGAGATGTTGATAATTCAATGCCTGTTTATTAAAAGGTAATATTAGTTATGAGACACACCTATAAAACGCAAGGAACATGCGCAACAGAAATTCAATTTGACTTAAACGGCAATATCGTAACCGGCATTTCTTTCACAGGCGGCTGTAACGGAAACCTAAAAGCGCTCTCCGTTCTTGCAGACGGATTAACTGCAAACGAAATAATCAACAAGTGCAAAGGCATCAATTGCGGCGAAGGATTCAAAAGCAGGGGAACTTCCTGCGCGGCTCAGCTTGCTCTGGCGGTTGAGAAAGCCAAGGGCTTGAATACCTAGTAAACATATAG
>WQSP01000192.1 GCA_009787795.1 Treponema sp.
GACGCGTCCAATATGTTAAAACCGGGTCTTTCGCGCGGAGAAATTCGCTGCATTGGAGCTACAACATTAGACGAATACCGCAAGCACTTTGAAAAAGACGCGGCGCTTGAAAGGCGTTTTCAGGCGGTAATTGTAAACGAGCCCGCCTTTGACGATACGATAGAAATTTTACACGGCATTCAAAATAAATACGAAGAACATCATCAGGTAAAATATTCGGATAATTCCATAATGCTTGCGGCAAAACTTGCGCAGCGTTACATAACAGGGAGATTCATGCCCGACAAGGCAATTGATATAATTGACGAAGCAGGCGCTCTTCGCAAACTTGAAAACCGCGAGCAGCCGCCTGAAATCACAGGTCTTGAAGATGAAATCGCACTGTTATGCGAAGAAAAAACAGCGTATGTAAGCGCGCAGGATTATGAACATGCCGCAGAAGTGCGCGACAAGGTTCGCGCTTTAAAATCACGCCTTGAAGAAGCTCACGCGGCATGGGAGAGGGCATCACGAAACGAAAGACCTGTTGTAACGGAAGATGACATTCGCAAAGTTGTAACAGAAGCGACAGGTATTCCTGTCATGCATTTGGAAGAACATGAATCAAAAAAACTTTTACAGATAGAAGACGATTTAAAGAAATTTGTAATAGGGCAGGATGACGCGATTAAGCGTATTGCAGGCGCAATCAGAAGATCAAGAGCCGGCGTTTCTTCGGGGCGCCGTCCTATGGGTTCCTTTATTTTCTTAGGTCCCACAGGAGTCGGAAAAACCCTTCTTGCGCGAAAACTTGCGCAATATTTGTTTGCAAACGAAGACGCGCTTGTAAGAATTGACATGTCAGACTACATGGAAAAACACAACGCGTCGCGTTTGGTCGGCGCCCCTCCCGGTTATATTGGATACGAAGAAGGCGGAATGCTGACAGAAAAAATCAGAAGAAATCCGTATCGTGTGATTTTATTCGACGAAATTGAAAAAGCGCATCACGACATTTTTAATCTTTTGCTTCAGGTGATGGAAGAAGGCGAATTAAGGGACAATCTTGGCCATACGGTAAATTTCAGGAATACCGTAATAATAATGACAAGTAACGCAGGCGTGCGCGAAATAACAAAAGACTCGCGTCTTGGTTTTGCCTCGGGCTCTGGGTTAATGTCTTTTAACGAAATAGAAGCCGCCGCAATGAGCGAAATAAAAAAAATATTCCCGCCTGAGTTTATAAATAGGGTGGACGAAATTGCCGTGTTTAATCCGCTTGAACAAAAACAAATAGAATCAATTTTAGACATAGAACTTTCTGATCTTTGCGCCCGTTTAAAAGAACAGGACTTTACCCTGAAAATCACAAGCGACGCAAAACGTTTTCTTGCAGAAAAGGGCTGGGATCAGAAATACGGCGGTCGCCCGTTAAGACGTACCATCCAAAAGGAACTTGAATGTCCGTTATCGGAGCTTATTCTTGACGGTTCGTGGGAAGCGGGCGCGGTCTTTACGGCAGATGTTAAAAACGGCGGGATAAGAATACGCGGGAAAAACGCCGAGATTTTATCGGTTTATGCTTAAATTTTTTACAAAGCTTCATACTCGTGCAAAAACCTGAGTGCATACTGCTGAATTCCCTCAAAGTAAGTGTCTATAAACTGCGCAAGTTCAATGCCCACATAGCGAAAATGCCAGCTTTCCCATGAATAGCCTGTTATGTGCTCATACCCCTGAGGATACGATAATGACCAGCCGAAACGAGCGGCGTTAGCTGAAAGCCAGATGCCTTCGCGCGTCTGCGCAAATTCGTTTGTGATGGAGCCAAAGTCGATTACGGTGCCAAGCTGATGCTGGCTGTGACCTGCGCGGGCGGAGACCCTGCTTGCCGCCGCTTCTCCCATGTTTCTTGAATGACGCGCAAACAAATTAACCTGATATTCATAGGATCGGTACGAAGAAGAAGCGACAAGCGTTAACCAGTCGTTTCTTGCAGCTCTTGCCATCTGCTCCAAACTAAGAGCAGCCTCTTCGCGCAGAGACAAATCGTTACGGTTAATTCTGTACGAAGCGTTTTGAAGCGCAATAAGGTCGGAAGGTTCGTAATCGGCGGATAATGCCCTTTCCTTGTCAACAAGAATACGAAAATACGGGTCTTGCCGCAAAATAATTTCAAGAGAAGTTTGAAATTCATTGGAAGAAGATGCAACGCTTGTATTTATATTTGTAATAATAGAAACGGGCAATTCTGAATTGGAAAGGGCAGTGGATACCCTTGCGGAAAATGAATTAATTTCCTGATGATTTGCAGATAACGCATTTCCTTCAGCTTGCGCGGCTGTTCTTAAACAGGAAGAAAACATGAAAACAAAAAAAAGAGAAACGAGAATGATTTTTTTTGCTTTCATCGGTTAAATTACGGTTCCAGGATACAAAATCGTATTTTTTGGAATTACAATTATTCCGTCCACGATATAGTAATGACCGTAATTGCCGTCTGTGCGTTTGATGTCGTCCACGCCGATACGGCA
The DNA here is from genome assembly GCA_009787795.1 of Treponema sp. GTDB lineage: Bacteria > Spirochaetota > Spirochaetia > Treponematales > Breznakiellaceae > WQXQ01. The sequence continues at coordinate 2,514 of WQSP01000192.1, forward strand.
GCCTTCGCCTACGCATACGTTTTTGTCGATAATTGCGCCTTTTATGATTGCGCCGCGTCCGATTCCGACATTCGGAACCCTCGCCTCGGCATTTTGCGTTTTTTGAATCTCCGTTTCGTAGTAGTCGGCGCCCATACATACAACGCCGTTAAGGCTTGAACCCGTTTCGATAATTGTACGAATGCCGACAATCGAATTGGTAATGTTCGCGTTCGTGATGATACAACCCTCGGAAGCAATTGACTGATTCAAACTTGAAAAGTTCATTTTTGACGGCGGAAGGTTTCGCATGTGAGTATAAATCGGTTTATGCTCGTCATA
>WQSP01000193.1 GCA_009787795.1 Treponema sp.
CCCGATGTTAAAAAAAACATTATGCTTCGCGCAAAGGTGATAAGTTTTTTGCGCTCCAAAATGGAAAGTCTTGGCTTCACGGAAATTCAAACGCCGATTTTGACTTCGTCTTCGCCTGAAGGCGCGCGCGATTACCTTGTGCCAAGCAGAAAACACCACGGTAAATTTTACGCGCTTCCTCAGGCTCCGCAGATTTTCAAGCAGCTTTTAATGGTATCAGGTTTTGACAGATATTTCCAAATTGCGCCGTGTTTCCGTGACGAAGACGCGCGCGCCGATCGATCACCGGGGGAATTTTATCAGCTTGATTTTGAAATGTCCTTCGCGGGGCAGGATGATGTTTTTGAAGTTGCGGAAAATGTTTTGTACGGCGTATTTAAAACATTTTCTAAAAAGCCTGTGAGCGAAGCGCCGTTTAAAAGACTCACCTACGCAGAATCGATGTTAAAGTACGGAACAGATAAACCCGACCTGCGAAATCCGCTCATTATTCAGGACATGACGCAATTTTTTGCGGACGTTGATTTTGCGCCGTTTAAAAATATTCCGGTACGGGGTATTGTTGCGCCGAATGCCGCAAAGCAGTCAAAATCGTTCTTTGAAAAAATGCTTGCGTTCGCTTTGGAAATCGGCATGAAGGGATTGGGTTACATTTCTGTTTTGGATAAAGACAGTGATACGGGAAGCGGTTCTTTAAAAGGGCCCATCGTTAAATTTTTAAGCGAAGAAAAACAATCCGCGCTTAAAAAAGAAATGCAGCTTAAGGAAAACGACGTTCTTTTCTTTATAGCAGACGATCCAAAAACGGTAGACGGCCTTGCGGGAAAATTAAGAACAGAACTTGGAAACCGGCTGGAATTGATTAAAGACAGTTTTGAAATGTGCTTTATCGTGGATTTTCCGATGTACGGCGAATCCGAAGAAACTGCCGGAGCGATTGAATTTACACATAACCCGTTCTCGATGCCGCAAGGCGGGCTTGAAGCTTTACAAACAAAAAATCCGCTCGATATTCTCGCGTGGCAATATGATATTGTCTGTAACGGCGTTGAATTGTCGTCGGGGGCAGTGCGAAACCATTTGCCCGAAGTTATGACCAAGGCGTTTGAAATCGCGGGTTATACGCAATCCGACATAGAGAACAAGTTCCCCGCTTTGTGGAACGCGTTCCATTATGGCGCTCCTCCCCATGCGGGCATGGCTCCCGGCATCGACAGAATACTCATGCTGTTATCTGAAGAGGAAAACATCCGCGAAGTTATCGCGTTCCCGATGAATTCAAGCGCGCAGGATCTCCTTATGAACGCGCCTTGCGAAGTAACTGAACAGCAGCTTCGCGAAGTTCATATTAAGATTCGCCAGCGTAATTGATTTTCTTTGGAAAAAGCACCTCTTATTAAGAAATAATCAATTAATTTCACATAACATTGCTTATTTTCACATAACGTTATGTGAAAATAATATTGCGTTTTTTATTGACATTTTTATATCTTGTAACTTATTATTTCCTTTATATGAAAATCAAAATCAAGTTGAGTATAATGGTAATTGCCATATTAATCACGGTAATAGCGGGAATTGCGGCAGTTCTTTTAAACAGGGCTTCAGGCATCACTATAGAACTTTCCAAACGCGGGCTTCAATATTTGTCGGGGGAACAGGCTTTGTACTGGCAGAGCAGACAGGATTTGCGCCTGATGAGCCTTCGCGTGTTAGCTGACATAATGAGCGATTATGAGCAAATTGACCCTGAAGACAGGCGTGAGCGTTTTGACAGCATGATGCTTGGAATTTTGGCAAGTCAGCCCGATTTGGTGCAAATATACACGATTTGGAAAGCGAACGCAATCGACGGAATGGATGCAATGTTTGTTGGTAATCCCGGCGCGTCTCCTACAGGTCAATATGTGACAGTTTTTACAAGAGAAACAGGCGAAATTGCAAAGAGGGCAAGCGCCGATATCGAATCGTCAATTGATTATTTTAACGGTCCCAACCGCACGCAAGACAGAATCGAAGAGCCGTTTACAAGAGAAATAATGGGCAGGGAAAATTATCTTGTAAGAATGATGGTTCCGGTTGTCAATCCAAGAACAAATGAAACTGTAGGAGGCGTTGCGTGTCTTTTGTCGATTGCGCCCATGCAGAAGGCTCTTGAAGAAGTAATAGAAAGCCACAGCGAAATTGCCGCGATGTCGATTTATGCGGATACGGGATTTATTCTCGCAAATTATCAGGCGAATCGTATCGGAAAAACATTAATCGAGGCTGATACGATTTTTGGAGACAAAATAGAAGAAGCCGCGCGCGCTGTTGCAAACGGAGAAACTGTAACCATCGTAAGTTATTCCGACGATTTGGAATCGAATGTGGAAATTGTAATTTATCCGTTTAAGATCGGCAATTCCGATACCACATGGTCTGTCATGATTGCCGCTTCAGAGGAATATATTTTAAAAGAAGTGCGAAATATTACAAACTTTACAATTATGCTTGCTTTGCTTGTAACTGTAATTGTGGCGATAATCGTTTTTTTCGTATTAAGCAGAACTACAAAACCGATTACAATGGTTGCCGACAATCTAAAGGATATTTCGGAAGGCGAAGGCGACCTTACAAGATCAATTACGGTTAAATCAAACGACGAAATAGGGCTTCTTGCGCGATATTTTAACAACACTCTGGAAAAAATCAAGAATCTTGTGCTAAGCATTAAAAAAGAAGCGGAAAAGTTATCCGGTATTGGAACCGATCTTGCGAGCAACATGAACGAAACAGCCGCCGCGGTAAACGAAATTACAGCTAACATTCAAAGCATTAAGGGGCGCGTTAT
>WQSP01000194.1 GCA_009787795.1 Treponema sp.
AAAACAAAGAGAGGAAAGGTGCGGCTGTATGTTAAAATTTCTTCGGCTTTGCTTTTAACCTGCATGATCGAAGCGGCGTCAAGCGCGACGGGTATTCCTTTCTTGCTTGCCCTTAACAAAATATGTTTTACAAGTTCATGACGATCCAGAATATATCCGTCCACCACGATTACTTCCGCTGAAGCAATCAGTTCGTCGCTTATGTGTTCGACACACAGTTCGAGCGCCGCGCCCGGACTTGCGGCAAAACGCGTTTCACCGTCGATATTGCATGCAAAGCAAAGACCGGTTTTTCCGTTTCCCTTGATTATATGCGCGGTTACGCCCGCGTTTGAAATTTCGTTTTCGAAAATTTTTGCGAGGTCGTCATGCCCCGTACTTCCTGAAAATGCTGATCTCAATCCAAGCATGGCGGCAATTTTTGCGACATTCGCCGCTCCCCCGCCGGAACTTTTTACAGCATTCTTAAAATCGATCGAAGGCTCGTTTAGAATTGCCTGCGCCTTGTCGCGATCGACATGCTGGGTAAAATCCAGAATGCCGTATTTGGCGGAAAGAGAATAGTCAATGTTTACAAACACATCGACAATAGGATTGCCGATGCAAAGAATATCAATGTTTTTCAAATTGTTTCCCCGGCAGACCCCAAATCCTACCTTGGTTTTGCAATAATGGATTCCAGCTCGGGATTTTTTACAAGGTCGTGAACAAGCCCCTCTGCGCGTCCCTTGTTTACGTAATCCTTTTTCTGGAACGAATACGAAAAATGCGTATGTGTGTCATAAGTTCCCTGCATCAATGCAAACGCATCTTCTGTCATTACAAGTTCTTCATCTGTTGGTATTACAAAAATCGGAATTTTCGAATCCGGTTTGCTTATTAAGGTTTCCGAGTTTCTGGTCATCGAAATTTTGTTCTTGTTCGGATCAAAAGTCATTCCGATGCCGTCAAGTCCGTCAAGAATTTTTTCCCTCATGAACCATGCAAACTCGCCGACACCCGCCGTTAAAACAAGCGCGTCCACCCTGCCAAGAACCGCCTGGTATGCGCCGATGTATTTTCTTACGCGATGCGCTTCGATTTTTTGAGCGCGTAACGCCCTTATGCTGCCGCCAACCGCCGCAGCCTGAATGTCGCGTCTGTCTGTCTGTTTGCCGGTAAGACCCAAAAGCCCCGATTGCTTGTTTAAGGCTGTTTCCATTTCGTTCGCGCTCATTCCTGTTTTGCGCATCATATAGAAAGCAAGCGAAGGATCGATGTCGCCCGAGCGGGTTCCCATTACAAGACCTTCGAGCGGCGTCATGCCCATCGACGTGTCAAAGGACAAACCGTCCTTGACGGCATTAACAGACGCGCCGTTTCCGATATGACAGATAACCAAATTTGTTTTGAAAGGGTCCTGTCCCAGCAATACGGCGGCGCGTTTTGCGGTGTAAAGGAAACTTGTCCCGTGAAAACCGTAACGGCGTACCCTGTATTTTTGGTACCATTCAAGGGGAACCGCATACAAGAAATTTTTTGGCGGCATGGTCTGATGCCACGCCGTATCCATGGTTGCGCAATGCGGCACATCGGGAAGAACTTTTTTTGCAGCCACAATTCCCATAATGTTGGCGGGATTGTGCAAAGGACTTAAATCCTGCATGTCTTCGAATGCCTTCATGGCGGCATCATCTACGATAACGGACTTTGTAAACTTGTCACCGCCGTGCACAACGCGGTGTCCAACCGCCTGTATTTCGCTCATTGAGCCGATAACGCCCATTTCCTTGCTTGTGATGGTTTTAATGATGAGGTCGATCGCATCGGTATGGGTGGGACATTCCTGATTAAAGACAACTTCTTCCCTTCCCTTGGCTTTGTGGGTGATAAAAGAGCCGCCTATCGTTACTTTTTCTACGATACCTACCGCAAGAACATCCTTTGTATCCCAGTTGTAAACCTGGTATTTTGCCGATGATGACCCGCAATTTAAAGTCAAAATAATCATATCCTACCGCCTTTTTTATGGATGACAAATCGATAAATAATTATATCATACAATATAATAACCTGAAAGTAGCTAATTTTGATAGTAAAATTATTGTTAAAGGGCGGTTTGCAAAAAACTAAACTTATGTTAAATTCGGCTTTTTGCCAAGTCCGATAAAATATGTTTCGACCGATTCGCCCCTGCAAGCCTGCGGCTTAAAGCTTTTCGCCGCAGTAAAAATTGTCTTCATGCGTTTAAGGATCGCGTCTACGCCCGCTCCCTGAAAAACTTTCACCGCCAAATTGCCGCCCGCGGCAAGAGCTTCCACAGCGCAGTCAACCACAATTTCCGCAAGTTCCAGGGAGCGGGCGGAGTCTATCATATGGTTGCCCGTTGTGTTAGGTGCAACATCGCTTATTATTGCGTTATACGGACCCTTTGACAAAAGCGTTTCGCGCACATTTTTATCCGTAACGTCTCCCTGCACAAAGAAAAAATTATCGGCGTCAAAAAGGCCGCCGTCAAATTCGCGGGAAAGCGCGCCAAGATCAACTGCGGCAAGAAAACCTTTGCCCCCGGTGCAAATTTTGCGTAACACAAAAAGACTCCAGCTTCCCGGAGCCGCGCCAATGTCCAGTACGCGTAATCCGCCGCGAATCTTAAAAATGGCAAATTTTTCATTGATTTCTTTTAGTTTGTAAACAGAACGCGCGGGATATCCTTCTTGACGCGCTTTCAACTGCCAGTGATCGGGTTTCTTGTAATCTGTCATAAAATTTATTATATTATACCTTATGAATCATGAGTATACTCAGCAGCTGGTAAAAATTGAAGCGGAACTGAAACGCTGGCT
>WQSP01000195.1 GCA_009787795.1 Treponema sp.
ATGCTTAAAAAACAGCAGCTTCAGGGTGAGATACGCTTGACCGACATTCGATTAAAGGAACTTCATCAGGAGTTGGAAAAACTCGATGAATCCTTTAAGCCATGGATTGCGGTTTTTGGAGAAACGAATGTTTTTACAAAGGATATTTTAAAAATCACAAGTCTTCGCACGGGACACGGAAATATTGCTGGCGTTGCAATTCCTGTTTTTGAAGGCGCTGATTTTGAAATCGCTTCGTACAGTTTGGTAAAAACGCCGCTTTGGCTTGACACCGCTGTCGAGAAAATGAAGCAGGCATTATTGCTTCAACTGGAAGCGGAAATTGTGGAAGAGCAGAAAAAAAGACTCGATAAAGAACTTAGAACGACAACCCAGCGCGTCAATCTTTTTGAAAAAGTCAAAATACCTGAAACGCGCGGCAACATTAAAAAGATTCAAGTTTACCTTGGCGATCAGCAGACTGCGTCTGTTGTACGGGGCAAAATCGCAAAAAGCGGAACTGAAAAGGCAGCGAGGTAATAATGATAGTACCTATGAAGAAAGTGTGCCTGATGGTACAGGATAAATCCCGCAATGAAGCGTTAAAAAAATTGCGTTCTGTTGGCGTAGTTCATTTGGAAAAAAAAGGCGCAACCCTTGATGCAAACTCAAGCGCATTAAAACGCAAGGCAAAAGTTGAAAATGCAATAGGACTTATTCAGGATTTTAAGGTTCCAAAGAAAAAGAAAGATTCCGCTTCCCATCAGGATGAATTCAAAGGCTGGGAAAGACGCGAAAAACCTGTCGGAATGCACAGGGGACGGCGCGCAACGGATGTTTACGGCACAGATATAGAAGCGCCGTACTCGGTTGATGCCGTAAGAGCGGACGTAAGACCTTATCTTCCCGATTTGATGAACGGTTTTGGCGATCAGAGAAAAGAATTGAATGAAAAAGATTTTTCGTTAAGCCGCGAAGTTTCGCGTCTGGAAGGCTGGGGTAATTTCAATCCGGCCGATATCGAAGAATTGTCAAAATGGGTGCCCAGCTTTCTTTACGAAATGTCACCCGATATTTTTTCCAAATTGAATAAAGACGTAAAATATATCAGGCTGAAAAGCGATAAATCGATCGTTAGAATTATCGTCTTTGACGAAAAGCTCCCGGGTATAGCTCCGTTTCAATTGCCCGAAAAGCCTCTTAGCGAATACTTAAAGGAACTTGAAGACAACAAGACGGAACTGTTGCAAATTGTCGGATATTTAAAGACTTATGCCGATCGCCGTCCTGCGTTAAGCAAAGAAATGGCAAAGGTGGAATATGATCTTGAATTCGAGACTGCCTCCGCGGGCATGACCGTTGTGGAAGATATCCCCGAAGAATACAAACTTTCGTATCTTACGGGTTATGTGCCATTTAACGAGTTGGATCGCGTTAAATCGGTTGCGTCACAAAACGGATGGGCATATTCGATTGACGATCCCGAATTGACGGACGAAAAAGTTCCAACAAAACTGAAAAACAACAAATTTGTCGATCTTATCAAACCCGTTACGGGATTTTTGGAAATTACCCCGGGGTACCGCGAATACGATATTTCGCCGTTTTTCCTTTTCTTCTTCTGTATCTTTTTCAGCATGATTTACGGAGATGCGGGTTACGGCTTGATTTTAACGTCGATTGCGGTTGCAAGCATGATTATGATGAGCGTAAAGAGAAAGAAAGCGCCACTGTTTTTCCCGATGCTGTTTTTGCTTGGGACATGCAACACAATCTGGGGCGTTCTTACCTGTTCGTGGTTCGGCTTGGATGTTGATGCCGTACCGGGGTTCTTGAGAGACATTTCGCTTTCGTACATATCAACTGCAAAAACAAGTCAGGATATGGTTAATCAGAATTTACAGATATTCTGTTTCTCGCTCGGTTTGATTCATTTGTCGATTGCGCATATTATCAACATGTTCCGCGCCAAATCCTTAAGAATCTTGGGCGAACTTGGCAGTGTAATGATGCTTGCCGGTATGTACAATGTCGTATTGATGCTTATCGTAAGCAACGAAACAAGACAAATACCGCTTATGCCTTTTACAATTTATGTAATTGCAGGCGGCTGGATATTGAATTTCCTGTTTGGAGCTTATGTTAAGAACATGGGTCAGGCGATAAAGTCGAGTCTTGGAAACATAATGTCCGTAATTCTCAGCGTGGTAAGCATATTCTCGGATATTATGTCGTACATAAGGCTTTGGGCTGTTGGTCTTGCGGGAGCCGCCATTGCGGGAACCGTCAATTTGCTTGCAGGACCGATGCTTGGAAGTTTCCTGATATTTGCTGGCATAATTTTGTTGGTTTTCGGACACGGTATGAATATGGTGCTTAACGTATTATCGGTTTTGGTTCACGGTGTGCGTTTAAATACATTGGAATTTTCAGGGCATGTTGGGCTAGCCTGGTCAGGCTCCGCTTACAAACCCTTTATGGAAAAAGAAATCAAATAGTTTTTTAAGGAGAAGAGTATGGAGATTAATTTAGGTCTATTGGGAGCCGGTTTGGTGCTTGGTATTGCTGCCTGCGGCTCGGGTCTTGGTATCGGATGCTGCGCTAATGCTGCTATTGGAGCATGGAAAAAATGTTTTATTTCTAATAAAGCGGCTCCCATGACATTCCTTGTATTCGCGGGTTTCCCTTTAACACAGACATTTTATGCCTTTATCTTAATGGGGCAGATTAAAACAGCTGCGTTTGCAACTCCCGAAAACGGATTGCT
>WQSP01000196.1 GCA_009787795.1 Treponema sp.
TCGTTTAAAACCCTTACGTTACCTGAATTTTTTATAAGCGTATCCGTTACAGACGCGATGTTTGCAACCATCTGCTCGATGGCGGCGGAAGCCTGCGAAATGTGAATGCTTTGGTCTTCTACATGACCGTTCAATTTGTGAATATTGGCCGCTACCTGATCCATCGTTGCGTGAGTTTCGCTTACGCTCGCGCTTTGATTTAAAATGCGCTCCCTTATGCTTTGAATGGTAAGCGTAATTTGGTTAATCGCGGCGGCAGTTTCGTTCATGTTGGTGGAAAGATCCCTTCCAATTTCGGATAACATTCTTGCTTCGTCTTTTATGTTAACGACAAGTTTTCTTATCATTTCGATTGTCAAGTTAAAATAAAAAGCAAGATCGCCAATTTCATTTATGGATTTTGTTCTTATAATCTTTGTCAAATCGCCTTCGCCTTCGGCAATTTCCCTAAACTCGTCTATCATCATATTGATGGGTTTAATTTTTCTTCTTACAATCGGACGGAATAACAATACAAAAAGACCGATTCCGACAACAGCCATGCCGACAGAAATCATGCTTGTTCTGTTACCCGGCTTGTAAATAACGTCTCTTGGTACAACAGAAACAAGAGTCCAGCCCGACGATTCTATCGGCATGGAACAGATAATAAATTCATCGTCCATATCGAAAAAACTTTTATCGCCAAGCGCCTGCTCCCTGTACTTTTCCAGATTGTATTCTGTAAAAAAATCTTTTTCCATTAGAAACGAGGCATCTGAATGTGTGATATATCTGCCCGAAGGATGAAGGACATAGCTTCTGATATCTTCCATAATGGAATTTTGATTTGCAATTTCATTAAGAGCCGAAATTGCGATATCAACAACCGCGACTCCAACAGGGATTCCGTTATTCATTACAGCTTTTGCAAGTGAAACAACATGCATTTCAAGCGCCTGATCATGATACGGGTCCGTAAAGGCGATTTTTCCATCGAAGGCAAGAGCGTCAACATACCACGGACGCGCCCTGTTATCGTATTCCTGATTATAGGGGCGCCACCTGTTGCTGAACACCAAATATCCGCCAGGCTCGTTCCACTTTCCGATACTGGACGCAAACACCAGTTTAACATAGTCGCGGGTATTGCTTAAATTGTTGTAAATGTCAAAAAGACGGGTGGTGTCAACATTCTCCTGGGTCATTATTGGAAGTGAACTGCTTGCCGCAAAGTCCAGCACAAGTGAACATTCAGAAAGCTGACCGTTAATCTCGTTTCGTAAACTTTCTGTCGATTCATATAGAACTTGCCTGATCTGCCGCTCGGCATTTATCCTCATCCCGACCGAAAATCCAATCCACATGAGAACGCAAGTTGCAAAAATCCCCAATATGATTAATACCATTAATTCCGATATCAGGGAACTTTTCCTATTCATTACATACCCTCTAAATTTGTTGATTTTCATTATACAATGTTTATCTGAAAAAGTAACGTTTTTTTTAGGGTACCCTGTTGCTTTTTTATTTTTGCTTTGTTATATTATTGTTAACGAACGGTCGGTAACAAAAAATCGAGCATTTTACAATAAATATAGGAAATATGATGATTCGGTGCAGGATGACAAAAACTGAGATTATAGACGCCGCTTTTAAGGTATGGGGTCGAAATTTCTACAGAAAAACCTCTCTTTCTCAGCTTGCATGCGAACTTAAGGTGAGCAAACCTGCCCTTTACCGCCATTTTGAGAGCAAACAAGCGCTGACAAAAGCCATGACCGAGCGTTTTTTGGACGATTTTTCGTCCTCCATACGGGCGGATTTTAAAAAAGCGCAAACTCAGGATGCAGATGAAGGGATTTCTACCATAATAAGCAGCATTTCGTTGTTTTTTGCCCGCGATGTATATGCCATGATTTTTTCCCTAATCAATATTTACGACCGTAACCTTGACAGCCGCGAAGTTGTGCAAATGCTGAAGGCAAAAGACGCGGATATGTCCGTCCTTCAGCAAATAATCGAAAAAAAGTATACGGGCGACGCTTCGATTACCAGATTGATGTTTGCAACGCTGATTTTTTTCATGTCGCATTATCATAAAAAATACAAAACGATAGAAAACCCGTTCTCCGAGGAGCAAATTAAAAATATTACTTCCATAATAAACAAAACGATAAACTGCGGCCTTGGGTTTACCGCGCAGGAAGCGGCGATCGACTTTGAGAATCTTGAAAAAATGGTGGAAGATACCGACTTTGAAAAAGATGTCGAGCCGTTTTTTAAGGCAGTTGCGGAGGCTGTCGCCGAAGCGGGTCCGTGGGACGTATCGATGGAAATGGTTGCAAAAAAATTGGGTTTAAGCAAAAGCAGCCTTTACGGACATTTTAAAAATAAGAAAGACATGCTGCGCCGTCTTTTTATGACAGAGTTTAAAAATATCATGGATTATGCGAAATTGGGAATAAGCAAATCAAATGTGACAGCGGCGCAATTGTATCTTGGTATTTTTTCGATTGCCGTTTATCTTAGATCGAGACCTGAAATTATAATCGCGATGGATTGGATACGAACGCGGCGTTTATACCTTGGAAAACCCGACAAGCACTTTGAAATTTTCAGGCTTTTCGAAGACGTAAATATCGAGCAGCTTCTTGGCGCAGACGAAGAAGAAAAACAGCGTACATCTCACTGGATACTGTTTCAGTTGATTAATATTTTGACAAA
>WQSP01000197.1 GCA_009787795.1 Treponema sp.
TACGGTTTTTTGTCAATTTTTAAGCGGAAGACGGGAGTCGGACCCGCGACATCGACCTTGGCAAGGTCGCGCTCTACCACTGAGCTACTTCCGCACTTTTGTACATCTTAATAAAAAATAAAAAAATTGTCAACCCGGTAAGGGCAGGCAGGCTTTGGGGTAAAACCTCTTCCAAGGTGACAGTCATCCTAAAAAAATGGTATTATTGCCCATGGCGTTAAATTGCGGTATTGTCGGGCTTCCCAATGTGGGGAAATCCACGATTTTTTCGGCTTTAAGTTCCGCTCCTGCAGAGGCGGCAAACTACCCTTTCTGCACAATCAGTCCCAACGTGGGAATCGCAAGCGTTCCCGATTCGCGGCTTGACGCGCTTTCGGCTCTCTTTAAACCGCAGCGGACAATTCCCGCAACTGTCGAGTTTGTCGATATCGCGGGTCTTGTTAAAGGCGCATCCAAAGGCGAAGGGCTGGGCAACCAGTTTCTTTCGCATATCCGCGAAGTAGCGGTTTATGCGCACGTTGTCCGCTGTTTCGAAAACGCCGATGTAATCCATGTGAATAACAAGGTCGACCCCATCTCCGATATGGAAGTCATCGATATTGAGCTTGCCCTCGCCGATTTGCAGGGTGTTGCCAAAAGAAGGGAACGCGCCGAAAAACTGCTCAAGGTACAAACCGAAAAAGCCGCCGCGCAAATCGTTCTCTCCGCGCTTGCAAAAATCGAGCCAGCCCTGGAAGACGGAAAGCCCATTCGCTCTGTCGATTTAACCGATGACGAAAAAGCTTCCATATACGATTGTCATTTTATAACAGCCAAACCCCAGCTTTATGTTTGCAATGTCGATGAAGAGGCGATACGCAGTCTTGCCTCAGGCGGCAACGGAAACGCCCATGTCGATGCAGTCAAAAAACGGGCACAGGCGGAAGGCTCAATGGCAGTTTGTATCTGCGGCAAATTTGAAGCGGAGCTTTCGGGCATCACCGACATGGAAGAAAAAAGCGCATTCCTTGAAGAGCTCGGTCTTAAAGAGCCGGGACTCTCAACATTGATTCAATCGGCTTACAAGTTATTGAATTTGCGCACATATTTTACGGCGGGCGAAGACGAGTGCCGCGCATGGACAATTCACTGCGGAGACACCGCTCCCAAAGCCGCGGGCGTTATTCACACAGATTTCGAAAAGGGTTTTATAAAAGCCGAGGTTTACTCCTGCGATGACATTTTCAAATACGGCTCGGAGGCAAAAATCAAGGAAGCGGGCAAGTACCGTATCGAAGGCCGTGAATATATCGTGCAGGATGGGGATGTTATTTTCTTTAAATTCAATGTATAATTAACCATGGTGCACCCGGAATCGTTACAAAAATACGCTCTCTTCGGCGGTTTGCTCGACGAACAGATCGAGAGTATGATGCCGCTCATGTTGCAGGAAAGTTTTGAGCCGGACGAGTATATAATCACCGAAGGAAAACCCAACGATAAAATATATTTTCTAATCGAAGGCCATGTGGCGGTAACCAAGAAAGACATCGTGCTTTCTCACTTCGGCGAAGGCGAGGCTTTCGGCGAAATGGAAGTCCTGGATGTCATGCCTGCAATCGCATCGATTAAGGCGCTTTCCAAAGTTACGGCAATGTCGATATCAAATAAAAATCTTCGCGAGATTTACAAATTGGACGTAAAAACTTTTTCGCTTATGATAATGAATCTTGCGCGTGACCTTTCAAGGCGGCTTCGCCGAATGGACGAAAAATTGGCAGCCATGCCGGATGCGCCGCAGATCTTTATTTAACAAACAGGAGAATATATGATTTTCAATCCCGAAAACGAATGCATGGAAAACGCCGCAAGAAAAAAACTTCAGCTTGCCGCGCTAAAAAATCTTACAGAGACTGTTTTTTCCAACGTGCCGTTCTACCGCAAAAAAATCGAAGAAGCGGGAATCACTCCGAAAGACATTCACAGCATCGATGACATTCAAAAACTTCCCTTTACCACGAAGGACGATCTTCGCATAAATTATCCGCACGGACTTCGCGCATGTCCCAAGGATCGAATTGTCGAAGCGCACATGAGCACAGGCACAACAGGAAAACCTGTCGTAAACGAATACACGGAAAAAGACATTGATATCTGGAGCCAATCCATGGCAAGAACCCTCGCGGGCGCAGGCTGTACGCGCAACGACATCGTTCAAAATTGTTACGGCTACGGGCTTTTTACGGGAGGCATGGGCGTTCATTACGGCGCAATTACAGTCGGCGCGGAAGTGCTTCCGATGTCGAGCGGCAACACAGAACGTCAGCTAATGATACTGCGCGATTTTGGTTCGACAGTTTTAACATGCACGCCTTCGTATGCCCTCTACCTTGCAGAACAGGCGCTTGACGCAGGCATCGATTTAAAAACTCTTCCAATCGGCAAGGGATGTTTCGGCGCGGAAGCGTGGAGCGAAAACATGCGCACAGAAATCGAAGAGCGCTACAACATGAAGGCCTACGACATTTACGGCTTGACGGAAATCATAGGACCGGGCGTTGCATTTGAATGCGAAGCGCAGGATGGTCTTCATGTAAACGAAGATTTTTTCTATCCAGAAATAATCGATCCCGACACAGGAAAAATCCTTCCCGCAGGCGAAAAGGGCGAACTTGTTTTTAC
>WQSP01000198.1 GCA_009787795.1 Treponema sp.
CCCATTTTTTGCGCAATCTTTTTTTCAAGCGATTTTACTTTTTCGTGATCGCCGTCAAACAGCGAAAGAAAACTCGCGCAAGTGCCTGTCGTGCCTTTGCATCCGAGAAGTTTCAAGCCGTTAAGGGTAAATTCCAGATGTTCCAAATCGAAAACCAAATCCTGCATCCATAACGAAGCGCGTTTGCCAACGGTAGTCGGCTGCGCCGCCTGAAAATGCGTGAACGCAAGACACGGCAAAGATTTGTATTTTTCCGCAAACTGATAAAGTTTGTCAATCGCAGTCAATAAAAGGCGTTTAATCTGAAGAAGAGCGTCGCGCTGAACAATGATGTCGGTATTGTCGCCCACATAACAGGAAGTGGCTCCCAGGTGAATAATTGGCATTGACGCAGGACATTGATCGCCGTATGCCTTAATATGCGCCATAACGTCATGCCTGATTTCCGATTCATATTTTGCCGCAGCTTCATAATCGATATCGTTCACGCGCGATTTCATTTCGGCGATTTGTTCGTTCGTGATATCAAGCCCAAGTTCTTTTTGGCTTTCCGCAAGAGCTATCCAAAGTTTTCGCCACATCGAAAATTTAAAATCGTCGGAAAAGATACGCTGCATGTTTTCGCTTGCGTATCTGGTGCAAAGCGGATTTTCGTAGCGGGAGGTGTTACTGCGATTATTATCGCTTTTAGGCATTGCTCTCAAGCCTTTTTAAGACTTCCCTGTAGCCTTCAAGCACATCGCCAAGGTCTCTTCGGAAAACGTCTTTGTCCAGTTTTTTGTTTGTCGCGGCGTCCCAGAATCTGCACGAGTCGGGCGATATTTCGTCGCATAAAATAATTTTGCCGCCGGCTCTTCCAAACTCAAGTTTAAAATCAATAAGCTTGATTCCCATTTTAATAAACAACGCGCACAAAAGTTCGTTTATTTTTAACGCCTGACTTCTCATGTGGGAAATCTCGGCTTCCGATGCAATGTCAATCGCGGTAATCTGGCTGTCGTTTATCATCGGGTCGCCAAGTTCGTCGCTTTTCAGGCTGAACTCGGTCGTAATGTTTTTAAGAGCCGTTCCTTCGGGAACGCCGAATCTTTTGGAAAAACTGCCCGCCGCGACATTTCGCACGATAACCTCTACCATGACGATTTCGGCTTTTTTTACAACCGCCGAGGTATCGTCGATTATTTTAATCAGGTGGGTTTCGATGCCGTTTTTCGCCAAATATTCAAAAATCAGGTTGGAAATTGCCGAATTAAGCTTTCCCTTGCCCGAAATGTCTTCTTTTTTTTCGCCGTTAAAAGCGGTTGCCGTATCCTTGTAACGCATAATATAGCTGTTGGCATCTGGGCCCTCGCAAATAATTTTTGATTTGCCTTCGTAAAGCACTTTTTCTGACATGATTGCCTCCTGGAATCGATCCTTGGTATGCTTCATTTTTACAAGGATTTGGAGGTTAGTCAAGGGGGAGGAATCTTGCGCATGTATTATCATTTCATATATCATTACTGATGCCGATAGAAAATACTGCCATATCGGGCGGGATCGAATCGTATATCCGTCTTGTGTGGCTTTTTACGGTTTTTATCACAATCCTCATGCTTTTGCTCTGTTATCTTTACATGTCGGTGCGCAAAGCCAAAGAACAGGAACAGCTAAGCCGTGAATTTTCCAACTTGATGATAGAAGGGCTGGAAACCGAAAGATGCCGCATTTCGCGCGAGCTCCATGACACAGTTCTTCCGCTTGTACGCGAAGGTCGAGGTTCGAACGAAACGCAGGTGTCGGATTTAATCCGATCGATCTGTATAAACCTTATGCCGCCTGATTTTACACAGCTTTCTTTAAGAGATTCCATTGCTCTGCTTTGCGTGCAATTTTCCAGAAAATCAAATATCGAGTACGCATGCTCTATCGATGAAAATCTTGATTTTTCGCAAATTAACGCGGAAGCAAGACTTCATCTTTATCGTATGATTCAGGAAGCTTTTAATAATATCCAAAAACATTCAAAAACAAAAAAAGCTATTTTAACAGTCAGGCAGGATTTACGAAGTTCTTGTGGAAATATTATAATCTGTGTTTGTGACGAAGGCGTAGGCATACCAAATTTAAACGCAGGGAACGAGGGGCTTGGAATAAAAAGTATCCGTCAGCGCGCGGCAATTATCGGCGCAAATGTCGATTTTATCAGCGAAAGCGAAAACGGTCTTATGGTAAGAATAGAATTACCCCCTCCCCCCAACACAACAATCAGGGAGCAAGCAAATGGATAAATTGCCGAGTATAATTATTATAGAAGACCACCCCGTTATGCGCGGAGGACTTGTTTCTTATTTTACCGGGACGCGCAGATGGAAAGTATTGGGAGCAGTTTCAAATATCGAAGACGCAAAAACGCTTATTTCATCTCCTTACAGCAAGTCAAAAGCAAAAGTTGATTTATTATTAATAGATATTCAATTGGAAAACGGCTGGGGTCTTGATATTATTCCATGGTTAAAAACGCAAACCGAAAAAGGATTCCAAATACCGGTCATGGCTGTATACTCGTCCTATGACGATTATGCTCATGTAAGCGCCGCCATAGGCATGGGTGTCCAAGGCTATGTAAGCAAACATCGCACGGAACGCGAACTTGAAAA
>WQSP01000199.1 GCA_009787795.1 Treponema sp.
GGCATGAACGAAGCTTTTGACGCGCTTCTGCGCGGAGAGATTGATATGGTTATGGCGACCCAAAAAAGACTTTTATATTTAACCCACTACCTTGAACTGCCTAATTTCAAAACAAACGTAGTGTTTAATTATGTTGTAAATTCCAAATTTGGTTTTAATAAAAATAAAGCAATTCTCTGCTCTATAGTTGATAAAGCGCTTGGTTCAATTGATATAACGGCTATTTCCGATAAATGGATGCGTCAAACTTATGATTACCGTTTAAAGCTTTCAGAAGCACAGCGTCCTCTTTATATCGGCTCTTCCATTTTACTTTTTGTTGTACTTGTGCTTGTTGCGGCTCTTTTTGTAAGAAGCCGTCTTGAGGGCAGGAAGCTTGAACAACTTGTAGAAAATAGAACGCACGATCTTCAAATGCAGACAAACACTCTTAATGCGCTGATCGATTCAATGCCCGACCTTGTTTTTACAATGGATACCAATTTGAATTTTACAAAATGCAACAGAAAGTTCCTTGATCATTTTGGATTGACAAAGTCGGATGTAATCGGCAAGGGAGAAGAATGTATAAAGTTTCCAGCAAAATTGGAAAATGATCATATTATGTGGAATCGCAGAGTTTTAA
This sequence comes from Treponema sp., assembly GCA_009787795.1. Classification (GTDB taxonomy): domain Bacteria; phylum Spirochaetota; class Spirochaetia; order Treponematales; family Breznakiellaceae; genus WQXQ01. The sequence goes on from WQSP01000199.1 coordinate 626, forward strand.
ACGAACGCCTTACATTTGTTTTTGAAGAACAAGTACCGGGCGCAGACGGGACAAGTCCTTTTTTTGAAACGATTAAATCGCCGATTATGCTGGGTAACAATAAAGTGGGTCTTTTAGGAATTGCGCGCGACATTACAAAACGAAAAGAGATGGAAGAAACGGCTCTTGCCGCTTCGCATACCAAATCTGCTTTCCTTGCTAACATGAGCCATGAAATCAGAACGCCGATGAACAGCATAATGGGTTTTTCTGAATTAGCCATGGATATGACCGATAATCCCAAAATAAAAGAATATTTAGGAAAAATAAGAATTAATTCAGAATGGCTTTTGCAAATTATAAACAACATTCTGGATATTTCAAAAATTGAATCGGGTAAAATGGAGCTTGAAAAGATTCCATTTGACATGCACGATCTTTTTGCAAGCTGCAGAACATTGATTCTTCCGAAAGCTGTTGAAAAAGGATTAACTTTGCATTTTTATGCAGAGCCGAGTCTTGGCAAGGTGCCTCTTGGAGATCCAACAAGGCTGCGCCAGGTATTTGTAAATTTTTTGTCCAACGCCGTAAAGTTTACGAACTCCGGTATCGTAAAACTTTTTTCTAAAATTACCAACATGTCAGAAAACAGCCTGACAATGTATTTTGAAATAAAAGATTCCGGTATCGGTATGACTCCTGAGCAAATGGAGCGTATATTTGATCCTTTTACGCAGGCAGAATCCGGAACAACGCGAATGTTCGGCGGCACAGGTCTTGGTCTTTCAATTACAAAAAATATTATTGAGATGATGGGCGGAGAAATACGTATCGAGAGCGTTCCGAAAGTCGGCACAATATTCAGTTTTTATTTAACATTTGATACAATAGATGAAACAAAAGCTGACATACAAATTAAAAAAGCGGATCACGGAGATTTGGAAAAACCGATATTTGAAGGCGAAATATTGTTATGCGAAGATAATGCAATGAATCAGGAAGTAATAAGCGAGCATCTTGCCAGAGTAGGAATTAAAACGATTATCGCCGAAAATGGCAAAATCGGAGTAGAAAAGGTTCAGGAACGTTTGAATAACGGCGCAAAACAATTTGATTTGATTTTTATGGATATACATATGCCGGTAATGGACGGTCTTGAAGCATCCGCCAAAATACTGGAATTAAAAACAGGCATTCCGATTATTGCAATGACGGCTAACGTTATGTCAACAGACATGGAAATATATTTAAAGAGCGGTATGCAGGATTGTATCGGAAAGCCTTTTACGTCTCAGGAGCTGTGGCATTTGTTGTTAAGATACTTTATGCCGGTTGACATGGATAATGCGCAGGAAAGCGCGAAAATTGAAGCGGACAAAGATTTCTTTAGAAACATTCAATTAATTTTTGTAAAAGATAATAAGAACAAATACGAAGAAATATGCAAAGCGCTGGAAACAGAGAATGTTAAAGAAGCGTACAGAATGGCGCATTCTTTAAAAAGCAACGCAGGTCAAATAGGCAAAACCATTCTCCAGCAGGCAGCCGCAATTATTGAATCGAGGCTTAAAGACGGGATAAACCATGTTTCTGACGAACAGCTAAAAATGCTTGAAGCGGAATTGAACGCCGTTTTAAATGAGCTTCAACCGTTACTTGATGAGAAAAATGAAAAAAAAGCGTCAGCCCCAAAACCTGACGTATCTGCAGATCCAAAAAGAAAACAGGAATTATTTGAAAAACTTGAACCGCTTCTTAAAAGCGGCAACGTGGAATGCCTAAAATTAACAAACGAATTAACGCAAATTCCCGATAGCGAAAAACTTATTGAACTAATTGAAGAATACGAGTTTCATAAAGCTCTGGCGGAACTGGTAAGGATAAGAGGGGATTAGGGGATTAGCAAGGACAGGACTCGAACCTGCGACCTCCGGGTTATGAGCCCGACGAGCTGCCAACTGCTCTACCTTGC
>WQSP01000200.1 GCA_009787795.1 Treponema sp.
CGTGCGAGCAAGCGCCGCCCAACCCCGCCAGGTCCGGAAGGAAGCAACGGTAAGCGGATTCTTGCTGCGCCGCGGCCCTCCTGCCGCAGAGCACTTTTTTTGTTTGAAATGTATGCTTAAAAGTTATTTACAAAGACACGGGGAAAAAGTTCTGTGAACGCACTCGACAGATTGGTGACATTGTTTTCAAAACTTCCCGGGATTGGAAAAAAAAGCGCCGGTCGAATTGTGTATCATATTCTTGATTCTAGCCCGGTTCTTGCGCATACGCTTGCCAAGGAACTTACTACCCTTCATCAATTGATTCGCAGGTGCGGTACATGCGGCGGTTTTACAGAAGCCGACCCTTGCAGCGTTTGCGCAGATTCAAATCGTGACAAATCGATAATCTGCGTTATAGAGAACGCGCAGGATATGCGCATAATAGAAGAAGGACGCGAGTTCACAGGCGTGTATCATGTTCTTGGCGGATTAATCGCTCCGCTGGATGGCGTAAGCCCCGCAAATCTTTCTATAGACAAATTATTAAGCCGTCTTGACGGAGTAGATGAAATAATCCTTGCATTAAATCCTACAGTCGAAGGCGACACAACCGCATTGTACTTGCAAAAAATCCTAAAAAGTTATCCAATCGAAATTTCGCGTCTTGCATCAGGCATGCCTGTCGGCGGAAATATAGAATACATTGATAAACTCACCTTATCGCGCAGCTTTAAGGGCCGAACAAAAATTTAAATCCTTTTTTTTAATTCGTGATAATCCGTGTTAATATTTACAAAGTACCGGGGAAACCCATGGCTCCTGCCTGACCTGCGATTGCTTCTTTTACTTTGGTCATGCCGTCTGTAATTGCTGCCATGACCAAATCTTGCAGCATTTCTGCGTCATCCATTGCCTGAGGAGCGATTCGTACCGCAAGCACTTCCAGTTTTCCGTTAAAATCCACTTCTACAAGACCGGCTGCCGCCGCGCCCGTTGCGGTAATATATCCGAGCTTTTCCTGAAAGCCGTTCATCTGCTCCTGGATTTTTTGCGCGTTTTTTAATATGTCAAACGGATTAATATTCATATACACTCCATAATTTACGGAACAACTGTTCCCGGTATAATTGACAATACTTTTTCTACCTGCGGCGGATTTTGCGAAGGTTCATTTCCGTGGACAGCCCTGTCCCACATCGGCACATCTTCTTCATCGTTGCCGCCGCCGTTGTTCTTTGCAGCTAACATGCGGCGAAATTCATCGGTTAACGATCTTTCGCCGGGTGAACCTGACTGCGGCGCAGGTGGTACGGATTGCGGCGCAGGTGGTACGGATTGCGGCTGTGAAGACGGCTGAGACTGCGATTGTTGCAGCGACATGTTGCCGCGCGAATCATTGCCAGATGCGCCCAAAACGCTTCGCGCAGAATCTACCGCTTCTTTTAATTCTGCGGGCGACACCCATTTGGTTATCCATGTAAGTTTGGATACGGCAGTTTCCAATTCAAAGCGCGGCGACACTGAATAGCGTATGTCGCGGTAACAGTCGAGTAAAATGTCCAAAGCCTGTTCCAATCTGATCGAATCTAGCGCATCGATCGTTTTTGCGGAAAACAAAGAAGAGCGGTAGCCCAAAAGCGATTCTCTTGTGATGCCGTTTTTTATTAAAAGCAGACTGCGATAGTAACCGGTAAGATCGATAATGAACTGTTCAATCGCAACGCCGCTTCCAAGTATTTCATCGGTGAGCGCGAAGGCGCACGGCGCGTCATTTGCGGCGCAGCTTTCCGCCAATGCGTTTAATTTATCAAGACCGATGATGCCGAGTTTTTCGCGTATCAAGCTGCTTTGAATATTTCCTGCGGAAAAAGACACGACCTGATCAAACAGGGTAAAGGCATCGCGCATGCTTCCCGTCGATTCTCTTGCAATCCAAAAAAGAGCGTCATCTTCCGCCTTGATATTGTTCTCATCGCAGATTTTTTTTAGTATTTCCTGAATCGTCTCGGTTGGTATCAATCTGAAATTAAACTGCTGACACCTGCTCTTAATTGTTGCAGGGACTTTATGAAGCTCTGTTGTTGCAAAAATAAAAACGATGTAAGGCGGCGGCTCTTCGATGGTTTTTAAAAGCGCGTTAAATGCGCTAGTGGAGAGCATATGCACTTCATCAATTATATAAACTTTGTAGCGTCCTGCCTGCGGAGGAAACAAAACCTCGTCTTTAATCTGACGCACATCGTTTACGGAGTTATTGGAAGCGCCGTCAATTTCAAGCACGTCCATGCTTGAGCCTCGGCTTATCGCGCGGCAATTATCGCAGACTCCGCACGGCTCTCCAAGGGAAGAACCCGGTTCGCCTCCGCTGTTGTTGGCGGAACAATTCAAAGACCGCGCCAAAATCCTTGCCGCGCTTGTTTTTCCGCATCCTCTTGGTCCCGAAAAAAGATAGGCATGGGCAATTTGCGCATTGTGCAGCGAATTTTTAATGGTAGAAACGACAAATTCCTGCCCTGCCAATTCGTCAAATGTCTTGGGTCTGTATTTTGATGCGGTCACTTCGTATCGATCTGCCATGAGGGTAGTATA
>WQSP01000201.1 GCA_009787795.1 Treponema sp.
CTTCAAGCATTACATCGACCTCAACAGTAGGATTTCCGCGTGAATCGATGATTTCACGAGCCTCTACATATTCAATTAAACTCATTTCTTCCTCCATTTCAATTAATTTATTAATAATGGTGCGCTATTTTGGGCTAGAAGTCAATGGTGTCAAGGCCTGCCTTGGAATGACACCTTTCACTTTTTGTTAAAAGTAAGTAAACTAAGCATATTATATGAAGTTTACTGATTTTAACCTGCATTCAGATTTACAAAAAGGCATAAGCGAAGCCGGATATATTGATTGTATGCCTGTCCAGGAACAAGTGCTTTCCCACGCTTTTGGGACATCTGACACTAATCCAGCGCAAGATTTATATGTGCAGTCCCAAACGGGAACGGGCAAAACCGCGGCTTTTTTAATTATCATTTTTCAAAGAATGCTCACAGACGATTCCCTGCAAAAACGCAAGGCGCTTATTATGGCTCCGACAAGGGAGCTTGCCGTCCAGATCGAAGAAGAAGCCAAAATGCTCGGCAAATATTTACCTTTTAAAACGGGCGCTTTTTACGGCGGCGTTGGTTACGCTCAGCAGGAGAAATTGCTTCGAGACAACGCTCAAATCTTTGTCGGCACTCCCGGACGCGTTCTCGACTTAAACAAATCCGGCAAAATGAATTTGATGGAAATATCTTTTCTTGTTCTAGATGAAGCCGACAGAATGTTCGACATGGGTTTTTATCCCGATTTACGAAAATTGATTAAAGTAGTGCCTTCTTCCGATCGCAGACAAACAATGCTTTTTAGCGCGACATTGAATGCCTATGTAAAAAATCTTGCCTGGGAATACACAAAAACACCATTTGAAATTGAGATAACACCCGAAGTTGTTACGGTGGAAGAAATCTCGCAGATACTCTACCATGTTCCCTCCGAAGAAAAATTTCCTCTTTTGCTTGGTGTATTAAAACGAGAGCAGCCAGAAAGCGCGATTATTTTTTGCAATACAAAAAAACACACAGAAATTATCGCGAAAAGATTAAAGCATAACGGTTATAAATGCGAGTTTATCATCGGTGACTTGCCGCAGGTTAAGCGTTTAAAAATAATCGATGACGTAAAAAGCGGAAAAATAAAAATGCTTATCGCTACTGATGTCGCCGCTCGCGGTCTTGATATCGAAAGCCTCGCGATGGTTATCAATTACGATGTTCCAACAGAAGCAGAGAATTATGTTCACCGCATCGGAAGAACCGCTCGCGCGGGAAAGACAGGAAAGGCGATTACATTTTCAAGCGAACAGGATGTTTATGAACTGCCGGCGATTGAGCGGTATATAGGCAAGAAGATTCCGTCAGATGTTGCGATGCCCGAACATTACGAAGAAGATAAAAGCAAGGGTATGCGCATACATACTGATGATTATTCACGCGGAGATAAAGAGGGAAAAGGTTCTCGCAAACTTCGAACCACCGGTTCGGCAAAGACGCAGAGGACGCCAAGAAAAGGTGAAAGGAAGAATTTACCACGAACCACACAAACCACACAAACTCGCGCTTCCGGTTCCAACGCCAACCAGAAGTTTACTGATAAACAAAAAGAGAATAAAGGAAAAAAATTCAATAAACAAGAAAGCACACAGGGACAAGATTTATCGCGGCTGAGTATGGAAGAGCGGATGGCGCATTACAAGAAAAAATACGCAGGACAGCCGCCTCAGCAAAACGAAAAACAACAACAGCCTGCGCTTGAACAAATTGTTCAGGAACAAACCGCACCAAAAAAGAAAGGGATACTTTCAAAGTTAAAAGGAATTTTCAGGAAATAAATTTCCTTTTCGATATATTTGTGCGGCTATTCAGCCGCACTATAAAGAGGTTATTAAAAGAAAATGATTACTGTTACAGATGTGAGTCTTATTTTTGGAGAGCGCACTCTCTTTAAAGATGTAAATTTGAAATTCACTCCCGGCAACTGCTACGGGATTATCGGCGCTAACGGAGCGGGAAAATCAACCTTCCTAAAAATTCTTTCAAGCGAAATTGAACACGACAAGGGAGAAATCTCTATCGCTAAAAATCAGCGCATTGCTGTTTTAAAACAAGACCACTTCGCTTACGAAGAATTTCCGGCGCTTGAAACTGTCATTATGGGTTACCCAAAATTGTACGGCGTGCAAAAAGAGCGCGAAGCGATTTACGCGAAAGAAGATTTTACCGAAGCAGACGGTCTTAGAGCGAGCGAACTTGAAGCTGATTTCGCGGACCTTGGCGGCTGGGAATCAGAATCTCAGGCAGGTATACTCCTTTCCGGGCTTGGTCTTGACGAAGAAGACCATACCAAGCTCATGGCGGAATTAGATGAATCAAAAAAGGTTCGCGTTCTTTTGGCGCAAGCCCTCTTTGGAAACCCAGATATTTTACTTTTAGACGAACCAACCAACGGTTTGGACTTAGAATCGATACAATGGCTGGAAGAATTTTTAATTGATTTTCCCAACACTGTTATTGTAGTTTCGCACGATCGCCACTTTTTAAATTCTGTCTGCACTAATGTCTGCGACATAGACTTTGGAAAAATTACGCCGTAT
>WQSP01000202.1 GCA_009787795.1 Treponema sp.
ACAGACGGAACTGTAATGATTCCGTCAACAATCATGATCGTGAATAACAGGTGGAGCAAAAACAGGAACACGCGCGCGGCGGAAGTGATTACGGACTGGTTCTTAAGCGAAGAAGGGCAAAACGCGATTGTGGCGGGCTGGATGCATTCCGTAAGAATCGATCATCCGCGCATTCCAAACGGTTCAAGACCGATAAGCGAGATTCGCGCAAACAGCATTCAGGTTGATCTGGAAGAAAATTACCGTCAAAGAGACGAAGTGCTTTCAAGATTCGAAGGAAGAAATTAGAATATACTACTTTTTCGGCAAAGCGCCGATTATTTCGGGCCAATTTGCCGAGATTGTTTTTATGTGAAAATTTCCGCGCGTAGCTCTTGCAATAATCGGAAGCACGTTTACCTTGTCGGGAGCTACGCGAAAACTCAATTTGTATCCCAAACTTCTTGCAATTGCGGAGTGAACTTCCAAATCTTTTTCAAATTGGGCTTCTGTGCCGTCTCCACTGTGAAACGCTCCGTTAAAGCGCGGCGATACCGCATTGAACAAAACGCCCGCATCGAGTATTTCCCTTGCAAAAAAATAATGGCGAAGCGGAGACGTAACCATATCCAAATTATCAAGTGAAATTTCAAGGTCTGCGTCATGCTTTCCGGATTTGAAAAGTTCTTCGTAAATCTCCGACACAAAAGCAATCGCTTCCTTAAAAAGCGAAACGCAGGTTGTCAATTCTTCTTCCGTAAAAACAAGCGGAATGCCCTCAATGTCAAATTCTTCTTTCAGGTATTTGTCGATATATCCTTGAGATATCTCCGTTTTGCTTTCCTTTACATGATCGCTGCAGTCAAGCGTTATCATTTTATACCCGAGGGACAACGCATGTTCGATCTCTTCTTTTGTTTTTACATGTTCCGCATCCGCTCCGTATCCCTTTTTCATTCCTTCGCGAAACACGGCAAACGTGGCGGCATCAAGCGCTTCATCCAAAAATTCACGGGAAGCGGCCTGGGCAAACACGGGAAAGATTTCGCTGTTCTTGAACAAATTGACATTTTCGGGGACAGACAAACTCTTGCGTTCGCCCATTCCGACGCTTTGAAATTTTATCAAGCCTTTTACGGGCATTGTCCACGGAAAATGCTTGCGGATAATCACGGCGTTTTCATGGACAAGCTCCGCGCGAAATTTTCCGTCGCCGATGTCTGTCGCCTTGAACCCTGCGGTATTTTTTCCTGTCAGTATAATGGCATAACTGTCGCCGTCTTTTGCCATGTAAACAGCGGTTTCGCCGATGGAATTTAATGATTTTTCACAAATTACAAAATGCAAACCTATCATAATTTCATCCTTTTTTTGGTAATTTTTTTAGCAAGTGTCTTTCCGTATAATTGCATTATATATTAATTGTTAATATAATACAAGCATGAACTTTTTATCAAAAATCAGGAAATCCCCTGTCAAATCGGGTGTTTTTGCAGGTCTTACCCTTCTTTTTCTTGTAATTCTTTTCGCAGTCATCCTAAGGGAAAAGTCGATTGATGAAGAGTTCTTCGCTCCCGTTATAACGATAAAGCCGATTCACGGCAGCCTTGAAAAAACATTACGAATAACAAGTCAGGTTGAGACTGTTCGCCTTGTCACTATGGTGCCGAGGGTCGGCGGTCTTCTTATGGCGCTAAGCGTCAAGGCGGGCGATGAAGTAAACGAGGGACAGGTTCTCGCTCAGGTTGATTCATCGCCTTATCAGCTTACATACCTTCAGGCGCAGTCCGCCTTTATGACAGCCCGCGCAACTTTTGAAAGAATCAGTCAGGTTTATCAAAATCAGGGCGTATCGCGCCAAAGTTACGACGAGGCAAGAATGGCGTTTGAAGTTGCAAGGGCGCAATTTGAACTTGCGCAGCTCAACGTTGATTATGCAAGAATCCGCGCTCCCATGAAAGCAACCGTACTGATGATTCACGGCACCGAAGGAAGCCTTGTCGGTACGGGAAGCCCTCTTGTCACTCTGGGCGATCTTGCAAGTTTAAAAATAAAAGCCGCAATCCCCGAAATCAATTACAAATTCTTTGCGGAAAATTGGGAAACCATGTCCGTGCGCCTTATGGTTCCCGCTCTTGGAAACGAAGTGTCTTTTGATCTTGTACCGTACAGCCTGGCTCCGTATGTGTCGCCCGAGAACCGGAGTTTTTTGGTTGAATACGAAATTCCAAACGGAGCCGAACACGGTCTTCGTCCCGGCATGTTTGTAAATGTAATATTTACGCTTGAGAAACGCGAGGATGTTTATTATCTTCCGTTCAGGGCATTGGCATCGCAAAACAGGCTATGGTATGCAACGGAAGACAACATATCGCAATACATGGAAATGACTTCCGAATTTTTTAACAACGATTTTTTTCAGATTCCTTCCGAGTTTAAGGACAGGGTATTCATTCTTGAAGGACAGCATTTTATAACGGCAGGACAAAAACTGAATATTTTATCGGAAGTTTCAGAATGAAAATTTCGGATTTTGCGATTAAGCATCCCAAAGTAATTATCATGTTTCTTATTATTTTGTTCGTG
>WQSP01000203.1 GCA_009787795.1 Treponema sp.
AAAAAGAATTTTACCACGAACCAGCACGAACAAGAACCACGAATCCGGTGTTCGAAATCAAACAGCAAGTTCGTAATGTTCGTGTGGTTAGTGGTTAATCTACTCTTTACATTTAGCACCCAAAATATCAATGCGCAGGAAGATTATCTTGCTTCGTTTTCCGATTCGTCCAGACTTTGGGGGAACGGGATAGAAAACGTCATCGAAGAAGCGTACAGGCAGTTTTTCATAACGCGGATAATCGGCGGCAGAATAATGAACATACGCCTTCCGTTTGCCATGAACAGCGAGCGCGACACTTTGCTTGCAAGAGGCTGGAACATTTTTAACGGAGGCAAGGGAAGCCCGCAGGAAATATGGCCTGCCATAGAGGAAATTCTGAACTCAGAAGATTTTGCTGGATACCTAAACGCGCTTTCTTCGGGACGCGAACAGGTTATCATTTTTGACATGACAGAACCGGCATGGACAAGCACAAGCGATTTATTTATTATATCGAGAATAAAATCGGGCGTTCACAGAGGGCTTCCACACAGGCCTCATGCGTTGGTGTCGGGCAGAGGCGCGCTTGAAAGCGACGTTTATAATTACTTGTATTGCATTGGAAGAATCGGCGTAGACTGCTCGGGGTTTGTCTGGCACATTCTTTCGCATGTTGCAAGTCAGGGCAATGTCGATCTTAGCAGAATTTTGGATCGATCCCTTGGCGCTCCGCCAGGCGCAAATCCTGCAAGATACATTGGAACCGCATTTTTTAATTCACGAAGCTCCCAGTTAATTGCCGTCAATGACGAAATACGAAACCTTCGTCCCGCCGATGTAATTCTTTTTAGGGATATCGAAGGCACAGTGGTTCATTCCGCGATCATTCAGTCGATAAACCTTACAAGGGGAGTCATTCGTTATCTGCAATGCACAAATGTGGCGCCGCAGGATGAAAGGGGAGCGCATGAATCGTTCATTTATTTTGATCCTGCAAACCCGGCAATCTCCCTAAAAGACCCCTCCCTTCGCTGGACGCAAAGAAGGTCGCCTCCGTTTACGGGAGAGGAAGTTCCTTTTACAAACGACGGAGACATTTACAGACACAGGGTGAACGGAGGCGGAAGAGTTGTTCGTCTTCGCGCGCTTTCGCCTGTTGTGGAACGATTAAGCGAAGCCCGCGAACAGAATTAAAAACCTTTTTCTGCAAGATTATTCAAAATACCGATATAGATGTCGGGAACGTCAAGCCCGGAAATTTTTCTCATTTTAATATCGATAATCTCGATATGATTGAGCGGCGTTTCGATTTTAATTATATTTTCACCCCAAGCTGCCGAATGTTCGCTTACCACTCCGTCGTTTTCGCCTGTTATTCTTTTTATGTAACGATGGCTGTTATAGAACATTAAATCGTCTGTTGACCTTCTTATAACGCTGTATATGCTTTGAAAGTAAACCCTATGGTCCAAAACAACTTCTTCGTTGAATTTTTCCATGTTGTCGGTAGAAAGCGCATAACCGACATTGTAAAGGTCGGGATTTTGATCTCCGTACATTTCTCCGAAAAGTTTGAGTATTTTCATTCCGAATTCTGTGTGAACAATTCTTTGTTCCCATACAACATCCGCTATTTCGGCTCCCCGGTGCGGAGTTGACATTGTTGTAAGGCTTGCAACTTTGTCTCCGTAATCGTACTTCCATAGAAAATACCGCGAATCAAGTCCGCCTTTGGAATGGGCGATTATATTCACCTTTTCGCTGTTTGTCGACTGCAATACCGCGTCAATTGTCTCTTTTAAAATTGCGGCATTCGATTCATAAGTTCCCCACGAGTCGGTATTTCCAAAAAATACGCGCACTCCCCTTTCTTCCAATATGGACGGAATTCTTCCCCAGAACGAAAAAAAATCCCATCTGTCATGCGCAACTATTCCATGAACCAGAATGACAGGATATTTCAGCGGAATGCTTTCGATATGTTTTGGAGAGCTTGTGCAATTTGCAAAAACAAAACCCATAAATAAAACCGCACACAATTTTTTCATTTAATGAACCTATTCAATATGTTCTGTCAAACAGGCCGCCGCTTCTTTCCATACAAGCTGATCTTTTTCGCTTAATTGCTTGAATTCGTTTTGTCTGCCATAAGCGGAAAGCTCTGTGAATACATCCAGTCTTTTATACAATTCGCTGAATTTATGCTCTTGGAAATTCTTTATCCATACGGGCGGATTTCTTTTGGCGCCCTTCAAGGTAAAAAGAAGCCCCGCGTAATGAGGAGCGCAAAGTCCGTCGCTGTTGGTAAAAAATATGCGCAGCTCCTGTTCTTCGGGCGTATTGCCGTTTGAATTGCAAAGAAAATCAAGATACTCGTCTTCGATTTTTTCTTTTTCGATACAGACAGGACATTTTCCCTTCGGTTTCCATTGTTGTTTTCTCTCGAAACATTTTATTCTGTCTTCCAGAATGTCCTTGCTTAAAATTGCAACGGCAAGACCGTCGCGGAAAGACACAAGACCCCTTGAATGAAAAGAGCAAAAACCGCCCGCTGCGCGAAAAAGCGCGCGAAACCC
>WQSP01000204.1 GCA_009787795.1 Treponema sp.
ATCGAGACAAGGGATACGTCTTTTAGCATCATGATGAATTCGTTGCCGACAGGCGGAATGAGCCTTCTTATCGCCTGCGGAATAATTACATGACGCATTGTCTGCATGTAACTCAAGCCAAGAACGCGGCTTGCCTCAAACTGATCTTTATCGATGCTTTGAATCGCCGCCCTGATGATTTCCGCGCAGTAAGCGGCGCAGTTGAGCGAAAAGGCGATGAAGGCGGCTATAAAACGGCTGTTAATTGTAAGTGCGGGAATTATCGTTGGAAGAGCGTAATAGATAAAGAAAAGCTGCATTAAAAGAGGCGTGCCGCGGAAAAAGAAAATATAAGCGCCGCAAATCAGGCTTAATGGTCTTTTTTTGGAAATTTTTCCCAAGGCAAGGAAAAAACCCAGGAAAAGCCCTGCGCTCACCGAAAGAACCGTCAAAGATACCGTAATTCCGGCTCCGCGCAGAAGCTGAGGCATCCATGTTCCGATTTTTTGCAGGGTTTCCATCGTATGGCTAATCTATAGGAGTGCCGATTTATTGTCAACCAATGCCAAGCGGCCGCTTATAAAGCTTGCGCGTATACCCGGAGCGACTTTTTTTAACCTCACAGCGAACGTTTTTAAAAAAATATTAATATAAAATATAATAAATTAAAAAATTGTTCAAATTGTTAATTGACAATAAAATATTGGTTAGTTAGGATTATTATAACTTTTTTATATAATTTTGAACTTTGCCATTATTAAAACAGGGAGCTTAACAAGAAATGACGAGGGCCTACTATCAATCTTTGAATTTGCCCGACATTAAACCAGGTCAGGACAATTTCCATTTTGGGCGCTCAAGATTGAATGCATTATTTACAGAGGCAATGAAGTATCCGATGATTGTTGTCTGCGCGGGAGCGGGTTACGGCAAGACAACCGCCATTCACGACTTTGTAAAGGAATATCAGGCTGTTACTGTTTGGGTGCAGCTATCCGACCGCGATAATGTGGGCGGACGTTTTTGGGAAAACTTTTGTTTCAGTATGACTCAAATAAACAATGCGTCGTTTTCGGCTTCGATTGCAAAGCTCGGATTTCCCGACACGCAGGAAAAAATACAGCAGTTTACAGATTTGCTCCGCGATCTCTCGGATAAAAAAAGACGCATCATCGTTTTTGACGATTGCCACTATATCGAAAGCCCGGAACTTATCCGCTTTATAGAAGAAGGAATTCGCAATCTGCCAATCGGTACTACTCTTATATTAATTTCGCGCTCCACTCCGCGCATCAACATCGCGGGACTTGCGTCTGCAGGACGCATTTTTAATGTCAGCGAAGATGAGCTTATGTTCACAGAAAATGAAGTTGCGCAGTATTTTCGCATGCATGACATTACGCTCTCTCCCGACAATCTGCGAAAAATCATGCAGGATACCGAGGGTTGGGCGTTTGCGCTTAACTACATTGCGCGTTCGTTTAAAAAAGCGCCGGGTTACGAAGGCTATCTTAGAAACGCGATGAAATCGAATATTTTCCGTTTTATGGAAATAGAAATATGGCAGACAATTTCCGCGCGTCTTCAGGATTTTTTGGTGCGTCTTTCGTTAATCGATCATTTGTCTGTTGATTTAATCGCGCTTTTGGCAGGAGCGGATGAACACATCGTTTCGGAACTTGAAAAGCAAAACGCCTATGTGCGCATAGACAGTTATATTAACGCGTTTTTAATTCATCCGCTGTTTCTGGAATTTTTAACAACAAAACAAAATCTGCTTACAGAAAGCCAAAAGCACGATACATATACAATTGCAGGAGCCTGGTGCAACAAGAACGGTTTTAAAATTGACGCGCTTTCCTATTACGAAAAAATTTCGAACTATAAGGCGATTGTTGACATGTTTATGGGTTCATCTTCGCAGATACCGTTTGATATCGCGCGTTATGCCGAAGTTATTTTAAGAAACGCTCCGCAGGAAGCGTACAATACTGTTATATATCTTGCCTCTACGCATTTGCGCACATTGATATGTCAGGGACTTTCCGAAGAAGCCGATAAAAAAGCCGCATACTATGAAGATATGTTTTTAAAAATGCCTGATGGTCTTCCATTCAGAAGAAGCTCCTTAACCAGCGTTTATTATTGCTGGAGCATTGTACGCGTGGGATTAAATATGAAAACCGATGTTTACGATTTCCATGTTTATATCGAAAAATTAAGCAAATGCTATCCTAAGCCTATTGACCCTGGAAATTTAATAGCGCGCTCTCCCAATCCGTGGTTGTGCGCGGTAAGCGCGTCAAGAAAGGGATCGCTTTTTGATTACTTGGGCGCGTTAAAACAAAGCGTCGAGAGTATGTCCAAATGTTACATTTCTTTCGAAAACGGAGAAGACGATCTTGCTCTTGGAGAAATAAAGTTTTATCAGGGCGATATGCAGCTTTCCGAGTCTTTTATTACAATCGCAATGAATACCATGCGAAGAACAAATTATATGGAAATGTCGCACAGGGCGTTATTCTACACCCTCAGAATCGCGTTTTTTCAGGGAGATTACGCAAAAT
>WQSP01000205.1 GCA_009787795.1 Treponema sp.
GGTTTTTTAATGGGAATGACGCGCTTTCTGATACTGCGAAAAGAACAATTCTTGATATTTCCAATATTAAATACCTCAGTATAGCGTCCGCATGGGAGGTTACTATTAAACTTAGCATTGGAAAGTTGGATATTGACGGAAAAACAAAGGATTTCATATCTGATGCTGAAATCAACGGTTTTATCATTCTCCCCATAAAACTTTCTCACCTTACTGCTCTTGAAACTCTGCCAATGATTCATCGAGACCCCTTTGATCGTTTGCTTGTCGCAACCGCTCAAGCCGAAGAAATGACACTCATTACCGTTGACGAAAATATCCAACGGTATGAAGTGTCTCAAATCTGGTAGGTTTGGTTCTCTTCCTTCCAAAATAATTCCAATAAGGAAGTTCATTTTGGCTCAGTTTTTGATACCTTATGTCTCAGCCTTGTATTTTTTTCACCTTGTATTTCCTTATTGAAGAACATTACTCAAGTCTGTATAATTGAAGCCAAGGTGGAAATTTAAAATGATAGTAATGAAGTTTGGCGGAAGTTCTGTTGCCGATGCGTCCCGTTTGCGCCATGTGTCAGATATTGTAAAAACACAATTGGAAAAAAAACCTGCTGTTGTTCTGTCCGCGATGGGTGACACAACAGACCATCTTCTGGAAGCCGCCGATTTGGCGCTAAAAGAAGGCAAGGTTGACGTTAAGGGCGTTGAAAAGCTTCATCAGGAGACTGTCAAGGCATTAAAACTTACCGCCGTTCAAAAAGACATTGCCGCTCTTTTGGACGAGCTTTCCCGTTTATTGTCGGGTATAGCCCTTATCCGCGAGCTTACGCCGCGCACGAAAGATTATCTTGTCTCGTTCGGCGAAAGACTCAGCGTAAGGATTGCGGCGGCATTTTTTGAATCGATTGGCATGAACGCAAAAGCCTTTGACGCGTTCGATTTGGGATTTTTGTCGGATTCAAATTATACACAGGCGGAGCTTCTAAAGGAAAGCTGGGATATAATACCTGGAAAAATTCTGCCGCTTATTAAAGGAAACGTTGTCCCGATCGTTACGGGATTTATCGCGAAAGACTCAGGCGGAAGCATCACGACGCTTGGACGCGGAGGTTCCGATTTGTCGGCAACAATGATTGCCGCCGCCTGCAAAGCCGACGAAGTTCAGGTTTGGAAAGATGTCGACGGCATACTCACCGCAGACCCCCGCATTGTAAAAAACACAAAACCCGTCGGTCACGTTACCTATGCCGAAGCGGCGGAACTTGCATACTTCGGCGCGCAGGTTCTTCACCCAAGGGCGATGCAGCCGTGCATGAAAACAGGAACGCCGGTACTTGTAAAAAATTCGTATAATATCAACGCGCCCGGCACAAGAATAGAAAGCGTAATTGCAAAAAACAGCCCTGTCGTTCGCGCCATTACTTCCAAACACAAGGTAACGCTTGTGGACATTGTCTCGACAAGGATGCTGGGTCAATTCGGTTTTCTTGCGGAAGTGTTTTCCATTTTTGCAAAGAACAGCATTTCCATCGACATGGTTGCAACAAGCGAAGTTTCGGTTTCGATCACTCTGGATGCCGCTTATGACTTGGCGGAAGTCAAAAAGGAACTCGGCAAAATCGCGAGCGTGGAAGTAAAGACAGGAAAAGCGATTGTCTCGATAATCGGCAATGTAAAACGCTCGTCCGAAATACTGGCAAGGGCTTTCAGGACATGCCAGCTAATCGGCGTGCCTGTGCAGATGATTTCGCAGGGAGCAAGCAAGGTGAACATCAGCTTTATAGTAAACGACACGGAAGCTGCGGAAACCGTGAATGCCCTGCACATCGATTTCTTTGATGCCCAAAAAATGGACCAAGACTGAACAAATTGAGAGGTAATTATGAATATTGCATTAATCGGTTACGGCAAAATGGGAAAAATGATTGAACAGATTGCAACATCGCACGGACATACAATCTCTGTAATTGTAGATCCGTTTGCGGCGGAAACTGCAGGCTCAAAATTAATTTTTAAATCGATTGCCTTTACGGACTTTAGTTCCGTTGATGCCGCGATCGAATTTACCCAGCCCGACACGGCTGTCGCAAACATTCTCGCGCTTGCAGAAAGGAAAATTCCTGCGGTAGTCGGGACAACCGGCTGGCATGAAAACATGGAAGAAGTGCAAAAGGCGGTCCAAAATTCCGACAGCGCGGTATTTTGGGCATCGAATTTTTCCATCGGCGTAAACCTGTTTTTTCAGATCGCGTGGCACGCGGTAAAAATGGTAAACAATTTTTCCGAATACGATATTGCAGGGCTTGAAATGCATCACAATAAAAAAATGGACAGCCCCTCGGGAACGGCAAAAGTTTTGGCAGAAGGCGTGCTCTCTTTAACCGAACGAAAAAACAAAATCGTTTGGGAAACAATGAACCGAAAGCCTGCGCCAGACGAGCTTCATTTTCCAAGCCTGCGTCTTGGCAGCGTTCCCGGCACGCACAGCTTGTTTTTTGATTCGCCTGCCGATAC